>CAZJNY010000182.1:0-7704 GCA_964547405.1 uncultured Flavihumibacter sp. | reverse complement strand
AACGAAAATAACTGCCTGACATCTAAAAACCGACCCGTAAATATCCACCGATGTGGATAAAGGTTGGGGATAGTTTCATTGTGCTTGTTCCTGCTGGATTTGCGTCAAAATCCACCGTCGAAGGAAAAAAATATTTGGTGGTTCCCTACAAAATCCTTTGTTATCTTGCCGGCTCCTCAAAAAGTTAGGGTTCTATGATGCGTACTTCCATATTGATGCTGCTGCTTTTAACAGGTTCCTGTGTTTTACAGGCGCAAACCATCCATACCACCTGGCTCGCGGCATTTACCACTACCAAAATCAATGACAAGTTCAGCCTGCATTTCGACGGACAATGGCGATCGGGCGATCGGTATTCTACTATGAGTACCCTCCTGCTTCGGCCCGGATTGAATTATAAAGTCAACGACCGGCTTACCCTCACTGCTGGTTATGGATACATCGCCAACAGACGCAGTTTTTTTCTAAGCGGACCAGCAGATGAACCCATCACTGTTACCGGTTATTTACCGGAACACCGGATCTGGCAGCAGGCATTGTATACCCATCCTGTTTTTGGAAAGAATACGATCTCACACCGCTTCCGGCTGGAACAACGTTTTCTGATGCAGCCATCTATCGACAATTATAAATTATCAGCCGAAGGCAATACCTATGCGAACCGGTTCCGGTATTTTTTTCGGTCCGTAATTCCACTGAAACAGGAATTCCCCTTTAAAAAAGGACTATTTGCCGGACTACAAAACGAAGTGATGCTGAATTTTGGGGATAAATCACCTGTAAACGGAAAAGTTTTTGACCAAAACCGGTTGTTGCTGAGTGCCGGATACCGCCTCCAGCCTGGAATTGATGTTGAACTGGGCTACCTGAATCAGCATGTAAAAGGCCGTGCCGATGCATTTGTTAATAACCACGTAATTCAGCTGGCCCTCTATACCCGCTTCTAAGCACAATTGGGCATACCAGCATTTTTATGCATTTTTGCCTACAGCCATTACCTTTTGAATGCAAGAAGGCATCTACCAACAGATAGTACAAAGCAAACAGGCAAGAAAGAAATCATTTGCCGTTCTGATCGATCCGGATAAAGTCCGGCCCGCTGAAATCCCCGCCCTGGTGCAACTTGCCCTGGATGCCCGGGTAGATTATCTGCTGGTTGGCGGCAGCCTGGTTATTTCCAATCACCTGGATGAATGTATCCAGGCCATCAAATCCCTGACGGATATTCCGGTTATTCTTTTTCCCGGCAGCCCTTCTCAGATTTCCCGGTATGCAGATGCATTGTTGTATCTCTCGCTGATTTCCGGGCGTAATCCGGAATTACTGATTGGGCAACATGTAATCAGTGCTCCTTTTGTACGCCAAAGCGGATTGGAAATCATGAGTACCGGTTATATGGTAATTGATGGCGGGGCTCCCACTACGGTTTCCTATATCAGCAATGCCAGTCCCATTCCATCCGATAAAAATGAAATTGCCCTCTGTACTGCGCTGGCCGGAGAAATGCTGGGCATGAAACTTATTTATATGGATGCCGGCAGTGGTGCAAAAACGCCTATCCGTGAATCCATGATTGCCGCGGTTGCGTCTCAGATTACCGTTCCATTGATTATCGGTGGAGGTATAACAGATCCTGAAAAAGCCTACCGCAATTGCAGGGCCGGGGCAGATCTGATTGTAGTAGGAAATGCGATTGAAAAAGATCCGGGACTGATCCGCGAAATGAGTGCCGCCGTGCACGCTGTCAGTACTCCCGCAAACTAATCCGGGAAGGCGTTTCCGAGCCATCCAGCAGGCCTTCAATCAACAGAATGATTCCCTTACCCAAACTGGCCATATTAGGCAGGTTCATACGCTTTAATTCATCACAGGGCCGGTGATAACAGGGTTCCCGGTCATCGCTTGCCATCAATGTATGCGCAGGTATACCTTTTTTAGCCAATGAATAATTGTCTGACCGCTCAAACAGATTTCCCCGCTCCCGCCTGAACCGGATGGATGCATCTGCTGCACGATTGCGAAACAGTTTGTATAAGTCCGATTCTTTCATGCCGGTCATCATCAGGGTGTTCCTGCCAAACTGCGGATACCCCAGCATTTCAAGATTAACACCCGCAATGATCTGATGTGGCTCCAGCTTTTCTGCAAAATCAGCAGAGCCAATCAGTCCGGCTTCTTCTGCATTAAACGCGCAGAAAATAATACTACGTTTATGCGGGCCCGTTAGTGACAGCTGCCGGGCAATGGCCATCAACACGGAAGTGCCTGATGCATTGTCGTTGGCCCCGTTATAAATTTTATCGGTTTTGTGATAATAGCCAACCTGAACATGATCGAGATGGGCCGACAACAGAATGAATTCATCCGGTTTCTCCGAACCTTCAATAAAGCCAATAACATTACTGGTAGTGATGGAGCTGTCGTTGGTATCCTGGTAAAACGTATGAAGAAATCCCTGCGACAGGTAAGGCTTTAATCCGATTTCCGCAAAGTAAGCAGCGATGCTATCTGTAACCTGCCTGTTCTGATCCGATCCTTCCACCCTGCCTTTCATGCTATCTGCTGTCAGGAAGTTCATCCAGCCATGGATATCACGTAGCAGTACACTGCTGTCTGCAGCAGGTTGTGCAGCCAACTGAACAGCGAGGAAAGAAAACAGGGCAAGCGCTATGGTAAACCGGACTCTCTTCATTACCGCAAACTGGAGGTATCCACCCGGCTGGGCGTATCCGTTCCTGCAACAATGCTGCGGGAACTAAGTGCGATGGCGCGGATGATACGGGTCATGTTTTCCATGTCCAGGGTCTCAAATTCGTCATCGACCGTATGGTAATATTTTTCACTGTCCATTTTGGAAGTGGAAATAGTATGTGCCGGAACACCCAATCGCGCAAGCGTGGCATTATCGGAACGATAAAACAATTGCTGATCAGGATATGGATCCGGATGGAAGATAAAACCGGTTCCTTCCAGGTTCTTTTTCATAATTTCTCCCATACTGGATTTCTCGTACCCGGTTATATAAGCAGAGTTGATTCCCCACTTGCTTTCCGTACCAATCATTTCAATATTGAACATAGCCATCACAGAAGCCGGATTGAACTGGCGGGAGAAATATGTAGCGCCATAACCACCCATTTCTTCGGCAGTAAAGGCAGCAAACAGAATCGTACGTTCATTATTTCCCAGCTTCTTGAAATACTTCGCCAGCATGATGACAGCAGTAGTACCGGCCGCATCGTCATTGGCGCCATTAAAAATAGAATCGCCGTTCACCGGCTTTCCGATTCCAAGATGGTCATAATGTCCGGAGAAGATCACATATTCGTTCTTTTTGGATTTGCCTGGTAATACACCTACCACATTGTGCAGGTTGGAAACCTCAAAGCGGTGACTAGCTGTTACAGAATAGGTAGTCACAGGTTCTCCTGATAAAACAAACACCGTAGAAGCGCCTCCTTCCATCATCTGTCGTTTGAAAAAAGAAAGCCGGCTAAAATTGGAGGCATAGGAAGGATCCACAACTACCACTTTGTTTTTACCTGCAGAAACATGTCCATAGGCTTCCTGCATAAAATTGCCACCCGCTTTGATTGTAACAAGTTCAAACCCGGATGTTTCGGTAATGACAAGATTCTCTTTGGGTGTTACCACAAAAAAACTTTTATCATCCAATGCTTTCCCGTTCAACGAAACAGCAGCAGACAGCTGACTGGGTTTCAGCATTTTGAAAGACTGCAGGTAACTATTTCCAGCAGGGAGTTTTTCCAGCCCGATTTTTTCAAATTCAGCAGCAATAAAATTGGCGGCTTTGTCAATACCCGGCGTGAAAATCCGACGGCCTTCCATATCATCGGCAGACAGGGTCTTTTCAATCCTGCTTACTTCTTTGATATCAATACCCGGATCTTTTCTATTTTTCTTCTGTGCGTTTACCTGCAGCGCCAATCCCAGCGCAATCAACATCCATGTATACTTCATATCCAAATCTTAAATCTTAATTCTTAAATCTTAACTCTTAACTCTCACAGGCTCATCATCTCCTTAAACTTCACCGTCTGTCTTCTGCTCACTTCAATTTTTTCTCCCCCTTTCAACTCCAGCAGCAATCCACCGTTAAAATAGGGTTCGATTTTTTCGATCAGTCGCAGGTTGACAATATGTTTCCGGTTGGCCCTGAAAAACACTTTTTCATCCAGCCTTTCTTCAAGTGCATTGAGTGATTTCAGGATCAGAGGTTTATTCCCGGCAAAGAACACTTTTGCATAGTTGCCCACGCTTTCGAAGAGGCGAATATCGCTCAGTTTTACAAACCAGCAACGTTCTCCGTCTTTTACAAAAACCTGGTCATGTTCACTGAGCAAACTGCGATTGGAGCTGATAGCAGGCGCCATGGCTTCCTTCTCCTCTGCAACATGCAGTTTATTGATGGCATCCGCCAGCCGTTTGGTATCCACCGGTTTGAGCAGGTAATCCAGCGCGTTCACTTCAAAAGCCTTGAGTGCATATTCATCGTAAGCAGTTGTAAAGATCACATGGGGTGCTTTCCCCAGTTCGCTCAGCATATCGAAACCGGTTTTTCCCGGCATCTGGATATCCAGAAATACCAGGTCGGGCTGCAGGTTTTCGATAACATCAATCCCTTCTGCGGCATTGGCTGCTTCGCCAATAACTTCAATTTCGGGGAAATCAGATAATAATTTTCTAAGTTCGGTTCGGGCCAGGCGTTCGTCGTCGATCAGTACTGCCTTTATCATAAGTGTTCGTTTAAGCGGGTTCTGTTACCGGAATTTTCACACGCGCTTCCACCATATTGCCATTACTTTCCTGAATACGGAAATCGGCCTTATCTCCAAAAAGGAGCTGAAGCCGGTTACGGGTACTGCTGATACCAAAGCCATCGCCATTAATATGGGAGGATAACCGACCGGTATTCTGCACCAGTAATTCATGGTAATTATCCCTGAAATCGGATATAATACGCACCACACCCCCCTTCATCTGTTTGCCGATGCCGTGTTTGATGGCATTTTCCACCAGGGTTTGCAACATCATGGGCGGGATGGGCTGGTCCAGGGTATCTTCATCGATCTGGTATTCAACCTGCAGGCGATCTTCAAACCGGATATGTTCCAGTGCCAGGTAATCGCGCACGATATTCAATTCTTTCTCCAGGGGCACCGTTTCTGATTTCTCCGACTGCATACTGCTGCGAAGGATATTACTTAATTCAGTGATGGCATCTCTTGCCCTGCTGGGGTTTTCATCAATCAGGGCCCGGATACTATTAAGCGCATTGAAAATAAAATGTGGGTTGATATGGGCCTTGATGGTTTTGAGTTCCAGCTCTTTTACCAGGGCTTCCAGTTTCAGGGTATCCACTTCCTGCTTCCTGCTTTTGGCTACATAATGGTAAATATAATAGATCAGGGTCCAGGGTATGATAAAGAGCCCGATGTCCAGGGTAGCTCCCAGTAAACGGGCTGGAAAATCAATTTTGCGTTGCACATCTGTCTGAACATCAAAGAGTTGAACCAGAGACATAAACAGCAGGCTGCACAACAGACTGGTGATAAGGATACCCACGGCCATCCGGGGAATTACTTTTTCTATCGGTAATAATAACCAGCCGCTCCGTTTGATAAAGGCCCGGAACATATGAGTGGCAGAGATCCCGGATACAAAAATCAGCCCCACCCGCGCAAAAAAGCGCTCATCCATCTTGGAGGGTGTGAACGTATATACGAATATGACCATGGTCAACGCCACAAATGTCCATCCCAGCACCTGGCAAATCCAGTAATATTTAATTCCACGTGGTAGCATAAAGGCAAATCTAGCGGTTTGTTCCACCCCTAATATACCGAATTGTACTAATGGCCAAATAAATTGGGACGGGGGCCGGAGACCGGGATGGATGGCATCCAACCATTTTAGGATGGATTTGTTAATTTCTTTATCTTATACGCTTTACTTTTACCGCATGGAAATTAAACCGGGGCCCCTTTTACAACAGATCAATGAGCCTGCTGACCTGAAAAAACTGGGAAAAGAACAGTTGCACCAGGTCTGTGATGAACTCAGGCAGTACATTATTGATGTGGTGAGTGTGCATGGCGGGCATTTCGCCGCCAGCCTGGGCGTGGTGGAACTGACTACCGCCCTCCATTATGTTTACAATACTCCCTATGATCAACTGGTATGGGATGTTGGCCATCAGGCATACGGACATAAAATCCTGACCGGGCGCCGTGATAATTTCCCCAGCAATCGCAAATACGGTGGATTGTCCGGTTTTCCCAAACGCTCGGAAAGCGAATTTGATACTTTTGGAGTGGGACATTCCTCCACTTCCATATCTGCGGCCCTGGGTATGGCACTGGCAGCCAAATACAAAGGAGAAGACCGGAAGTCGGTGGCCGTTATTGGGGATGGCTCCCTGACAGCTGGAATGGCTTTCGAAGCGATGAACCACGCCGGTGTTTCTGATGCCGATATGCTGATCATCCTGAATGATAACTGCATGAGCATCGACCCGAATGTAGGTGCGCTTAAAGAATACCTGACCGATATCACCACTTCGCCGGCTTATAATAAGCTGAAAGACGATGTTTGGAAAGCCCTCGGTAAACTTCCTGTGGGAGGCAATTTTTCCAGGGAGATGGCTTCCAAACTGGAACATTCTGTAAAAGGCATGCTGAACAAAAGCAGCAACCTGTTTGAAGCATTGAAAATCCGGTATTTCGGTCCTATTGACGGACATAATATCACCAAACTGGTGGATACCCTGCAGGATCTGAGGAATATACCGGGACCGAAAATTCTACACATAATTACCGTGAAGGGAAAGGGGTATGAACTGGCGGAAAAAGACCAGACCAAGTGGCATGCTCCCGGCTTATTTGATAAGATTACCGGTGAAATATTCAAAAAGAAATTTGATACGCCTCAGCCACCTAAATACCAGGATGTATTTGGTCACACGATGCTGGAACTGGCAGAACAGAATCCGGCCATATTTGGCATAACACCAGCCATGCCTTCCGGTTCTTCCCTGAAGATCATGATGGATAAAATGCCTGACCGTGCCCTGGATGTTGGCATCTGTGAACAGCATGCTGTAACAGTAAGTGCGGGATTGGCGACACAGGGAGTGAAAGTGTTCTGTAATATTTACAGTTCCTTTATGCAACGCGCATACGATCAGGTGGTACACGATGTGGCCATACAGAAATTACCGGTTGTGTTTTGTCTGGACCGTGCCGGACTGGTTGGTGAAGACGGTCCAACGCACCATGGTGCTTATGATATTCCTTATTTCCGTTGTATCCCCAACCTCATAATCAGTGCACCAATGAATGAAGCGGAGTTGCGCAATCTGATGTATACCTCGCAACTGGAAAGCACCAAACTTCCGGTTGTGATACGTTATCCACGTGGTGAAGGTGTTATGCCGGAATGGAGAACAGAGATGAAAGAAGTGGAAATTGGAAAAGGGCGCAAACTGAAAGAGGGAGAAGAGATTGCGGTGCTGAGTTTTGGCCATCCCGGAAATTTTGCGGCAAGCGCCATTCGGGAAGTGAAACAGTATGGCATTAATGCGGGCCATTATGACCTGCGATTTGTGAAGCCGCTGGATGAAGAATTATTGCATGAAGTATTCCAGCGTTACACAAAGATCATTACTGTTGAAGATGGTACAAT
>CAZJNY010000181.1:0-7706 GCA_964547405.1 uncultured Flavihumibacter sp. | reverse complement strand
ACAATATCGCGCCAGCTTTGGTTGATATCACTTTGAATCAGGTTGATCTGATCATTGATCACTTTTATCTGGGATTCGCGCAGGCGCAGTCTCTTCTGTACCAGGTTAAGTTCCGCCAGGCTCTTGCGTTTGTATTTATTGGTTTCAGCAAGCTGTTGTTTCAGCTCATCGATTTCCCGTTGAATGGCTGCCTGTTGTTTTTTCAGGTCTGCACTACTGTTGCTTTGTGCTGTTGCAACCAGGCTACCGGTCACGATCAACAGAAGTATCCAGATTTTTTTTATCATGCTGTTCAATTGGAAGATGGAATACTTCAAATATAAAAACTACAACGTTTACTGAACGCTATAATTTTTCGGAATACTGAAAGGATAGCTTAAACTTTCGTTAAAGGCATACTGTTTAAATTCCATCTGCACATCAATCTTTGATTTTTCCGTGAAGCTCATCTTGCGATAGGTGGAAAATGGAACGCCGCCCTGTCCATTGTAATTGCTGAAACTCAGATCAGCAGTACGATTGCGGCGCTGGTTCTGATCATCCAGCTTGATATGTTGCAGGAGATAGTTTTCAACACCAACTGTAATCAGATTTTTAAACAATTCTCCCATGCTCAGCAGGCTGATGGATTCAGGCCCTTTGCGATAGGAAACAATATTGGAATCCAGGAACAGGGGATTACCGATGATCAGTTCCTGTACCGTTTTAAAATCAAAAGGGATTTGCGCTACTTCTTCCAGGTATTTAACAGAGCGAAGCTGTGCGATCTTGTCCTGCTTATTCAGCAGCTTCACACTATCGGGTGTAATCATAACCCGAAAGGCTTCATAACTGAAAACCGTTGCATTAACCGATAACCAGATTACGCTATCTTTCTGCATGCGCACAAATACAGTGAGATCGGGGCCCTTGCCATCCTTATCCCAGTACTCCACTTTCATCTTTGCGCTGAAGGTTTTATAGTCAATCTTATTCTGCTCGAGTTTACTATACACTTCCCGGATATAACGAAGTGAATCCGCATGGGCATCTGCCAGTATAGTGGTAACTGCCGAATCTTTTTTGGCAATTACGGTATTGATCTTTTTAGTAGCCCGACATCCAACGGAGGCGAGGCTTGCAGCCAATAGTACCAGGTATACAACTTGCTTCATTCGTTATGCTTTTCCGGTATGCCCGAACCCGCCGGCATTCCGTTCAGTTGAAGTTAATGTTTCTACAGGTACCCAGTTCACCTGCTGAACCCGCTGTACCACCATCTGTGCGATGCGATCGCCAGGAGCTATGAGCTGGGTTTCATTGGAAAGATTAACCAGAATCACTTTTATTTCTCCTCTGTAATCTGCATCAATCGTGCCCGGGGTATTGAGGCAGGTAATCCCCTGTTTGATGGCCAGACCGCTACGAGGCCGGATCTGCGCTTCATACCCTTCCGGCAATTCCATATACAATCCGGTTGGCACCAGGGTTCTTTCCAGTGGTTGAAGGCTCAGTGGTTCCGTAATATTAGCCCGGATATCCATACCCGCGGAGCCGCTGGTTGCATAGGCCGGGAGCTCAAAGGATGATTCGTTTTTAATTTTTACCGCCAGTTTTGCCGGCTTGATGGCTTCCAGCAATACCGATGCATAGGCTACCAATCCCTCTTCTCTTCCTACAAACCCCATGGTTTCGGTGGTAGTGGCTTTGATGGAAACATGTTCGGAAGGGATGTCCAGAATCTTCGCGATGGTTTCCTGCATGGCGCTTACATGCGGTTTTATCTTAGGCCTCTCCAGGGTGAGGGCCGCATCCACATTGATCACCTGGTAGCCTTTGGAACGGATCAGTTCCTGGCAATGGGCCAGCAGTTTTTTACTGTCAATATCTTTGTAAGCGGGATCTGTATTCGGAAAATGTACACCGATATCACCAAGTGCGAGGGCGCCCAGCATGCCATCACAGATCGCGTGCAGCAATACATCCGCATCACTATGTCCCAGTGCTCCTTTTGTATGCGGGATGGTTACCCCGCCGATTACCAATTCCCTTCCTTCCACCAGCTGGTGGAAATCAATGCCGAAACCTATTTTATGGCTACTACTCATTTGAAGATTATTACAGTTTATTCAATGTATGGAGAGAAAGTGAGATGTGAGATGTGAGACGTGAGATGTGAGAAGTTGGACCCACTGTTCCTTTGCCTCCCGCTCCTTTGTTTCCTGTCTCCTTTGTTTCCTGTCTCCTTTGTTCCCCTCTTCCATTCCTCCATCTTCCTTTCCTCCATCTTCCATTCCCCCTCTTCCATTCCTCCATGCAAAAACGTCCCGCAAAGATGCAGGACGTTTCTTATAATCTTACTTAAAATTTGGGGGCTTACTCTCCGCTAACCTGATCGAGGTCAAATACCAGGCTGAAACGCAGGGTATTGGAAAGCGGGTTCTGGTTTACACCGGATCCCGAAGGAACGATATAACTGAAGTTCAGTCCGAATACATTGTACCGGATACCTGCACCCAGGGTGAAATATTTACGGTTACCCTTGGTTTTATCTTCATAGAAATAACCGGCTCTCAGTGCGAACTGTTCCTGGTACCAGTATTCCGCACCAGTAGAAACAGTGAACTCACGCATTTCTTCTCCAAATCCACCAGGCGCATCACCGAAGGAGCCAAACCAGCTGCTTACCACCGATTTGTTGCGGTAGTTTACGAGTCCGGCTGAATCACCCACATTCGGAGGAGTTGGCACCAGCAGTTTGTTTACATCCATTCCTACAGTAATCTTGTTATCCTCATCAAATACTTTCGTATAAGCAACACCTAAACCAAGGTTGGCAGGAATGAAATCCTTTTGTGTTGCATCCGATGTATAACCAATTTTACTTCCCAGGTTGGTGAGGGTTGCACCGGCACTGAAACCATTTCCGGCTTCATTCTGGCCATTGTAATAGAAACTCAGATCACCGGCAACAGCACTACCTGCTTTGTAGGTATTACCATCAATGGTTTGTCCGGCTGCCAGGTTGGAGTGAATGTAGCGCAATGCAATACCCAAACCTACTTTTTGAGAAAGTTTGCGGGAATAGCCTACATCAAAACCCCATTCTCTCGGGCGGCCTTCACTGAAAACATTACCGAGGTTATCGGTAAACTGAATGCTACCCAAGTTGAAATAACGCAGGGTGGCAGACAAAGCCTGGTCGTCGTCGAGTTTGTAATACCCGCTCATAGATCCGAGGAATACATCATTTAAACCCAGGCGCTTTAACCAGGGCGTATAGGTTAACCCTACCTGGAATTTGCTGGTATTAAAGGGTGTTTTCGCCAGGTTCCAGAAAGGCGCATTTACATCCGGTGAGGTAGCAATACCCACTTCACCCATGCCGCCAGCTCTGGCATCCGGAGAAATTCTCAGAAATGGAACCGCAGTTGTTACTACGTTGATGGGCTGTACATCCTGTGCATTTACTTCGTTCACCACCATACAGCCAATTACAAAGGATAAGGCCAGTTTTAGGGACTTTTGTTTCATTGTATTGAATCTTTCAAGTTTAAGTCGGGAAACGGCCGGATACGGGCCCATAGAATAAAAAACTTACCCTGTGGAGGCACAGAAAGCCTGGACGTTTCGATAATTAGTTCGGGTAAATTTTTTCTATACGCGGCGAAAATAGTGATTAATAAATAATTCGTTTAAAATCTGATTACCTGTCGGGATTTTATGGCAGTCTGGCCATTTGCGCTTCGCAAAACCAACCTGTATACATAGATCCCATTAGGAACCGGAAACCCTTGCTGGTTCCGGCCATCCCAGTCCATGTAGGAACGGTTTCCATTGGCAATTATTGTACCGTTTATTTTTTTGATTAGTTGTCCCTGCAGTGAAAAAAGCTCAATCTGTGCTTCTATCGGCAACTGGTTCTGATTGTGAGAAAAAACAAAGCGAACCCTGTTCCGGAAAGGGTTTGGCCAGGCTTCCAAAGTTTCCACTTCCAACACAGCCGCAGCCCTTACCCGAAACCGGAGTTCGGTTTCAGAACTGTTATTCAACAGGTCCCAGGCTTTAATCTGAAGCCGGTGCCAGCCATCTTCAAGTGCCGGCAATTGGAAACGAAGCCGGCCCGAACGGTAGGTATCCGCATCTGCTTCAAAAAATGCATTCAGATTATAGGGCTGATCAGTTGCGTCATCCAATACCATGCTGATATCATGTCCGAATCCACGGCCCAGTACATTGATGCCGGAAGTATCCCTTAACTGCAGTACCAAAACGGGACGCTCGCCCGTCAGATCACCTGAGCGAAAGAGGCTGTCGTTCAGGAAAGCTACTATAGCCGGGCCCTCCCTGTCTGCCGGTGCAGGAACAGACCCAGCCATAACGAGGTTCGCATAACCACCCTGGGCATCCGAACTGCTATCGGCTGCATAATATACAATGCGCAGGTTCCCTTCCGCATAATCAATATCACGGGGGATGAGAAAGCTAAAATCAAACCGGCCTTCCAGTACGCGAACCTGACCCCGGTAAAGCGCTCTGTCCTGCACTCGAAACCGGGCCGGCTGGCTGCCGGGATCATTACCCAGTGTGGATTTTTCATAAGGCTGATCCAGTACCACCGGATACACCCAGCCATTGAATCCGGATAACAACTGCCCGGCTGAATCGGCAATGATGCCACTGATTGTAATTTCCTGCAAGGCTTTCACCGTGTCCGCAGCCTGGTTTGCCGGCTGTCCATTCACTTCCGTGGTCAGCACCTGGTGTTTGGGAAATGCGAGGGTGAGTGCCGGATCGCCCAATAAGGTAAACTTGAGGTTATTGAACAGGTCATCCGAACCCGCAAATGTTTTGTTTTTGGCATCCCGGGCGGCTTCTCCCAGGGTGCGATACCTTCCCTCGGGTAAGCGCTCCAGGGCTGCCTCCATATAATTGGCATTGAGAATCCGGTTGCTATAGGCAAAAACCAGGCGGGTGGTGGTCATCAGGGCAATCGCTCCGGCATTGGGTTTGGTCAGTAAATATTCACCCAGGGAGTTTATGGTAGGGTTATCAAAAGGTGCAAAATCACAGGTTGCTGTTACAAAGAGGGGCAATCGCCCATTTTGCTGCCATCCGTCAACAATGGGTTGCTCCAGGATGACTTCATCCGCCAGGCGGCGGAAACCACCGTGACCGGTATAATTCCAGATCAGGGTACCTTTTTGCATCTGGTCGCTGATGGCCTGGTTCACCTGCGGGTAGCGACTACCGGCAGCATCGCTTTCCTGGGGATAGGCATCCAGGTAGATCTTCTGTTGCTGAAAACGATCATTCACTCCGGCAGCCAGGGCAGTAATCGTTTCCATGTCCTGCAGGTGCAGATTCCCGTCTTCATCATCGGCAATAAAAGTGAGTTCATTGCGCCAGGCGCCCCTGCTGGCCGGCTGGTGATAAGCAATTATTTTGTCGATATACTGGTTGGCGGTTTCCAGGGTTGAAACCGGAATTCTTCCGATGGCGATGTCCAGCTGATTGGTTTGCAACCCTCCATTGATATTCTCTCCATCGTCGAGGAACCCGAAATAATCATCCGACACATAGGTACTGAGGGGATCCAGCGAGAAGCTGCTCTGAAAGGATGGAATCCCATTCACCGCTGGCATCACTCTGTATTTGGGATCAAAGGAGGCATCTCCGAAAAGCAGCAGATAAGAAGGGCGGGCACCGGTACCTGACCTGTCATAGATCATCTTGACAAAATCCCGGATAGCGGTTGGATCGGGAACACCGGCTGAAAATTCATGATAAATGGATTCCACCGGAACTACGAGACTGGTCAACCCATCGTGCTGAAGATGCCAGTTGGCCAGTCGACCGGCAGCTTGTTCCAGTCCCGTTGCGGTGATGATGAGCATATTGGCACTGCCTGCTCCATGCAAATCCTGGTTAGGAACCGGTCCGATCCGGATCACAGGTGGCAAAGCAGCGGATGGATCAAAAACCAGGTACTCTTCCGGAAATTCATGCAGATCGGTAAAGCGCAGCCGGTTGGCAGAAAAAGCCGTGTTCAGTAGCTCGGGCTGAAGGGGGTCGGACAGTTTCCATATGCGCAAACCGGCATTGGCAACGGCAATTTCATAGGCCGCGATCCTGCCCGGTCCCCTGCCCTGCCAGCTGCGAAAAGCAAAAGCCTCACCTGCCCATTCGAGCCGGCAATCTGCGAGTAACCGGAATCGGTTCAGCCAGCCAATTGCCGAGGAATTGGAAGCGCTAAAGCGAAGGGTAAGTGAATTGTTGTCCGCGGGCGTAAATTCAGCATTCAGGCTGTTTTCGCGCGCAAAAAGGTCAAAACTGGAAGCAGTAACAGGGGCAATGGTATGAGAGCCGACAACTGCACCATTGTCCAGCCAATCAAAACCTACCGGTGAACCAACAGACCGGGCCGCAACAGTAGCTGTTAACCGGACAGGTTTGCCGGGAACCGGAGCCGGAAGGGAAACAGGGAAAGAAACAGGCTGGTTTGATTCGGCCAGAAAGCGCTCCCCGTACCATTCCTGGCCACTGGAGAGTAGGTTGAAGAGGTCTTTTTCATATCCATACCGAAACTGGTAGTCTGTAATGGTATGGGAAGCAGGACCAATTGCTGCTGTCGGTTGAATCCGTTTACCGGTACCGCCGCTAGTCAGGTAATAATAAGCGGTATCAGAATAACTATTAAGTACCTGGTTGAACTCCTGGCGCAGTGTATCTGTTATCCAATAATGCGGACCGGATGAATAAAACAGGATGAAATCGGTTGTTTGCAGTTGTCCATCACCACCGTCCTCTACCTGAATCGCCAGTTCGGTAAGGTCATCGGAATAGGGGCCGGCGGGTGCTTCGGAAAGCGGAAAGGATGGCCTGCCATAGAGCCGCAACTGGCTGGAAGGCAATGGTAATGAGAGTCCCATCGCCTGTAATTCTGATCCGGTGATTTTATGAACGCCAGCCTGTACTGTGGCCAGTTGGTACCATTGTCCGGCTGCCAGCACAGAATGGGGCGCATAACTTCGCTGGGCACTCAGCCATAAAGGCCGGGAAAACAGGCAGATCAGGAGTAACACGCGGAGGTAAAACAGCATGGATGGTCAAAAATAATGTAAAGCTGAGCGGATTTAAGATTTTGGCAAGAGTATTGATTGCTTTATCTGTTTATATTCGCAATTGGTCGAAGAAAATAACACAATAATAGATAAACTGTTCCGTTATAACTGTCTAAAACCAGCTTAAATGGCTATCAATATGAACTGGAAAAACCTCACAATCCTTGTATCCTGTGCCGCAATGGTGGCTTCCTGTAAAAACGGGAAGTTATTTGGCAAAAAAGCCGAAAAATCGGACGTAACCGGTTGGAATTATAACGACAAAAACCAGGGAGGCTATCAGGTCTCCAAAGAGAAAGAACAGAGAACCGGTCCGGGACTCATCTTCGTTCAGGGTGGTACCTTTACTATGGGTGCTACTGAAGAAGATGTAATGGGCGACTGGAACAATGCTCCCCGCCGTGTGACGGTAAACTCCTTTTACATTGATCGTTCTGAGGTAGCCAACGTACATTATCGCGAATATTTATACTGGATCAATACCGTATTTGATGGTGACGAGCATGCTCCGATCCGCAATGGTGCACTGCCCGACACGCTGGTTTGGCGCAGTGAGCTGGCTTATAACGAGCCGATGGTGGAATACTATTTCCGCCACCCTTC
>CAZJNY010000180.1:2745-7712 GCA_964547405.1 uncultured Flavihumibacter sp. | reverse complement strand
CCAGCCTGCAAATGCTGGCAGAACAACAGCGTGATTTTATTCGCGATGCACTCGGTCCTGCTTTTAAAGCAGCCAACATCAATACGAAAATTGTCATCTACGACCATAACCTGGACCGTCCCGATTACCCGATTTCCATTCTGAACGATGCTGGCGCTAAACAATACATAGATGGTTCCGCCTTTCACCTCTATGCCGGAGATGTTTCAGCTATGAAAACCGTACGGGATGCGCATCCGGATAAAAACCTCTATTTCACAGAACAATGGACAGGCGCTAAGGGAGCTTTTGATGGCGATCTTTTCTGGCATGTCAAAAATGTAATCATCGGAACTACCCGCAATTACAGTAAGCTGGCACTTGAATGGAACCTGGCCAGTGATGCCAATTTTGATCCCCATACCCCTGGTGGCTGTACAGAATGCAAGGGTGCCCTCACCATTCAGAATGGCACTGTTGAAAAGAATGTTTCCTATTATATCATTGGACACGCTTCCAAATTTGTACCAGCTGGTTCAAAAAGAATTCATAGTAATGTGCCACCAGGCCTCGAAAATGTAGCCTTCCTTACACCAGAAGGAAAAAAAGTATTAATACTGTTAAGGGAAGCTCCGGGCAATTCATCTTTTGCCATCAAATACAAGGGCCAGCTGGCTACAGTGAATTTACAAGGTGGTTCTGTAACAACCTTTGTTTGGGATTAAAACAGGAATATTGATGAACTATACCGCACGATACCTGCTCGCCTGCTGCTTCCTCTTCTCCGCCTGCTCCAAAGGCGATGAAGAAAAACCAGAACCGGTAGTACCCCGGCAACTCAAAGTGAACAGGGTTGTTCTTGATAATGAGGAATGGAATGCGGTACTGTATAATACTTCCAGAAACCCCGTTATTAAAATTGTTTTTTCAGAACCTGTTCTTCCTTCCAGTATAACCAATGCAGTTAGCTTTACCAATAAAGCGGGACAGGCAATTGCAGCAAATCTGGTACTGGAACAAAAAGATTCAGTCCTGAAAATTCAGCCTACCGGCAATCTGGACTTCCTGACCTTCCACCGGCTTCAACTGGCATCTACATTGAAGTCTGCCTCCAATGGGAATTTTATCTCAACCCTGGATCAGCAATTTGTAACCAGGCTTGATTCTTCCTCCAAATTCCCCACTCTCAGCGATGACGCATTGCTAACCAAAGTGCAGGAACAAACCTTCCGCTATTTCTGGGATTTTGGTCATCCTGTCAGCGGACTGGCGCGTGAACGCAACAGCTCCGGAGATCTGGTTACCAGTGGAGGTTCAGGCTTTGGTATCATGGCCCTGCTGGTTGGTATTGAACGCGGTTTTATTACCCGTCAACAGGGATTGGATCGTATCCAAACCATGGTTGATTTTTTGCGCACAAAAGCTACCCGCTACCATGGTGCTTTTGCCCATTGGATGAATGGCGCAACAGGTGCTACCATCCCCTTTAGCCAGAAAGACAATGGTGCCGACCTGGTGGAAACCTCTTTTCTCATGATGGGGCTGCTCACCGCGCGAGAATACTTTGACGAAAATGAAGCGGCGGCTACCAACTTACGTTCCCGTATAACCGAACTCTACGAAGCAGTTGAATGGGATTGGTTCCTGCGGGATAATGGAAAACTGCTCTTCTGGCACTGGAGTCCTGATTTTGGCTGGGATATGAACCTGCCCATCAGAGGCTGGAACGAATGCCTGGTTACCTATTTGCTGGCCGCCGGTTCTCCCACACATCCGATTTCAAAAGAGGTTTATGAGGAAGGTTGGGCCCGTGAAGGTGCTAT
This sequence comes from uncultured Flavihumibacter sp., assembly GCA_964547405.1. Taxonomy (GTDB): domain Bacteria; phylum Bacteroidota; class Bacteroidia; order Chitinophagales; family Chitinophagaceae; genus Flavihumibacter. The sequence goes on along the minus strand of CAZJNY010000180.1, from coordinate 5,910 downwards.
GAAAAATGGCGCAAGTTACTATGGCATTAATTTGCCGCTGGGTGAGCCTTATGGCGGTCCGCTTTTTTTATCTCATTATTCCTTTATGGGCATTAATCCCAGAGGTCTCAAAGATGCCTATGCTGATTATGAACTGCAGAACCGCAATCATGCTAAAATCAATCACCAGCACAGTGTTCAAAATCCAAACCGGTATTTTGGATATAGTTCCGCCGTATGGGGACTAACAGCCAGCGATATCCCAAATGGATATACCGCCAGTTCACCTCAGAACGACCGGGGCGTAATTGCTCCTACCGCAGCACTGGCATCCTTTCCCTATACACCGGATGAATCAATGGCTGCTTTGAAATTTTACTACTATATACTGGGTGATAAACTCTTTAAGGAATACGGATTTATAGATGCGTTTTCGCTTCACAATGCCTGGTTTGCTGATAGTTTCCTGGCTATTGACCAGGCGCCGATTATTGTGATGATCGAAAACCATCGAACCGCTTTGTGCTGGAACCTGTTTTCGGCCGCCCCGGAAGTGAAATCCGCATTGGTTAAACTGGGCTTTACAGCACCCTATCTATGATCAAAACAACAACCATGAAGATCCATCATCTGGTGATGCTATGCTGCCTGTTTGGAATGGTTAACGGTATAGCTTATGCGCAAAAGAAACAGCCAGCGAAACCTGCTGTTTTTTCAGCCACAGATCGCCCCCGCAATCTTTCCGATTCAGCCTTGCTGGATTTGGTGCAACAACAGACCTTCCGCTACTTCTGGGAATTTGCCCATCCGGTTTCAGGTTTAGCCCGTGAGCGCAGCAATGAATCCTTTGATTATGGCGGTGAAGTAGTTACTACCGGTGGTACCGGCTTTGGTATCATGTCAGTTATCGTAGCTGCCGACAGAAAATGGATCGGTCGCGATACCGCCGCGAAATTCCTGCTCAAAATGGTGCGTTTCCTTTCCAAAGCACATGCTTATCACGGTGTTTTCCCCCATTGGCTGAATGGCGAAACCGGTAAAACCATTCCCTTTAGTCGCAAGGATGATGGTGCCGATCTGGTTGAATCCTCTTTTTTATTTCAGGGCTTGCTCACTGCCAGACAATACTTCAATGCCAATAATCCGGTGGAAGGGGAACTTCGAAATCGCATCAACTGGCTCTGGAATGATATCGAATGGAACTGGTTCACCAACAACCAGGAAGTGCTTTACTGGCATTGGAGCCCTAACAATGGATGGGCCATGAATTTTCCGGTACGCGGTTTTAATGAATGCCTGATCATGTATGTACTGGCCGCTTCCGGTGATCGTTATCCGGTATCACCCGCTGTGTATCACAACGGATGGGCCCAAAGTAATTTCTTCAAAAATGGCAAACAGTTTTATGATATCGAATTGCCATTGGGTTTTGATTTCGGTGGCCCCCTTTTCTTTTCCCATTATTCCTTTTTGGGCCTCGACCCAAGGGGATTAAAAGACCGCTATGCAGATTACTGGAAACAGAATCGCAATCATACCCTGATTAACAGAGAGCACTGTGTACGCAATCCCAACCAGTTTAAAGGATATGGACCCCAGTCATGGGGACTTACCGCAAGTGATACCTACAATGGGTATGACGCCCATTCCCCAACGAATGATAAGGGCACAATCACACCAACTGCAGCTCTTTCTGCCTTTCCCTATACACCCGATTATTCCATGCAGGCACTTCGTCATTTTTATGAGCAACTCGGTGATAAGATCTGGTCGGAATATGGTTTTGTTGATGCCTTCAATGAATCGCAGAATTGGTATGCTTCCAGTCATCTGGCCATAGATCAGGGACCAATCATCGTAATGATTGAAAACCATCGCAGCGGTTTGCTATGGAAACTGTTTATGTCCTGCCCGGAAATACAACGCGGACTAAAAAAACTCGGATTTGAATCACCTCACATAAAATAATTCTAAACAATTGCCTAAAACTTGATTTATGAATGTTCAATCACGCAAAGCATTTCTTCAGCAAACAGCCATGGCAGGTGCTGCCATCCTTTTGTCCTCACTGGAAGCTGTTGCCCTTAGCGAAAACAAAAAATTAAAGATTGGGGTCATAGGTTGTGGTAGTGTATCCGGCCAATACCTGCCACATCTTTCCAAATCGGCACATGTTGAACTGGTCAGTGTTTGTGATATAGTGCTGGACAGAGCAAAGAGCCGCGCAAAAGAATTTAATGTTCCTCATGTATATGACCATATCGACAAACAGCTTTCAGGAGCACCCTTTGATCTGCTCGTGAACCTTACGGATATGCAGGAACATGGTCGGCTGAATAAAATAGCGATCACCTCCGGAAAACATGTCTGGAGTGAAAAGCCAATGGCCAATACCTACAAGGAAGGTAAAGCACTGGTGGAGCTGGCCCGCTCTAAAAACCTCCGCATCTGGGGAGCCCCTGCCGTGGTTAATAGTCCGCAATTCGCCTTTATGAGCAAAGCCATTCAGGAAGGAAAACTGGGTAAAGTTTCAGCAGCACATGCGCACTACGGCCATGAAGGTCCCGGATGGTCTGCTTTCTTTTATGAAAAAGGAGGTGGCAGCCTGCCGGATCTTGGTGTGTATAATCTTGCTACCTTAACAGGATTGCTGGGCCCGGCCAAATCAGTCATTGCGATGACTACCATCGTTACTCCGGAACGTACTGTTGATAACAAGGGTAAAATAAAAGTGGAAGCGGAAGATAATGCGATGATCATTATGGAACATGCAGGTGGCGCCTTGTCTCATGTGCAAAGCGGCTTTAATTATTTTGATCCCTATGGGCATGGTGGTAAAGGGCAGGACCGGCATACGATTTCCATTTGGGGTACCCATGGAAACATGGGTATGGTTGGATATGATTGGGCACCTTTCGGTGTTGACCTGGCAACCATGGATGCGCCCACACCTGTACGGCATGTGCCCGATCCCGGGTCCTATGTATGGCAGGAAGGGGCTACCGTTATTGCGAAATCCCTGCTCGATAAAAATGAACCGCTGATTTCTCCCGAACATGCGTTGCACGTGCTGGATATTATTGAATCCGCCCGCGCCTCTTCAAAAACCGGCCAGAAAATCAGCCTTCAATCCAGCTTCCGCTGGCCTATCGTCTAACCCCACCCGACCGGTGGCACCGGTCGGGT
>CAZJNY010000180.1:0-2645 GCA_964547405.1 uncultured Flavihumibacter sp. | reverse complement strand
GGTGGCACCGGTCGGGTAAAAGCAGAACATGAGTGATCAGCATACATACGACGCAATTGTAATCGGCAGCGGCATCAGCGGAGGCTGGGCTGCCAAAGAACTCTGTGAGCAGGGATTGAAAACCCTGGTGCTGGAGCGGGGCCGGATGGTGGAACACCTGAAGGATTACCCTGGCATGAACAACCATCCCTGGGAATTCAAACACCGGGGATATATCACGCAGCAGCAACGTGAAAACAATCCACTCATCTCCAAAGCCGCCGGTTATTCAGAAGACACGCAGCATTTTTTCATCAAAGATGCCGATCATCCCTATGTGCAGGAAAAACCATTCGACTGGATCCGGGGTTACCAGGTCGGAGGTAAATCGCTGACCTGGGGCCGAAGCTGTCAGCGCTGGAGTGATTACGAATTCAATGCGCCCAAGCAGTATGGCTTTGCTACCGACTGGCCAATCCGATACAAGGACATCGCTCCCTGGTACAGTCACGTTGAAAAATTCATCGGCGTTTGCGGCAGTAAGGAAAATATCCCTTCCATGCCCGATGGCGAATTCCTGCCTGCCTATGAACTGAATTGCGTGGAAGCGGATATGAAGGAAGCGCTGTGGAAGAATTTTCAGCGGCACCTGATTTCCGGTCGCTGGGCACACCTGACCGAACCGGAACCCATTCACCTGGAACAGGGTAGGGGTAGCTGTCATAATCGTAATCTATGCATGCGCGGTTGCCCATTCGGCGGCTATTTCAGTTCCAACAGCAGTACTCTTCCCTGGGCAGAAAAAACAGGCAATCTCACCATCCGTCCCCATTCTGTAGTGCATTCCATTCTTTATGATGATGCCAAACAAAAAGCCATCGGGGTAAGAGTAATCGACAGTGAAAAGAAATCGACTACCGACTATTTCGCACGCATCATTTTTGTAAATGCTTCCGCGCTTAATACCAACCTGATTTTACTCAATAGTAAATCGAAACGCTTTCCGAACGGACTTGGAAATGACCACGACCTGCTTGGTCGCTATATCTGCTTTCATAATTACCGGGGCTACATGAACGGAGAAGTGAAAGGCCATGAAGATGGCTATTACAAAGGCCGCCGCCCTGCGGAATGTGTCATCCCTAATTTTCGTAACCTCGGTAAACAGGAAATGGATTTTTTGGGTGGGTATACCATTTTTTCAGGTGCCTATCGGGAATGGGTAAACGCAGACCGGCATCCGGATAAAATCGGCGCGGAGCTGAAGCAGACCCTTACTGAACCTGGTCCATGGAGAATCTATATGTATATGCAGGGGGAAACCATTCCAAAAGCTACCAATCGGGTATACCTGCATCCCACGCAAAAAGATCAGTGGGGCATCCCCTTGCTGGTTACAGATGTTGCTTATGATGAAAACGATGAAAAAATGTTACAGGATTTTCTCCTGGAAGGCAAAAAAATGCTGGAAGCCTGTGGCGCTTTTAATATCGTTTCCAATGATTCGAAACAGCCACCCGGACTAGATATTCATGAAATGGGTGGCGTACGCATGGGTGCCGATCCTTCCAATTCACTGCTCAATGAATGGAATCAACTGCATCTCTGTAAAAATGTTTTTGTAACAGACGGAGCCTGTATGACCAGCACCGGTAATCAGAGTCCGTCTATTCTTTATATGGCCTTCACCGCCAGAGCAGCACAGTATGCAGTTTCAGAAATGAAAAAAGGAAATCTTTAAAATAAGTTTACATGGCCTCCTTCCATTCAACACAAAAAACTATCTGGCTGGAACCCGGCTGGGCACTGGTGAGAATTATTACCGGATTATTGATGACCTACCATGGTTGGGAGGTATTTGATGCTGCAAAAATCAATGAATATGCCGGATGGATGCCTTATCTCTCCCCAACTATAGCCACCACAATGGCCTATCTTGGAAAATCAGCGGAACTGGTTTCCGGCATCCTGCTAACCCTGGGCTTATTTACCAGGCTGGCAGTATGGCCTATGATTGCCACCATGCTCTTCATCGCATTCGTTCTGGGTAATGGAAAAATCTGGTATGGCGACCAGCATCCGTTTATGTTTGTTTTAATCGGATTGCTCTTTTTCTTCCGTGGTGCCGGAAAATACAGTCTTGACCAACGTTTTTTTTCTCCAAAACTCCCCATCCTCTTGTTGTTATTCAGTTCTCATTTGAGCTTTGCACAGTCTGGAAAATCAGTAGCAACAGCACAAACTACCTACTGCAATCCTATTAATCTCGATTATGGATATACGCCCATTCCAAATTTTAGTGAATGGGGCCGGCATCGCGCTACAGCAGATCCGGTTATCATAACGTATAAAGGGGATTACTATCTTTTCTCTACCAATCAATGGGGATACTGGTGGAGTTCCGATATGCTGAACTGGAATTTTATTTCCCGGAAATTTCTCAAGCCCTATCACAAAGTATACGATGAATTATGCGCTCCTGCTGCAGTTGTTGTTGGTGATACCATGCTGGTTTTTGGCTCCACCTACTCCAGCAATTTTCCGCTCTGGATGAGTACCAATCCAAAAGGAAATGAATGGAAGGAAGCGCTTGATTCACTCGAAATTGGTGGTTGGGATCCTGCCTTTTTCCTCGATGATGATGGCCGCTTTTATATGTACAATGG
>CAZJNY010000179.1:0-7732 GCA_964547405.1 uncultured Flavihumibacter sp. | reverse complement strand
TCTCACTTTTCACTTCTCACCTTTCACCCTCTTTCACTTTTCACCTTTCACCTTTCACTTCCATTGTATCGCTTTCACCGGCTGAATCTTTCGAACGATAAGGCTGGGTATTGTTAGCACAGCCAGGCAGATCAGAAAGGTACCAATATTAACGGCTAGTATTTGCCAGGGTATAATCAGCACTTCTGCTTTGTCAATATAATACATGTCTTCCGGAAGGCGGATAAACCTGAATTTATTCTGCAGCCAGAGTAGGGTGAAGCCAAGCAGGTTACCCAATCCAATACCGATAATCGTTATGATGGCACCGTTGTATAAAAAAATATGCTGGATGGTTCGGTCGCTGGCACCAAGCGCTTTCAGAATTCCTACCATCCGGGTTCTTTCCAGCACAAGTATGATCAGGCAGGTAATCAGGTTGAGTACTGCTACTATAATCATAATGATAAGTGTAATGCCAATGGTTTGATCCTGCAGGCCCAGCCAGTCAAATATATTTGGGTAAATTTCAAAGATCGTTTTACTGTTCCACAACATGGGCAGCCTGCTGAAGATGGCTTCATTCATCAGTTCCATGTTTTCCTGCTTTTCGAGAAATATTTCGTAACCGCCGACCTGGTTGGGAGCCCAGTTATTGAGTCGCTGAATGAGCCGCAGATCACCCATCGCAATCAGTTTGTCGTATTCTTCTATGCCTGTTTTGTAAATGCCGGAAACAGTAAGCTTGCGTGCTCTTGGCGGACTCCCATCGCTCTGAATAAAATAAATCAGCACCTGGTCATTGGTTTTGAGCAGGAGCTGGCCGGCTGTATAGGCGCTCAGTACAATTTCATTGCTGTAGCCGGAATCGGGAAACTGCATCCAGCGCCCCTGTTTTAAAAAACCGCCCAGCCTTGCGGAATCATACAGGCGGTCAATTCCCTTAAAGAGGACACCCTCCAGACTTTCCGCTGTTTTTAGAATGGCATTCTTGGTGGCATAGGCCTGAATGCCCCGGATGCCTGGAATGGTTTTGGGTAACTGTTCTACAGTATCATTTCTGTCGATGGGGTATTCCTCCGAAATCACGGATTTCGCCGGTTCATAATGCTGCACCCGGATATGCCCCCAGAAATTGAAAATCTTCTGGCTGATAGCCGACTGAAAGCCATTCGTGAAGGCAAGCGCCAGAATCATCGCCGCTACACTGATCGTAGTAGCAGCAATTGCCAGCCGGATTATGAATCGGGAAAAAGACTGGTTATTGTTAAAGGCGACTTTGCGGGCAATAAATCCGGCGATGTTCAATCGGCATGGTTTTAGTCGCCAAATATAGTGGAGAAAACTATTTTTAACCGGATGCGTTTTGTAGCTTGCTTCCTGTGTAATGATCAACAAGAGAAAATTTGATGTATAGAAAACTCTTCTTTAGCTGGGTCTTTGCCTGTTTGAGCCTGGCGGGCATAGCGCAGCAACCGGTACCTGACCAGGTTTATCAAACCAATATTCAGCAGGTTAAATTATTTCCTGTTGGCAATCAACTGGGATATCCGATTATCCGCCTGGGATCTGCCGATCAGCTGGAACTTCATTTTGATGACAGGGAAGGAGGCACCAAGGCATTTTCCTATGCCTGGCAACTCTGTAATGCAGATTGGACGCCCGTAAACCTGAATAGTATGGATTATATAAAAGGGTTCTCGCAACAACGAATCACCACCTACAGGAGTTCTTCGGTTGCACTTACCCGTTATACCCATTACCAGGCACAGGTACCCGACCGGAATTCAGCACCCTCCCGTTCCGGCAATTATCTGTTGAAAGTATTTCTGAATGGAGATCCTGCCCAACTGGCATTTACCCGTCGGGTATTGGTGGTAGATGAAAAAGCGGCTGTCGGTTTACAGGTACAGCAACCGTTTAATAACCAGGTGTTCACCACGCATCAGAAACTGGTGTTTACTGTCAACATGAGGCAGCTAAGCCTGGTAAATCCAATGCAGCAGGTACAGGTAGTGCTGTTGCAGAACAATCGTTGGGATAATGCCAAAACCGGATTGAAACCCACTTTTATTCGACAGAGTCAGTTGGAATACAATACGGAACAGGATGCCCTTTTTCCAGCCGGAAAGGAGTGGAGGTGGCTGGACCTGAGAAGTTTTCGGCTGCAGTCAGAAAGAGTTGACAGTGCCGTTTATGAAAATACGGGAACCAGCATTTTTGTAAAGCCTGATATTGACCGAACCGCCTTACGGGTAGTGTATTACAGGGATGGAAACGGTATGTTTTTTTCTGAAACGCTGGATGGCATGAACCCTTACTGGCAAGGGGATTATGCAACCGTTCATTTCAGTTACCGGCCTGCAGGCGGAATGCCCCTTCGGCAGGATTTGTTTCTGTTTGGGGAATTAACCAATTATGGGAAAGACCCACAGGCGAAAATGGTTTTCAACAAAGAAAGAGGTGTTTATGAAACCTCCCTCTGGCTGAAGCAGGGTTATTACGATTATGGATATGCGCTGAAAGAAACAATTGGCGGTCGCGAGGTGTTTGTAACTGAAAAAACAGAAGGTAATTATTGGGAAACGGAAAACAGTTATACCATCCTGGTTTATTACAGGAGTTTGGGTGGTCGGGCTGATGAACTGGTGGCTGTGGGCCGTATCAATTCCCTCGGAGGACGCAATCAATAACTGCGCTTGAATTATTTTTTAGTAATTACGATGATTTCTTTTACTTTTGCAGCGGCAGGTCTCATACGGCCAGCTCCTACTGAACTCCCCCAGGGCCGGAAGGCAGCAAGGGTAGGTGGTCGTAGCGGCGCGATATGATAAGCCTGCCATTTTTTATGCCCTGAACTCCCGTTCTCCTTTTCCCCCTCTTCCATTCCTCCATCTTCCATGTCTCCTTTGTCCCCTTTGTTCCCTTTGTCTCCTTTGTCTCCTTTGTCTCCTTTGTTCCTTATCTTCGCCAACGTAAAACCAAAATCGACTACATGAAATTTTTTATTGATACGGCCAACCTGGCCCAGATCAAAGAAGCCAATGAGTTGGGTATCCTGGATGGGGTAACCACCAATCCCTCGCTGATGGCTAAAGAGGGTATTAAAGGAGAAGATAATATCATCCAGCATTATAAGGATATCTGTGAACTGGTTGATGGTGATATCAGTGCCGAAGTGTTGTCTACTGATTACGCTTCCATGGTGGAAGAAGGTAAAAAGCTGGCAGCCATTCACCCGAATATTGTTGTTAAAGTACCCATGATTAAAGATGGTGTCAAAGCAATCAAATGGTTTACCGATAACGGGATTAAAACTAACTGTACACTGGTGTTTTCAGCCGGACAGGCAATCCTTGCTGCCAAAGCAGGTGCTACCTATGTATCACCATTTATTGGCCGTATCGATGACAGCGGTTGGGATGGAGCTGAACTGATCGGACAGATTTCAAATATCTACAGTATCCAGGGCTTTAAGACAGAGATCCTGGCTGCTTCAATCCGCAATGCCAATCATATTATCCGCTGTGCTGAACTGGGAGCAGACGTATGTACCTGCCCGCTGGATTCCATACTCGGACTACTGAAGCATCCGCTTACAGATATTGGTCTGGCGAAATTCCTCGAAGACGCCAAAAAAATGTAAAAAAAAGAGGCCCTAGCGGCCTCTTTTTTTATTTCCTCCACGTCTGATTTCCTGCATTATTTCTTCTTTGGTCTTTAACGGACCGTCCTCCGCTTTTTTGATATACACAGTTACTTCCTGCTTTAGTTTCGGATTTCGCTTATAGGTTGCCGTTATCCTTACTTTTTCGTTTCTGAAATCGGCCGGTAATACCAGGCTGTTGCCTTCAAAATGGCCTTCATCAGAACCGAATGTAATTTCTTCAGCACTTAAAGGAAGCCAATTTCCTCCGGGTGTCAATCCGTCCACATTAATGTAATTGTGAACCCCTTTTTTAAGGCTGTCTGTATACAGATGAAAAGCGATACTGTCCATCAGGGGCATCGCCGTTTTGCCGGAACCAGCTTTTTTCTGTTGTGCCTGTCCGCTAAAATTCAATACCAGCGTTCCAGCGAGGAGTAAAATTAGTTTCATACTGCTTAGACTTTCGTTTCCAATCCGGGTTTAATCGCCTCTGAATCGGTTGAAGGCAGGGCGGTTGCTGCTCTCTGCAACCGGTCATTGATGGCACGCCCCAGTCCTTCATCAGGAAACCGTTCGGCAAGAATTATTGAAATATCCATGCTGTCGGCAAGCCGCAACGCACCAAATAACCGCCTTGCCGCTTCCTGCAAATCACCGGAAGGCGAGAGAATAAACTGATTGGTTGAAGGAATGCCCGGCAGTTCCTGCTGAAAGCTGATGGTAACTATCTGTTTCGGTAAATTACTTGTGAGGGCCTGCTGTACAAGGGACTGAATGTTTCCCAGGTGCAGGGGATGGCGGGTGGCATAATGCCTGGCCAGCATCCCGGGCGCAACCGGGTTGTCAACAAATCCTTCCGGTGGAAGAGTAACCGGTCCGATTACCGCTTCAATGGCTTCCAGCGGAATGCCGCCATAGCGCAATAATCGGGGTTGCTCTTCCAGGAAAGAAAGTATGGTTGATTCCAGTCCAACCTGGCAATCCCCACCATCCAGGATATAACTAACCTTATTTCCTAACTGGTTGGCAACATGCTGTGCAGTAGTCGGACTCACAAATCCGGATGGATTTGCACTGGGAGCGGCCAGTGGAAAGTCGAGTTCCTGTAACAGTTGCAGGGTTAGCGGATGGTTGGGAAACCGGATGGCAACCGCCGGTGTACCAGCCGTTACGATGCCTGGTATTTGGTCTGAAGCGGGAATTACAAAGGTCAGCGGTCCGGGGCAAAACCGCGCTGCCAGTTCCTGGGCAGCGGGCGGCAGTTCCAATCCAAGCTGCTGCAGTTGCTGATAATTGGCAACATGAAGGATCAGCGGATTGAACTGCGGTCGGTTTTTTACCTGGTATATTTTCAGAACAGCCTCTTCCGATAAGCCGTTGCCAGCAAGTCCATATACCGTTTCCGTTGGAATGGCAACCAGCTCACCAGCACGCAATAAGGCAGCGGCCTTCTGTATATCAGTACCCATAGAATGGCTCATGGCGCAAAATTAACGCTATTGTAATGGTCAGAACGCCTTTTTGCCATCGCCGGAACCGGGCTTCGCCTGTTTAACAAATTTTTCCAGCCACTGGTGTTGCTCCCATAACATGTGCAGGATGTTTTCCCGTCCCGCATAACCATGACTTTCATACGGTAGGGTTATATAGCGGGTTACTCCGCCATGTCCTTTGATCGCATTGTAAAGTCGTTCACTCTGGATGGGGAAGGTGCCGGAATTATTGTCCATCTCTCCATGAATCAATAAGATGGGGGTTTTGATTTTATTCGCAAAGCTAAACGGACTCATATTGTAATACACTTCCGGTGCCTGCCAGTAAGTGCGCTCTTCGGCCTGAAAGCCAAATGGAGTAAGGGTTCTGTTATAGGCGCCACTGCGGGCTATTCCCGCTTTAAACAAATTGGTATGTGCCAGCAGGTTGGCTGTCATAAAGGCACCATAACTATGTCCGCCTACGCCAACACGGGTACTGTCTCCAACACCCAGTTTGGCAGCCGCCTGGATCGCAGCATGTGCATTAAGGTACAATTGCGGAATGAAAGCATCATTTGGTTCCTTTTTATCTTCTCCCACAATTGGCATCTCTGCATTGTCCATGACCGCATAGCCCTGGGTTGCCCAAAAAATGGGACTACCATAGGAAACGGTAGGGAACGAGTATTGCGATCCTCTTACCTGAGCAGCATCAGCTGCTGATTTGTATTCCCGGGGATAAGCCCAGATTAACAAAGGCAGGGGACCGTCTTTTGATTTGTCGTATCCTTTTGGCAGGTATAAGGTAGCTGTAAGATCAATCCCGTCGGCTCTTTTATATTTGATCTTTTCTTTGGAAATACCTTCCAGTTGCTGATAGGGGTTGGTGAATTGCGTAAGTGCTACCGGTGCGATTTTCCGGGTTAAGTTTCTTACATAATAATTGGGCGTTTCAGTGGGACTTTCCCTGCGGGTAATAAACACTCCTTTTTCGGCATCCAGCATACGAACTACATACTCATAATATCCTTCCTGGCATCTCCAGAGTTCTTTAACGGCCCTGGTTTTCAGCTGCAGTGATTTCAACACTGGAAGATCTCCCTTATCCGAAGCTCCGCTGGAGGTAAGCAGGATGGAACCATTTTTCAGCACCTGCAGCACATTCCTTCCAAACTGATTCCGGGTGGTTATCGGTTGTCCGAGATCGTTATACTGGTCGTTGCTGCTTCGCTGATGCAGGCTATCGAGTGCGCCGGTGGCAGGATTCAGCAAATTGATGCGGTAACTGCGATCGGCATTCATGCCTTCATAGAGCAGGGCTACCTGGTCATTGCCCCACTCAATTCCCCTGTAACGTTTCGTGGTTTTGGCAAACAACCGGGGCTCTTTATCCTTCAACATATCAAGACAGTAAACCCCATCTCTGAATGCAGCCTGAACTCTGCCCTTTCCATTGTCAAGTGCCTGCACATAATAGATGGTGGCGGGCTGATCATCTCTCCAGTTGATGGATCGGGGATATGTTACCACGTCATCAAAACCAATGGGTGCTCCTTCTGATGAAGGGTTTTTAGCAAGTACCTTAATAGTTTCACCTTTCAGATTGGCGACAGTATAGGTGGTAGGAAATCCACTCCAGGGTACGAGGTAGGAAAATGGTTTTTCCAATGTTGAAGTCATTAAAAATTGCTGGTTGGGGGAGATTGAAAAACTGCGGTAAACAGCTTCTCCGCCGATTTTTTCTTCGGTTCCCGTGCTTACCAAAATCCGGTATAGCTGGCCTTTTGCAAAATGTTCAAAAAGGGCTTCATCGTGAGGAGATTTGATAAGATCCTGGTAGGTCCTGGACGCGGCTGCTTTTCCCATTGATTCCTGAATCACTGGTCCGGATGGAGCAGCAGGTCTGGCAGGCTCTTTTTTTCCGGCATTGGCGGCCGCTTTATAAATAATGACGGAGTCGTTCTGCCACATAAAACTTGTACCGAGTAAATCGTTTACAGGATGCTGATTGATCTTTCGGGCAGTGGCCAGGAGCAGGTCAATGGTGTACAGATCTATGCCCTGATTTCCATAATGAAGGATGGCAAATCGCTGCTGGGAGGGACTCCATTGCAGGGAAGTACCCCGCAGTTCAGCCGGTAACCCTGACACATCTACTGTTTTTCCGGACCGGATATCCTTGATCTGAAGACTATTGAAATAAGATTGGCGGCTACCACCAAAATTCGCAGGATTCATTCGCAGTCCCGCAATGCGGTATTCCGGTTGCGCCAACTCCTCTACAGGAGGCATGCTGGCCCGCTGAAGCAGCACCATATGATCGCCGTTTCCATTAAAACTTACGGATGGGGTAGGACGGGCCATTACCAGATCCAGAATTTCTTTCGGAGGAGTCTGGTACCCGGCTTCCTCCTGGGCAATCCCCAGGAAACAGAAGCCTATCATGCCAGCTAATAGAACCAATTTTTTCATATTTGTGTGTTATTGTCCGAATTTACGGCATCTTAAAAAATTTGGTCTATATAAATCGATACCCCTATTTTTGCAACCGTAATGAAAAGAATGAGCACTATCCATCATCATCATGTTTTACTGCCAGCGCGGTAAGCGAGGATGTTTGATGTCTATT
>CAZJNY010000178.1:0-7764 GCA_964547405.1 uncultured Flavihumibacter sp. | reverse complement strand
GAAATCAGATAGCAGAATTTGCGTAGCAGAATAACTCGATCCTAACCGGGATCAACAACTCAATAACGGCGCAAACTTAGTCTTAAATACTGGTACGGCCAAATAGATTGCCTCATTTTAAGCTTTTCTTGCCAGTAATCCGCTTACCAGTACCAAAACTGCCGCTGCCAGGAATGGTGCTCCCGGGAAATAAAGCGGAGCATCCGACCCCGTGAAATAAGCAAACAATCCCGTCATCAGCAAGGGCCCGATGATTGAGGTTGCACTCATCAGACTGGTCAAACCACCCTGCAATTCTCCCTGTTCACTAGGCGGTACCACCGAGGAAATGATTCCCTGTATCGAAGGCATTGTGATTCCTCCCAGGCAATAAATCACCGAAAAAGCAAACATCATCCAGCTTTGTGTAGCAAATGCAAACAATAAAAAACCCAGACTGTACAAAAACAAGCCGGTATAAACACTTCGCTGATAACCAAGCTTAGGTATTACTATTCGAATCAATCCTCCCTGCACCAGCGCAACCATCAGCCCTACCAATCCAAGTGAGTACCCGATCATTTTCTCTGACCAGCCAAATTTTTCAATATTATAATAGGTCCAGGTTGTCTGCACCGCATGCGCCGCTACATAAATTAATACAAGAGAAATCACAAGCCCTGATACCTCCGGATATTTACGCAACTGTTTAAATGCACCCAGCGGATTGGCCCTCTTCCATTCAAATGCCCGCCTGTTTTCCGGCAACAGGGATTCCGGTAACACGAAATAGCCATACAATGCATTCAACAGGCTTAATCCCGCAGCTGCAAAAAAGGGAATCCTGGCCCCATATTCACCCAGCACACCTCCTATAACCGGACCAATAATAAATCCCAATCCAAACGCCGCTCCGATCATACCAAAATTCTGTGCCCGGTTTTCAGGAGTACTGATATCAGCTATATATGCAGAGGCAGTAGTAATGCTTGCCCCAAATAATCCCGCAATGATCCTACCCACAAATAACCAGCCGATGGTTGGAGCAAATGCCATGAAAATATAATCAATGCCAAAGCCCAGCAGAGAAAACAGCAATACCGGCCGTCTTCCAAAACGGTCACTCAGGTTTCCTAACACTGGCGCACAAACGAATTGTGTGATCGCATACGCAAATCCCAGCCATCCTCCATATCCTGCCGCATCACTCACATTACCGTCAATCAGTTCACTGATCAGTTTCGGAATCACAGGAATAATAATTGCCAATCCCGTTACATCTATTATCAGCGTGATGAAAATGAAGCTCAGCGCGGCTTTCCGGTTCTTCAACATACATACATTAAGGACTGCAAATTACATACGGAAACGATTGCATTCGATTTATTCTGCTGAAGGTTGTATTTTAAAGGCCTGAATTTAGTAGCATGAACCAAACCCAAGCACCAAAAAGTCAGGCTTACGCACTGGCCATTATCGCCGTTTTGTTTTTCATTTTTGGCTTTATCACCTGGTTGAACAGTACGCTGATTCCCTTCCTTAAACTGGCCTGTGAACTGGAGTCCGATATGCAGGCCTTCTTTGTTACGACCGCTTTTTATATGGCTTATTTTTTTCTTGCCATTCCTTCCGCATGGATTCTGAAAAGATCAGGCTATAAAAATGGAATGGCGCTCGGCCTCGCTGTGATGGCACTCGGATCCCTTGTTTTCATCCCCGCTGCCAACGACCGCAGTTTCCTGCTTTTCCTGATCGGACTTTTTGTGCAGGGAGCAGGCCTCGCCCTCTTACAAACTGCTTCCAATCCCTACGCTAGTATCCTGGGACCCATCGAAAGCGCCGCCAAAAGAATCAGCATTCTTGGCGTTTGTAATAAAATTGCCGGTATTCTCAGCCCGATTATCCTGGGCGCCATCGTGTTGAAAAACGCACAGGCAATCGAAGAACAGGTGCTGACCGCCACTGATCCAGTCCTGAAATCACAATTGCTTACCGAACTCACGGGAAGAGTCATTCCCCCCTATATCGTAATCGCTATCTGTCTCTTTATCCTCGCCTTCCTGACCTATCGTTCCGGACTTCCTGAAATTGAAGAACCAAAAGAAGAAACAAGCGGAAACAATGCCACCCGCCCTTCCGTATTTGCCTACCCGCATCTGCTGCTCGGTGTTCTCTGCCTTTTTCTCTATGTTGGTGTGGAAGTACTCGCCGGTGATGCAATCGGCACCTATGGCAAAGCCATGGGCATGAGCCTGGATGAAACCAAATACTTTACCCCTTTCACCCTCTTCGCGATGTTGCTGGGGTATATCATCGGCATCTTTACCATTCCCAAATACATGTCGCAGCAAACCGCTCTTCGGTACTCTGCCATTCTCGGCCTCCTGCTTACAATAGGTATCTATTTCAGTGAGGGATATCTTTCCATTGTGCTCATTGCATCACTGGGACTGGCCAATGCCCTTATGTGGCCCGCCATTTTCCCGCTGGCAATTGATGGCATCGGAAAATATACACAGATCGGATCCGCCTTTCTCATCATGGGTATTGCAGGCGGTGCAGTAGTGCCCCCTTTATACGGATGGCTGAAAGATACACAGGGACTTTCCAACCAGCTCTCTTTCTTCCTCTGTTCCGCACCCGCCTATATTTATATTCTGTTCTACGCAGCCAAAGGTTTCAAGGCTGGTAAAACGTTTGCATAGGTTTCAACCACCCTCTTGCAGAATGCTGAACCATGGTTCGGCATTGCTGCTTACCTTTGCGGCCTATCCAACCAACTGCAATGGACAACCAAACCTTTGATTTCGGAATGGTGGGACTCGGTGTAATGGGCCGTAACCTCCTGCTGAATGTTGCCGATCATGGCTTTAAAGCCATCGGCTTTGATAAAGATCTACAGAAAACCCGGGACTTTGAAGCTGCTGCAACCCCCGGTACCACCGTTAAAGGGGTGAATACCCTCGAAGAAATGGTGGCGCAACTTTCCCTGCCCCGGCGTATCATGATACTTGTTCCCGCAGGCAAACCCGTAGATGATGTGATTGAAAGCCTCCTGCCTCTTATCGATACCGGTGATATCATTATCGATGGCGGTAATACCTATTATACGGATACCCTGCGCCGTTATGAATACCTACGGCCCAAAGGCATTCATTTTATCGGCATTGGAGTTTCCGGTGGAGAAGAAGGCGCCCGAACCGGGCCTTCCATGATGCCCGGTGGCGATGAAACCGCCTGGCAACAACTGAAACCGGTACTTTCTTCCATCGCTGCCAAAGTAAACAATGAGCCCTGCGTGGATTATATGGGGAAAGGCGCTGCCGGCCATTTTGTAAAAATGGTGCATAACGGTATCGAATATGCGATCATGCAACTCATTTGTGAAACCTATGATATTCTGAAACGGGGCGGAAATTTCTCCAATGAGGAACTTCATCAGCTTTTCAGTTCCTGGAACGAAGGCGAACTCAAATCTTACCTGATTGAAATAACTGCCGCTATCTTCAAACAGACAGATCCGGAAACCGGCACCCACCTGGTAGATCAGATTCTCGATAAAGCAGGATCCAAAGGCACGGGCAAATGGACTTCCCAGATCGCCATGGATCTGGGTGTTGCCATCCCTACCATTGATATGGCAGTAACCATGCGGGCTATGTCAGCACTGAAAACCGATCGGCTCAACGCAGAAAAATTACATACTGAACTCATCCGTCAGGATACGCACGCTTCCGCAACAGCATCCCTTTCCTCGGATAAATCGATATTGGCAGAAGACTGCCGGAAAGCGCTGTTTGCTGCCGTAATTCTTTCGTACGTGCAGGGTATGGCCATGCTGCATACCGCCTCCAAAGATCTTTCCATGGATATCCCCCTGCACAATGCGGTGAAAGTATGGCGGGGCGGGTGTATCATCCGGTCTACCCTCCTGGAAACTTTTTATGATGCCTACCTGCGTAATCCGGCCATCAGTAATTTATTGCTGGATGAAAAAATCGCTGCCCTCATTACCGCTCCCATTAGTTCTCTGCGGAAAACGGTAAGTGTGGCCGCTTTGAATGGATTTACCGCAGGCGGACTGATGTCTGCCCTGAGCTATTTCGATGCCTTCACTACCGGTAGATTACCACTAAATCTGTTGCAGGCGCAACGCGATTATTTCGGAGCACATACCTACGAAAGGCTGGATCGTGAAGGGAAATTTCATACCCAATGGACCTGAGCACTGCAATCACAACAAACCCAAAAAATTATGTCTGCTACACATAAAAGACCCGCTTCTTCCCTGATCTTCATTTTCGGTGGAAGCGGCGATCTCAATCACCGCAAACTCTCTCCCGCTTTATACAATCTGTTCATCGATGGATGGATGCCGGAAAAATTTGATATCGTAGGTATTGGACGTCGCCCCTATGATAACGAATCCTATCGCAAACACCTTTTTAACGGCATTCAGCAGTTCAGTCGCCGTAAAGACGACCAGGGAGGCAAATGGCAGGTCTTCGCCGACCATGTTGCATATCTCCAGATGGATGCCGAGCAGGAAGCCGAGTATGAAAAAATTGCCGAAATCGTACGAATAAAAGAGGCGGAATATGGTGAACACCCCAATGTGATTTTTTACCTGGCCGTTGCTCCCCAGCTGGTGCCGGGCATCGTTAGCAAACTCGGACCGCTCAATATCTGCGCAGATACCAAATGCACCCGGGTGGTAGTGGAGAAACCTTTCGGGCATGATCTCGCATCGGCGCTGGAACTGAATAAACTCCTGGCCGGTATGTTTGATGAAAAACAGATTTACCGGATCGATCATTACCTGGGCAAGGAAACTGTTCAGAATATCCTGGCACTCCGTTTCGCCAATGCACTGTTCGAGCCGATCTGGAACCGGAACTATATTGACCATATCCAGATAACCGCTTCCGAAACCGTAGGGGTAGAAGGCAGGGGCGATTTTTACGAAAGTTCCGGAGCCCTTCGCGATATGGTCCAGAACCATATCCTGCAACTGCTTTGTATGGTGGCCATGGAAGCCCCCGTGAATTTTGATGCCGATGAAATCCGGAATAAAAAAGTAGATGTTTTACACGCCCTGCGCAAAATCTCAAAAGAAGACGTGCATAAAATGGCGGTTCGCGGGCAATACAGTGAAGGCTGGATGAAAGGTCAGCAGGTTCAGGGGTACCGGCAGGAGAAAAACGTAGCCACCGACTCAACGGTTGAAACCTTTGCCGCGGTGAAATTTTATATCGACAACTGGCGCTGGCAGGATGTTCCTTTTTATGTTCGTACCGGTAAACGCATGGCCGATAAGGAAACCATCGTAACCGTTCAGTTTAAAGCTGCTCCGAATTTTGCTTTCCCTCCGGAATCTGCCGAAACCTGGAGAGCCAACCGGCTTACCATCAGCATCGCACCGGAAATGGATATCCGGCTGCGCTTTCAGGCCAAAAGACCCGGACAGGACCTGACCCTCAGCCCGGTTGACATGATTTTCAGTTACCAGGATGCTTACGAAGAGCATGAACCAGAAGCCTACGAAACACTGCTGCTCGATGTAATGGAAGGTAATGCCACCCTGTTTATGCGGGAAGACCAGGTAGCTGCTGCCTGGAAGGTGATCATGCCGATCCTTGAAGCCTGGCAGCAACGACCGCCGGTGGATTTTCCCAATTACTCACCTGCTTCCTGGGGCCCCGAGGATTCCGAAGCCCTGATTGCCCGTGATGGCCGCAACTGGGCCTCCCTTCCCGAGCCCCACAAAGAACGCTAACCCCTCACCGGTCGGGTGCCACCCGACCGGTGGCACCCGACCGGTAAAACAGATATTTATGCAACTCCACATCTTCCCCAACGCTGAAGCAGTAGCCTCCGAAGCAGCGCATTTCATTGTTCACCGGATCAAGGAAGTGCTAGGCCGGCAGGATCGGTTTACAATTTGCCTGTCTGGTGGTTCCACCCCCAAGCGACTGCACCAGTTACTGGCCGCGGAACCCCTCAACAGCCAGGTCGATTGGAGTAAAGTCCATGTATTCTGGGGCGATGAACGGTATGTGCCCCTGGAGGATGAACGAAACAATGCCCGCATGGCCTATGATACCCTGCTGAACAAGGTAAATATCCCCGAAGAGCAGATCCATATCATGCGGACCGATTACGACAGTCCGGCTGATGCTGCTACGGCATATGAAAAAATTCTTCGCCAATATTTTGACAATCAGCCATTTAGCTTCGATCTTTTACTCCTTGGCATGGGAGATGATGCGCATACTCTTTCTCTGTTCCCCTATACCGAAGTAATCCAGGAAGACAAACATTGGTGCTGCGCTTTTTTTCTTACGCAACAGGATATGTTCAGGGTTACCATTACCCGCCCGATCGCTAATAATTCAAACTGTATCTTATTCCTGACCACCGGTGCCGGCAAAGCCAGTGCACTGGCAAAAGTGCTGGAAGGCCCAAGGGATTTCCAGCAATTCCCCTCCCAATCAGTGCAGTCGACGAATGGAAGCACCATCTGGATGGTTGATGAGGCTGCCGCCGCAACCCTTGAAAATCGCTGATCCTGCTCTACTGAATAATTGCAGAAATTACGGTTAGGCCCGAAGAACTACGGTTTTTTTCGGGTAAAAATGCTATTCGTCGACGAAATCCGCCCTCTAATCGAATATAGGTGCTTACCCTTAGTAGAATTCATCTAAGTGTTTACCTTTGTATTGTCATCGGTAGAAACCCTAAACCGATCTACAGAGAAACCTTATCTACCCTATACCAGAATCGATCCTCGTCCTACCAAAAGCCGATTAATCAATTAATCGTACCAGAAATGAAAACTATTCTTTACAGGAGCATGCTCATGCTCTGCATGACCACCTTATGCGCTGTTTCAAGCGAAGCGCAGTTGAATAACGGATCTATTCCGCCTAACAGATCAAATGCTTTACTGGCTCAACGCTTTCAGGGACTTCATCCAGATGAAGACGATGCAGAGGTGATTTTCGGAACCCCCGATTTATCAGCAAGAGGAAACAGTGATGATTATGATTTTGATAATGAACCGGAAATTCGCTTCACTATAAGCTTCAACCCCTCCCGGAATGAATTCAGTAATGAAGTAAATACCTATGATAGCAGAGGTCGTCGTGAAGACAATGAAAATGGTCGCATTAACAACCTTCGCAATTTTTTAGGAAACCGCAAGGCCGCAGACCTCGCCAATATGAATTACCTGCAATTGGATATGGGTATTGGAAATAATGGAAATAATCGTGGTACTATGATTATTGACCAACTGGTACTGAATGGCAGAAACATTCAGGAAACTTATACAGTGGGCCGAAATGACAATAATTCCGTTTACCTGCTGGACCAGACACTTGCAAGTGGATTTACCCTCACAGGTCGAATCCGCATGACTGGCAGTTTTAACGACAATTCCAATCAGCGTCGTCAAAACTTTGTACAGTTTTCAACAGGCTATTATTACGACTTCTCCACCCTTCCCCTGGAATTCACCAGCATCAAAGGATTCGCAGAAAATGCACAGAATCGAATCAATTTCACCACCGCCGACAACCACGAAGCAAAGACCTTTTATATCGAACGTTCTGCAGATGGAATGAAATATGAAACAATTGGCCAGGTAGCAACAGTTAGCGGCCGTACAGGTCAATATACTTTTATTGATAAAACTCCTTTACAGAATGGCTTTTACCGGATACGTGGTGTGAACATCCTGGACCGCATGGTATACTCTGACGTGATCCGCATCAATCAAAGCTT
>CAZJNY010000177.1:0-7817 GCA_964547405.1 uncultured Flavihumibacter sp. | reverse complement strand
TCATAAAGATCTGGTCAGAGATAATAAATTGCATAAAGTAAGCTTCAAAAAATAAACTACCATGCGCATTCTTTTTTTATCCATGCTGGCATTGGCGGCAGTGGCCTGTCAGAACAGCCCGGCATCCGAAACCACGGCTACAGAAACGGCAGTAACGGCACCGGCAGAGGCCACCAATCTGCCCGATAGTTCCCAGTTCACCAGCATTGAATGGCTGGATCAGGACAAAGACTATGGCAAAGTAAACGAAGGCCAGCAGGTGGAAGTAGCTTTCCGTTTTAAGAACAGCGGAAGTAAGCCACTGGTAATATATTCAGTGGCGCCTGCCTGTGGTTGTACCGCGGCTGAACCGCCGAAAGAGCCCATCCTGCCAGGTGCGGAAGGCGTAATCAAAGGATCTTTCGATAGCAAGGGCCGGGTTGGTACCAACAACAAATCCATCCATGTTCGGGCTAATACCACCGGCAGTATGGATCACCAGCTGCAGTTTAAAGTAGAAGTGACGGCAGCACCAGCAGCAGCCGGTACCAAATAAGTCATAATTCACAATTCATAATTCATAAATCAACATGTCCAATTTAATTTTTCTTCAGGCCGGAGGAGCCGGTGGTGGTGGTACTTTTCAATTGATCCTTCTGGGTGGTATGATTCTCGTATTCTGGCTGTTCATGATTCGTCCTCAGGCCAAGAAAGCGAAGGAAGCAAAAACCTTTCAGGAGAACATGCAGAAAGGTGATAAGATTGTAACAATTGCCGGCATTCATGGTACCGTAAATAAAGTAAACGAAGATGGCACCCTGATGCTGGAAACCTCTCCCGGCAGTTACATGAAAATTGAAAAATCTGCCATCTCCCTGGAGTGGACCAAGAACATCAACAAAACAGCTCCTGCTGAGAAAGCATAATGTTGAAAATAGGCATAACCGGCGGTATCGGCAGTGGTAAATCGATAGTGGCAAAGGTCTTTGAACACCTTGACATTCCGGTTTACAACGCAGATACCGCCGCCAAAAGCCTTATGGAAACCGACCCCGCCTTACGGGCATCCATAACCGAATTATTCGGTCCAGAAGCCTATCTGAACGGCACCCTCAACCGGTCATTTATCTCCGCCCTTGTTTTTAAGGACAGTCGCCTCCTGGCGGCACTCAATGCCCTGGTACATCCTGCCACTATTCAGTATGGTAACGAATGGATGAACCGGCAAACTGCTCCCTACGTTATTAAAGAAGCCGCCCTGATCTTTGAATCCGGCACACAGAATGAACTGGATTATGTGATTGGTGTTTATGCCCCACAGGCCCTGCGCATTCACCGGGTGATGCAGCGTGATACGGTTACACGCGAACAGGTGATGCAACGCATGGCAAACCAGCTGGATGAATCACTTAAAATGAAACTCTGTGATTTTGTGGTAGTGAATGATGACCAGCAACTGGTATTGCCGCAGGTGCTGGCTTTACATCAATTTTTTTTGAAGGGTTAGTTATCAAATAAAAACACCCGACGGGTAATCCGACGGGTGTTTCTTCTCACATCTCACATCTCACGTCTCACATACCTCACTTCAACTTCGCCAGCACGGCCTTAATCCGTGCCATGCCCTCTTCAATCTTAGGCAGACTGTTCGTGAACGCGATGCGTATACATTTGTCTTCTCCAAACGCTTTGCCCGTAACCGTAGTTACATGCGCATTCTCGAGTATGTAAAAACAAAGTTCATCCGAATTGGTAACCGTTGTGGTACCATCTGATTTTCCGAAATAGGAACTTATATCCGGAAACACATAAAAGGCACCATCCGGCTCATTGCAGCTAACGCCCGGTAATTCACTCAGCAGGTTCATGATCACTTTTTTGCGCGCTTCAAATTCCTTTACCATCGCCTTACTCGGAGCAAGGTCAGTAGTAAGCGCCACAATCGCGGCACGCTGGGTTACCGCATTGGCTCCACTGGTTATTTGTCCCTGTATTTTCTCACAGGCCTTCACGATTTCAGGCGCGCCGGCAATAAAGCCCAGGCGATAACCCGTCATCGCAAATCCTTTACTCAGTCCGTTTATGATCACTACCCGGTCCTTGATATCATCGAACTGCGCGATGCTCTCGTGCTGCCCGTTGTAGTTGATGTATTCATATATCTCATCACTCATGATATATACCTGCGGATGCTTGCGGAATACTTCTGCCAACGCCGCCAGTTCTTCCTTCGTATATACGGCACCGGTAGGATTACAGGGAGATGAAAACATGAAGAGTTTTGTCTTCGGAGTAATCGCCGCTTCAACTTCCGCAGCTGTTACTTTATAACCGGCACTTGCTTTGGTGCGGATCATAACAGGAATCCCTTCCGACATTTTTACAATCTCAGAATAAGATACCCAATAAGGAGTTGGAATGATCACTTCATCACCGGTATCCACCAATGCCATGATCAGGTTGGCGATACTCTGCTTGGCCCCTGTAGAAACCAGGATATTTTCGGGCTTATAATCCAGGTTGTTATCACGTTTCAACTTGGTACATACCGCTTCCCGCAGATCCGGATAACCAGCTACCGGCGGATAATGGCTCCAGTTTTCATCTACTGCTTTTTTTGCTGCTTCCTTGATGTGCACGGGTGTATCAAAATCGGGTTCCCCCAAACTAAGATCAATGACATCAAATCCTTTGGCACGAAGTTCACGGCCCATTTTGGCCATTCGCAGCGTTTCGGGTTCGCTAAAGCGCTGCAACCGGGATGATAAAGACATTTTGTGTTGCTAAATTGGTTTGATTAAGAATGATTGCCTGACAATTGGTAAAAATACGAATTGGCCCGTTTATTTAATTCATTTCTTTTGCCGGATGACAAGGGCGCGTGGGCGCTTATCCCCGGTGGCGCCGGTTTCTCCGATTCCTATTATACTATAGACCTCTCCCCGCACAAACAGAAAATCGGCGGTTTCCAATACCACCCGGTTTTTATCGATTAATTCATATCGCCAGGTGCCCGGCAATACATTGGTGCTAAACTCTGTGCCTGTGATACCTGTCGCTTCCAGGTAGGCCCGGCGATTGGCGACCTGCACCGTATCCTCGCTGTTGATCAGCCATACACTCAGGGAATCAGGACCGGCTACACAATTTATAAACCGGACTTTGGCCGCTGTATCGGAAAAAACTGGCGCATCCTGCAAAATGGCCCACTGCCCGAATCCATTCACCGCTGTATCAAAATGAAGTACTGTATAATAGCTGTTCGGATTCCAGATCAAAAACTTGTTATCCGTAATTGTCTCGCTGCCAATCTTCCAGCCAATGGTTTGAGCACCCGGCCGGGTTCTGATATAGCCGTTTTCATCCACCACCCCAACTTCTCCGTATGCCAGATCGGCTGGTGCCAGGGGCTGGCCATCCAGTAGCAGATTCACATCCGCCGCATCCAGCGCGGCATTCACCAGCAGAATATTGGCTTTGGGTCCCTCCCCGGTTTTGTCTTCCTGTTTCAGGCAACCGGCCAGCGCCAGGCAACAAATCCATCCCGCCAGGGTCATAATCCTCCAACTCATAGTTTCTTTTTAGTTCCAGGAGGCACAAATTCCGGAATTTTTCCGGTTTAAGGGTCAATAAAGTCCCACCCTGTCAATATTTCATCCGAAATCCTATATTTGCCACTCTTTAAAAAACTACAAAAAACGAAACAAGTATTACGATGAGAATACTCGTGAGCATCTTTACTGCTTTCTTAATTCTGATTTCTTTGTACCAGTTGTCTTTTACCTGGTTCGTAAATCAGCATGAAAAAGGCATCGAAGAAAAGGCACTGGCGTATGTAAACACCTACCCTAAACCAGAACAAAAGTACTCCGGTAACCAGGAACTTCAACTCCAGTACCAGGACACGCTGAATGAGATCAAAAAGTCAACGGTTCGTCGTCTGCAGGACAGCACCCGCAATGAAAAAATTACCTGGTGGGGTCACACTTACCAGAAAGCAAAAGAGAACGAATTGCTGCTGGGACTGGATTTGCAGGGCGGTATCAACGTAACAATGGATGTTGCGCTGGACGGACTGATCAAAGGACTGAGCAACAATCCGGCTGATGCGAACCTGAAAAAAGCGATTGATGAAGCTACCCGCAGAAAAGCGGCATCAGATGCGGATTTCATTTCCCTGTTTTCACAATCTTTCAAAGAAGTGAATCCGGGTGTAAGAATGGCTCCCCTCTTCGCCAACAGTACACGTAACCGGCTGAAAGTGGATGCGTCTGATGAAGCAGTGGTTAGCTATATCCGCGAACAGGCGACTGCTGCCATGAAGCAGACCTATGATGTACTGACCAAACGTATCGACAAATTCGGGGTTGCCCAGCCAAATATTTCACTCGATGAAACCAAGGGTATCATTACTGTGGAGCTGGCTGGTGCAAGTGATCCTGAGCGGGTTCGTAAATATCTTCAATCCACTGCCAACCTGCAGTTCTATGAAGTATATAATATTGGTGAACTGGATCGTAGCCTCGAAGCTTCTGATAAAGCGCTGGCGGCTTACCTGAAAGGAACCTCCTCTGTTGACACCGTTGCCAAACCAGCAACTGTTGATACAACTGCCAAAGCAACTGATACTACCTCTCTGGCAAACGTGCTGAAGAGTGGCGATACTTCCAAATCTGCTGCAGCACAAACTCCGGAAGCAGCCCGCGCAGCCAACCCGCTGCTGGCAACCATCCAGTTTATTCCGCCTCAGCAGGGCCAGGACGGCCGTATGAGCTATGCCCCGAACCTCGGTTATGTGGCTACGAAAGATACCGCCCTGGCAATGTCTTATCTGAAGAACCCCGTTGTTCAGAATAACATGCCTGGTGATGTGAAATTCCTCTTTGGCATGCCCGAGAAAAATGCAGATGGTAAAGTGCAGGACTTTGTTGCACTCTATGCCATCAAAACTGTTCCGGGTTCTGAAAAGGCTAAACTCGAAGGTGAAAATATCACAGATGCTTTCCAGGATTTCAATCCCGTTACCAACCAGGTTACGGTGAATATGACCATGAGCAAGCAGGGTGAGAAAATCTGGGCCAAGATGACCGGCGACAATGTGGGCCGTGCTATCGCGATCGTACTAGATGATATCGTTTACTCTGCTCCTAATGTAAATGAGCCGATCACTGGTGGTAATTCACAGATCTCCGGTTCTTTCTCTGTTCAGGAAGGACAGGATTTATCGAATATCCTGAAGAGTGGTAAACTGGATGCACCTGCGAAAATTGTACAGGAGCAGGTAGTTGGACCAACACTCGGACAGGAAGCCATTTCCGGTGGTTCTCTTTCTTTCCTCATTTCCTTTGCCGTGATCTTCATCCTGATGCTGGTGTATTATAATACCGCCGGATGGGTTGCCAATATTTCACTGATCCTGAACCTGCTTTTCACCGTGGGTGTACTGAGTTCGCTGAATGCGACCCTTACTGCTCCTGGTATTGCCGGTCTGGTACTGACCATCGGTATGGCAGTGGATACGAATGTGGTAATCTTTGAACGGATCAAGGATGAACTGACAAGAGGAAAATCTTACCAGCAGGCCGTGAACGATGGTTATAGCCGCTCACTGGCACCCGTACTGGATGGTCACCTTACTTCTTTGATTACTGCCTTTATTCTGTTCTATTTCGGTCTGGGTCCGGTACTTGGATTCGCTACCACACAGATCCTCGGTTTGTTACTGAGCCTGTTCTGCGGTATCCTGGTTTCTCGCCTGGTTACAGATTTCTGGACCAATAAAAACCGTCACTTCGAATACTTTACCGGAATCAGCCGCAAGCTTTTCAAGAATGCGAATTTTGATTACGTGAAAGTGCGGAAGGTTACCTATATCATTTCTGCCGTCATTCTGGCATTGGGTATCGGTGCGCTGATCAATGGTTTTAACCAGGGTGTGGAATTCAGTGGTGGACGTAGCTTCATCGTGAAATTTGACAAGCCGGTTTCTACTGCTGCTGTGGCGAATGATCTGGAGAAAGTACTGGGAAGTACTCCCATTATCAAAACCTATGGCGGTGCCAATCAACTGGATATCACAACCGATTACCTGATCGAACAATCCGGTCCGGAAGTGGATGATCAGGTACAGGCCAAACTATTTGAGGGATTGAAAAACTACCTGCCAGCCAACACTACTGCAGAAGTTTTTGATACCAAATACAAGCAGGGCTCCAAGAAAGTAGTACCTACTATTTCGGATGACCTGAAGCAGGGTGCCAAATGGGCAACCTTCTGGTCATTGCTGGCGATCTTCCTGTATATCCTGATTCGTTTCCGCGACTGGAGATACTCATTCGGAACGATTGTGGCATTGATTCACGATGCACTGGTTACCCTTATTGTGTTCTCCTTCTTTAAGGACATCGTACCATTCTCACTGGAAATTGACCAGCACTTTATTGCTGCGATTCTGACGGTGATTGGTTTCTCTACCAATGATACGGTGATCGTGTTTGACCGGATCCGTGAAAACAGTCACCTGATGAAGAATGCTACCCGTGCGCAGATCATCAATAAATCCATCAACGATACCTTAAGCAGAACCATCATGACTTCTGTTACGGTATTCCTGACCATCCTGATCCTCTTCCTGGTAGGTGGTGAAGTAACCAAAGGATTCGCCTTTGCGATGTTGATTGGTGTGGTTACCGGTGTGTACTCATCTATCTTTGTGGCTGCTCCGATCCTTGTGGATTTCGGCAAAAGCAAACCATTGGGTGGAGATTCTTCCAATGAGGTGATGGAACCCGTAGCCACTGCACCGGCTCCTACTGCCGCGAAAGCATAAAAAACAAAACGCTGGAAATAGAAAAAGCCGTTAGTAAAAACTAACGGCTTTTTAATTGGGGTCATTTTTTGTTACACAGCGAAAGAAGTTCCGCAGCCGCAGGTTTTGCTGGCATTCGGATTGGAGAACGTGAAGCCACGGTTATTCAGTCCGTCCTGCCAGTCGATTTCCATCCCCATCAGGTAGATCCCATGAGATTTAGTCATGGTACAGGGAATGCCATCCAGACTGAACTGTTCATCACCTTCTTCAATTTTATCGAATCCGAGAATATAACTCATACCAGAGCAACCGCCGCCCTTCACGCCTACGCGCAAAACCTGGCTATGGTCAAATCCTGGCTCCTGCATGAGGCGCCTGATCTCACTGATTGCTCCCGCTGTCATGGTAACCGGTGTTGTTGCTGTTGTTGTTTCCATACTGCAAAATTAAGGATTTCCCTCCACCCGACCGGTGGCACCGGTCGGGTGCCACCGGTCGGGTAAAACCTTTACTTTTGCTGCTTAATCGTTAAGCTATTATGGATAATACTACCGTTTGGATCGTTGCCGGCATCGCATTACTGGGATTTATTGGATTGTACCTCTATTTCTACCGCAAAGACAAAAAGTCCATCGCCGATATCAGTCAGAAAGTGGAGGCTGCAACAGGTAAAGAACAGCAGGCCGCAGGCGCATCCAAACAGATGCAACTGGCCGCTTATGAGCGACTGGTAATTCTTGCCGACCGCATCGCCCTGCCCAACCTGATCAGCAGAACAAATGACCCTTCCTTTGACAAACGGGGCATGCAACAACTGCTCACACAAACCATCAAACAGGAATTCGATTATAACCTCTCTCAACAGATCTATGTAAGCGCTGCCGCCTGGGATGCAGTCCGCAACCTGAAGGAGCAGAATATCATGATTGTTAACCAGCTGGCTGCCATCCTTCCGGATGACCTGAATGGCGCGGAATTCAACAAAAAGATTATTGAATTTGTAATGAATCAGCCGCAGGGCTCCATG
>CAZJNY010000176.1:0-7857 GCA_964547405.1 uncultured Flavihumibacter sp. | reverse complement strand
CCCAGAATCCGTTCCCGTTTTACATCCAATAATTCTTCTGCTCTCCGATTCCAGTAGGTGACTATATAATTGCGGTCCATAGTAAAGAAGGCATCCCCGATACTGTCCAGGATTTGCTGAATCCTTAACTCTAATCGCTTTCGGTCATGGATGTCCTGAAAACTTCCGAAAATACGGGTACATCTTCCCTCATACCATTCTGCTCTTGCAATCACCCTTACCCACAACTCTTTTCCCTGTTTGGTAACGATCACTGCTTCGAAATCCATCATTTCCCCGGTTTCCACGGTGTGGTTTACTATGGCTGTCACCTGTTCTCTGAAATCTTCCCGGTAAAAATGGATGCCTTCAGACAGGCTGGGTATAAATGTTGCCGGATCGGTTCCATGCATTTTATGTACAAGGTCTGACCAGTAAATGGTTTCCTGCACCAGGTCAATTTCCCAGCCTCCTATTCGTGCCAGTGAGTTGGCATCTTCTACCAGTTCCTGCAGTTTTTTCTCGTGGGTTATATCTTTCGAGCTGGCAAAAATCAGTCCCTCTTCCGGTGACGTATTACAGTTCCAGCTTAACCACTTTACTTTGCCGGATTTGGTAATAAAGCGATTTTCGAATTTGATCAGATTACCTCCTGATACTAATTTTTCTGCATTGGCAAGCGCATTTTTCCGGTCAGCCGGATGAATGAATTTGTCAAATGCCTGGCCGATCAGCTCGGCTTCATCATATTCAAGCAGGGCCGCCCCTGCTTTATTGATTTTCAGAAACCGGCCTTTGAAATCTGCCGTACAAATCAGGTCTGGCAGGGAATCAAATAAGTGCTGGTATTCCAGTTCCATCCGTTTGCGATGAATCTTCGCGCCAATAAAGCTTTCCATCCTGATTAAACTACCTGTCAGTAGTTGGGTTTGCTCCCTGCTAAAACTGGTTCCTGTTATCAAAACTCCCACCCGCTGCTGCTGGAACAGCAGTGGTATGCATACCAGGCACCGGATGCCTGTTCGAATGGCTGCCTCTTTGCGGGGGAAAGACAGTTCATCATCCAGCACATCCACCAGTAAGGATTTTTTTGTTGACCACACATGACCGGGTAACCCCTCTGCCAGGTTAAAACGATTGATCCCGGAACTGTGCTTATAAAATAATTCCCCGGCTGCATTTACGCTGCAGGATACATGTAATTCTAACTGATCCTTATGAATACCGGGTAGCCACAATTCGCTGAAACAGCAGTTACAGTAATTCGCTATCTCTTTACACATCTCATTCAGCATATCCGTAAACGCTGTCGTTTCATTGAAAATATGACTGATCCTGAGTGCGAGTGCATCGTGTTGTACTTCTGCTTTGCTGGAAATTTCAACAGCCGTGATATAATGAAGATTTTTCCTGTTTGCTGAAAGCTGACTGGAAAATAATTGTACGGTAAGCAGCTCACCAGTTTTTGTAACCTGTGTGAATATAGCCCGCTGCTCCAATGCAGCGCGAAGATTATTTAAGAGCAGGTGCTGGAATTCTTCTTTCGTGTATCCATACCTGTTGGTAGCAGCCTGGTTCAGATCTACTATTTCATTTTTTTCTGCATCAAATATCCAGCCGGGAAGAGGGTGATGCTGAAAAAAATCATTGAATAG
Organism: uncultured Flavihumibacter sp.; assembly: GCA_964547405.1. Lineage (GTDB taxonomy): Bacteria > Bacteroidota > Bacteroidia > Chitinophagales > Chitinophagaceae > Flavihumibacter. The sequence goes on along the minus strand of CAZJNY010000176.1, from coordinate 6,223 downwards.
CGTATCTGCGAATAGTAATATCACTTGTCAGAGTTTCATGAATTTTCTGGTTGCGATTATTGTGTTGGTACGCGGGTTGATCAGTTGTAGCAGATAGTATCCTTTGCTCAGGCTGGATAAGTTTACCCGCTCTCCGCTTACCACTTCTGGTTGTTGTAATACTTCCGTTCCTGTTGCATTAAATACCCGAATAGTTCCTGTATACAGACCCGTTTGTTTAAACTGTATGGTCACACTGCTTTTCACCGGGTTTGGAAATATTGCCAGCGTTTCATTGTTGTTATCTACCTCAACAACTCCGGTTCCAATTAAATAATAGGGAAGGGATGCTTCTCCGGTACATTCATTTTGCGTAACACGTACGGTGTAATTGCCGCTTGCAATTGGTTTGTAAACTGGTGCAGTAGCTCCTGTTATGATAGTGCCGTCCAGGTACCATTGATTCCCTTCGGGTGAGGAACTGATCAAATTGTTCTCATAGTCTTTGGTGATGACTGGTGCTGGTGGAGCCGGACTGGTATAAACAGTTATTGGTCGAGGACTGGTATAGAGAACTCCGTCCACCATTGCCGTTAAAGAATATTTCCCAGGTTCATTGATGATGAGGATTTGGTTAGTTGCACCTGGAATCAGTATTCCATTTTTATACCATTGGTTTCCCTGTTTTACATTTGAGACCAGGGTCCTGCTCCCACCCGGACATATACCCAACGAATTGCCGGTCATATTATAGGCTTCGTTCATTCGGTTACGTACAATATCAAAGGTCATGGAATGATCGGAGAGAAGCAGATCCATTTTTCCATCGTTGTCTACATCTGCTGGTTCCTGGAATACATGTGTTAAGGTGGAAATGTTGAAGAGTCCGGGTTTGAATGCAGCATTGCCCGGTGTACTGATATTCTGGTGCAATACAAGGGCGCTGTATTTAAAATCCAATACAACATAGTCCAGCTTGCCATCACCATCAATATCAACCAGCTTGCCGGAGCTTCCATAATTTGGATTGGCTAATTCCTGCGGTTCGAACAGGATTTCATTCCCCGAACTTTTGTTTAAAAGGAAGGTATTGGTTTGCTTTCCCTCACTCCAGTTGATTAATAAAATGTCCTGTGCCCCGTCTCCATCCACATCACCTGGTAAAATGTGCCTGATATAATTTTCATAATAGCCCTGGTAGATGCGGACCGGTGCGGCATAGGAGATAATGCCATCGGCAGAAGTATTTTTTAGAAAAGCCAGACTAAAGGTAGCATCCTCCCTTAACAGGTCTGTCTTTCCGTCATTATCCAGATCAAATGGCATCCCTACCGGCAGATCTGCATTAATTCTTTCAAATTGTATATGTCCGGGTCCCGCACTGGTATTACGGTAATGTTGTGCCCCATTTCCCATTACTAAAAAATCAAGTCGGCCATCCCCATCAAAATCCAGCACTTCCAATATGCCGGCCCTTTCCATTACCTCCATTTTGCGTATATGCGTGAAGGACAGAGAATCAGGAGTAGCGTTGTTTCTGAAGATATTTACAGCACCTGAAAAACCATCATTGGAGGCTGTTATAAGGTCCAGCCATCCGTCTCCGTCCAGGTCTACTGCCCGAACATTGAGATTATCATAACCTGTTATACCTTCAACCGGAATTTTATGTAGCCTTCCAAATGCAATACTGTCTACGGTGCTTTTATTCTGACGTAGTACCAGGGTGGACATATCGTATGCACCGAACACATCCAGCTTTCCATCTCTGTTAAAATCAGCTAATTGAAAAAAGCGGGGTTCTTGTTCCTGGTCCGAAATGGTGATGAATGGTCCCGTTAAGGTACTGTCAAACAGGGGCCGGTCTGGGTAAGTAACAGTAAATCGCTGATTCGAATGTACCTGCAAACCAGTTTCCAGATTCATCATTTCTATGGTCTGAATCCCGGCACCAGTTGGTACCTTAACCTGCAGGCTGTTTTGTGTGGCACTTACCACTTTCGCTTCTACCTGTCCCAATAGTATACGATTCTTCGCAGCATCCGAATTAAAATTGGATCCGCTAATAGTAAAAATGGATCCGGAAATTCCTGCCAGAGGTTGTACAGACAATACCTTCGGTGCCGATGGCAACTGGAAGTTGAACCCATTTCTGCTTACCCGCCTTACAGTGCGAACACCCACTGCTCCCGTATTGCCCCCTCCAACTACTGCCCTGATTTCTGTGGGTGATAGAATAGTAAAGGAAAGAGCCGGACTATTGCCAAAATCAACTTCCACCACATTCTGGAAATTTGTTCCTGTAATTGTTACCGTATCTTTTCTGCCGGCTGTTGCAGGGCTGAATGCGGTTATCACAGGCGCACCAATCCGGAATCCGGTTTTGTTACCCGTGCCGTAGGCATTTACAATAGTGATCGCTCCTGTAGAACCTAATCCTGGCTTAGCCTTTATAACCGATGGTGAAACCACTTCATAGGAAACTGCAGGTGAGCCTCCGAACAATACCGAACGTACTTCTATAAAATTGATGCCTGTGATGGTTACCACCACACCGGAATCCGCGAGATCCGGAGTAAAGGATTCAATAACCGGAGGTGCTGTAAAAGTGAAACCGGAAAGTTTTCCTGATCCATAGTTGTTGATTACCTCCACTGCGCCCCCTGCTCCTTTTCCGGTTATTGCTTCTATGGTACTGCTGTCAATAATAGTAAAGGAAGATGCAGGAATTCCTCCAAATAGAACCGCAGTAGCATTGCTGAAGTTATTACCCTTTATGATTATTTTGGTTCCTTCACCGGCAATTGCCGGATCAAATCTTTCTACACTGGGTAATACAACCTGGTTCTTATAAACGGATATATGTTCGGATGTAAAATTGGTGGTAATCACTTCCGGAAATCCATCCCTATTCAAATCACCAATCGCTACTGCATAGGGTGAATTACCATCGTATTCCACCATGTTTCTAAATACCCAGCTATCCGGAAAATAACCATTCTGTAAAATCCGGACTCTGTTGTAATACGTCAGCGCTGCATCAATTTTGCCATCTCCGTTGATATCACCTGCTGCGGGGTGTTTGGGCAAGGTCAGGGACAGTTCAGCAGGTGTTGTAGCTTGAAATTCCATTTTACCCACCGTGCTATTGTTTCGATGAACCCATATGGATGTCGGGTGGTTATTGGTAAAAATGAGATCAGGATTCCGGTCGCCGGTATAATCTCCAACTGCAATTCCAAATGCCTCATCCCCCGCAAAATATCTTAGCTTATTGCCAAAACGAATTGTTGATCCGGATGACTGATTGGTAAAGACCGCATAGGTGTTTGAATACTTGAAAGTGACGGCCAAATCAAATTTGCCGTCTCCATCAAAATCGGCTGCCGTCAGGCAATTCGGTGCCAGGTCTTCACCGGTAGCCAGGTCTTCGATTCGGGTGAAGGAGAGGTTTCCGATGGTGCTTTTATTCTGGTAGAGCGAAATCGTATTGGATAGAAAATTGGTAACTGCTATATCCATCAGACCATCATTATCGAAATCCGCTATGGTTACATCAAATGGATCGTCTCCGCTTGTAAGGGTCTGCCTCGCCGCAAAACGGATTTGCCCCGGCTCACTTGTATTTCTGAATAAGACAATCTTACTTTCTGCCACGCTGGTGGTAACCAGATCCTGTTTGCCGTCGCCATCCAGATCGCCCGCTGAAATGGCATAGGCCATTACCTCGGTTGGTAAATCAATATGGGATTCAAACTGAATAGTACCACCCTGACTGCTATTTCTCAGGATGGAAACGGATGACAGTTCTCCCCTTAAACTGTAATTGTTCGCAGTTGCCAGGTCTGGTAATCCGTCACCGTCAAAATCAGCTACTGCCAGATCGTTGGGATGCAGGCCGGTTGGAAAATTCACCGCCTTCGCCAATGAGTTATTGGACAGATTTCCACCATTCGGAAAGGTTACATGAAAGGGCATACGGGAAGTACCTGACCTTCCTGCAACTGTTACTACTACTGGTTGATAGGTTGCTCCAAATGGAACTTTCACCCGCAAGCTGTTTGTATTGGCTGTCAATACCTGTCCTTTTACTGCGCCAAACCAAACCTGGTTGTTGGCCGGATTGGAATCAAAACCAGTTCCACTGATTTCAATTTCTGTTCCTATAGGTCCGGCATTGGGAGAAATGGATTGAATACGTGGTTGGGATAAGACAGTAGTACTCAGCAGGAGGGCTGACAGTATAGCAAGCGAGCGAAATTTACTCATACTCTCTAATATAATATCTTTGAAGCATGTTTTCAATATTCAGCAGGAAAAACAAACTGGCCCCTATTGATCTTTCAGGATTGAATACAGATATGCATTCTCATCTCCTGCCAGGCATTGACGATGGTTCTCCCGATGTAGCTACCAGCCTTCATTTATTAAAAGGATTGCAGGAATTGGGGTTGCAAAATTTTATTACCACCCCGCATATTTTTTGGGATCTGTATAAGAATACGGATGCAACGATTGAACCGGCGCAATTTCAATTGCAGGAGGCCCTGATTGCGGATGGCAATCCGGCCCGCCTGGCTGCCGCCGCAGAATACATGATGGATGATTATTTCTCCGGACTGCTTCAGCAGAAAGCCCCTCTTCGTTGCCTGAAAGACAATTATGTACTCGTTGAATTTTCTTTTATCAACCTGCCCTTTGACTGGAAACAGGTTTTCTTTGATATGCAGATCACGGGCTATCAGCCCGTACTGGCGCATCCTGAGCGCTATCCTTACCTGTTTCAGAAAGCCGGTGTGCTGGATGAAATCCTGGATATGGGAGTACTCCTGCAGGTCAACCTGAATTCCCTGACCGGTTATTATGGAAAGTCAATTCTGCAACAGGCCCAGCTCCTGGTACAAAAAAATAGCATCTCTTTCCTGGGCTCCGACCTCCACCATGAGCGTCATCTTTCAGCGCTTAGAACTTCCACCTCCCTGATGCCACTGGTCAGCAAATTGCTGGATTCAGGGAAGTTGCTGAATGCTTCGCTAAGCACTGATCACCCGCGAATCTAAGGCTGCTTTCAATACGTAGATAAAATGGGCTGTTATCGGCAGTCTGTTTAATCTGTGTCTGCTAAATCCTAAACATTTTTTCCCGAAAACCGAACATTTATTAGTCTCTTTCTGTTTAATTATTTAACTTTAAAATTAAACAAGAAAAAACCAAGGTTATGAATGCTTTCACCATTAAGGACCTTGAAAATCTGTCAGGTATTAAAGCCCACACCATCCGGATCTGGGAACAGCGGTACAATTTTTTAAAGCCTGACCGTACGGAAACCAATATCCGGAAGTACTCGACGGACGAGCTCAAGGCGGTTTTGAATATAGCCCTGTTGAACAAATACGGCTATAAGATCTCCCATATCGACAAGATGAGTCCGGATGAGATCCGCGATCGGATTGTTTCTCTTGGTAATGTGCAGGCGCAACAGGAGCGACTGGTGAATGAGCTGATTCAGCACATGGTGGACATGAACCTGGAGGCGTTTGAAGAGGTGCTGGATGAGCATATCCGGGCCAGAACAATTGATAAAACGATTACCCAGATAATATTTCCTTTTCTGGAGAAAATAGGGATTCTGTGGATGACGAATCATATTAATCCGGCTCAGGAACATCTGGTAACCAATATTATACGTCAGAAACTGATTGTAGGAATTGAAGGTGCTTTCTCACATATCAAAGCCAATCAGACCGGCCTCTTATTCCTGCCGGAAGGAGAATACCATGAAGTTGGTTTGCTGTATATGTATTATCTGTTGAAGGGTAGAGGGATCAATGTGTTGTACCTGGGAGCCAACGTTCCATTAAAAGATGTGGAATTTGTTGCCAACCTCAAAAAGCCCGATTTTCTCTACACACACCTGACTTCCGTTGCCCACAATTTCAACTTCGAACGTTTTCTGACCAATTATCAGCTTCGTTGTCCGGCTCATACCCTTGTTATTTCGGGGATGCTTGCCCAGCAGTACAAGAAGAAAATTCCGGACAATGTACGCTTCAAAAAATCACTGCCGGAAGTGATGGAATTTCTGGCAGCAATTAAATAAGTTTTAACAGAATCTGTGCCCGGTTTCGTTGGTGAAACAATGAATTCTGTTTAAATTTGGATACCTAACAATTAAACACATAACCATGTCTAACGTAGATTTTAATGAGATGCTGGTGGACAATGCGGAGTTTCTGCGCCCTTT
>CAZJNY010000175.1:0-8018 GCA_964547405.1 uncultured Flavihumibacter sp. | reverse complement strand
AAAAGAAGATCAACAGCCTGCTTCAATATGCTTTCTTCCTGGGGCTGGCGATCTTTTTAGTGTGGTGGAGCCTTGGCAAAATTTCCGACGCGCATTGGGAAGAAATGAAAACGGCCATGCGCGAAACCAACTACTGGTTATTAGTTCCGGTAGCCATTGCCCTGCTGGTTAGTCATCTGAGCCGGGCAATCCGGTGGCGCATCCTGATGGAGCCCATGGGCTATAAGCCTTCTCTGATCAACACCTATCTGGCAGTTCTCATTGGCTATTTCGCCAATCAGGGGGTACCCCGGCTTGGCGAAGTGCTGAAATGCACGATCCTCAGCCGCTACGAAAAAGTTCCGGCCGATAAACTGATAGGGACCATTGTAGCGGAACGGGCCTTTGACCTGCTTTGTCTTATCCTGGTTTTTGCCATCACCTTTTTTTCCCAGATTTCTGTTATTGGACAATATGCCGGTACTCTGCTCAATCAGCTCTTGTATGGCAGTTCAGAAAAAGCCGGCAATAATGGCCTGTATATCGGACTTGCCATCGTCGCCTTCCTGGTGGCTGTATTCTGGTGGCTGGTTCGAAGGTATTCCGGAAGCAAAATCGTGCAGAAATCCCGTACCGTAATCAGTGGCATCTGGCAGGGCATCAACAGCATCCGGTTTCTGAAAAACAAGGGATGGTTCCTGTTTCATTCTTTCCTGATCTGGTTTCTCTACCTGGCCAGCATCCGGATTGGTTTTTATGCCATGACGGCCACCCAGCCTTATGGATGGTTACCCTCCTTTTCTGTTTTATCTTTAGGAAGCGTAGGAATGATTGTAACCCCTGGCGGGATGGGCGCTTATCCTATCCTGGTGCAGGAAACCATGTCCTTATACGGTTTAAGCGAAGGAATCGGCAATGCCTTCGGCTATATACTCTGGCTGGCTCAATTTGTTCTGGTACTGGTAGCCGGCGCAGTATCGCTCCTGTTATTGCCTGTACTCAACCGCAAAGCAACCCCTAAATAGCACCCATATGCGAAATGCCAGTATTATTCACCAGAAAGTCTATAATCGCGAAGCCCTGATCCGCCAGACTGCTGTTTGGAAATTTCTTGGTAAACGCATCGCATTTACCAACGGCGTCTTTGACATCGTACATCAGGGCCATATTTATTCGCTCACCCAGGCTGCCCAGGAAGCCGATATCCTGATCGTTGGCATCAATAGTGACAGTTCTGTAAAACGCCTGAATAAAGGCCCTGAACGGCCTATCAACAACCAGGAATCCAGAGCCCTGCTGATCGCTTCCATGATTATGGTAGATGCCGTAGTTGTGTTTGATGAAGATACCCCCTACGAACTCATCCTTTCCATTATGCCGGACGTATTGGTTAAAGGCGGCGATTACCGGGTTGAACAGGTGGTTGGTCACCGCGAAGTACTTGAAAACGGCGGCCAGGTAATTATCAATCCTATTGTGGAAGGATATTCGACCACAAGCATTGTGGAACGAATTAAGAATTAGAAATTATGATTTAAGAATTAAGATTTAAGATTTAAGATTTGGGGGAATGGAAGAGGGAGGAAAGGAGGATGGAGGAACGGAGGATGGAGGAACGGAAGAATAGCTTCCGGAAAAAATCTGCACTATGAATAACTATTTATCGGAAGGAACTGAAGCTGCGTTAACCAAACTAGGGCTTTATCAGGTTGCAGGCGGATTAATCGGATTTTTGTTGATTGGGTGGATGATGATTAATGGAGGTTCCATTAATTTTTCAATGATTTTCTTATTAGCAATCGTCTGTTTGTTTTTTGGTTATTCTGTTTATGCAGGATGGCTTTGTTTAACATTAAAAAAACAAGCTTTCCGGCATTCCATGATCAACCAGGTTATGCAGGTTATCGGCTTTGCTATTCTTGGTGTTGGATTTCAATATGCAGCAGGATTCTACCTTACGATTGGAATAGATCTCACGGACTCCATACAGTTTGGATTTGGTGCAGGTATTTCAAAAGTCGATATCAATATTAACAGACATTATGAGCGGCTGGAAGTGAACCTGAATCTAATAGCGTTCGCACTGATCTACTGGATCGACAAAAATTGGAAAACAGCCAAAGAAGATGCCCTCCTAAAAAAATTTGGAGTCACTGCTTCCAATGACCCCAAATCTTAAATCTTAAATCTTAAATCTTAATTCATAATTCACACTTCATATTTAACCCACTTCTCACTGCTCTCATTACTCTTTACTACATTTTCAATAAAGGCCATACCGCGGATGCCTTCTTTAACGGATGGGAATTCCACCACATCTGAATTTACAGCGGTAACATTTATTCTGGCGGCGATCGTTAGTGAAAAATTCCGATAGATATTAGCGAATGCTTCCAGGTATCCTTCCGGATGCCCACCCGGAGTGCGGCAGTTATGACGACCGATATCACTCAGATAACCAGATCCTGCACGCAGGGTTTCCATCGGTTTGTCGTACCATTTCAGCAGCAGTGAATTCGGTTCCTGCTGGTGCCATTCGATACCACCCAATTCGCCGTAAATACGGATAGATAAATTATTCTCCTCTCCTGCCGCTACCTGGGTGGCTATCAAAACACCACTGGCTCCGGAATTGAACTTGAGCAATACAGCACCATCATCATCCAGAGCGCGGTTTTCCACCACCACATTCAGATTGGCACAAAGTTCTGCTACTTCCAGTCCGCTGATATATTCTGCAAGGTTGAAGGCATGGGTACCAATATCGCCCATCACCCCACTCTTGCCTGATTTTTTAGCATCGGTTCTCCAGGCTGCTCCGGCATTGCCTTCGCGCTCAGATAAGCGGCTTAGCCAGCCCTGGCGATACTCCACATATACTTTACGAATCTTTCCAATTTTTCCGCTTTGAACCAGGTTGCGGGCTTCCTTCACCATCGGATAACCGGTGTAGGTATGGGTAAGGCAAAGAACCAGTCCGGTTTCCTTTACCTTCTGATCCAGTGCAATAGCTTCTTCCAGGGAAAGCGTGATGGGCTTTTCAATCACCACGTGAAATCCTTTTTCCAGGGCCATCATAGCGGGTGCGAAATGCGCAAAATTGGGCGTTACGATGGTTACGAAATCCATACGTACATCCTCCGGTAAAGCGGCTTCCTTTTCCAGCATTTCATCATAACTGGTATAGGTGCGCTCGGGTGCTAAAAAAAGCGATTTTCCACTCTCAATTGCGATGTCCTTATTGATGCTGAGGGCTCCGCAAACGAGTTCAATTTTTCCATCCATATTGGCAGCCAGGCGATGTATCGCACCGATGAAGGCGTCATTTCCACCACCAATCATTCCCATTCGAAGTTTTCGGTTCATTGTTGCTTGTTTTTGAGATTAGGATTCTAAAAATAGGAATTCTACGAGGATTTTTCCACAAGCTGTGGAAAATAGCACAACCATAACCGGGTTACTATTTCTCTGGCACAGTATTAAGGGTGTCTATTCATTAAAAAAAACTATCATGGCAACAAAAGTAACCTTTACCCTGAGTCCGGAAATTGTAGGAGATGCAACTGAAGCGATTCTGGTGGGTGATTTTAATAACTGGAATCCCAATGAGGGCGTAGGCTTAAAAGTGCAGAAAGATGGCAGTCTCAAGGCCACTGTGGCGCTGGAACCGGGACAAACCTATCATTACCGCTATTTCCTGAGCGATGGTCGCTGGGTAAATGACGGAAATGCTGATTACTATTATTTTGATCCTGTTTATCATGTAGATAATTGTGTGATCACTGTACCGGAAAAGAAAGCGGCCACCAAAAAAACTGCAGCTGATAAAGAAACAGCTCCGGCAACTGCTTTAGCTGCGAAACCGGATGATCTGACAAAAATTGAAGGGATTGGAAAGAAGATCGCCGAGTTGTTGAAAAATGCTGAAATCGACAGCTTTGAACAGCTCTCCAAATCAACTCCTAAAAAAATTAAAGCCATTCTGGAAGCAGCCGGTTCAAAGTTTAAAGTACATGATCCTGCTACCTGGCCAAAACAGGCGAAACTGGCTACAGCCGGTAAATGGGAAGAACTGAAAAAACTGCAGGCAGAGTTGAAGGGAGGCAAGTAAGCCTTCCGGGGAATTTTATCTGTACATCCGCTCCACTTCCTGTACGATGAGTTCAATTTCCTTGTCCTCATCGGCAGGATCATAGGGCTGTTTCAGGCTGGAGCCAAAGAAAAAGGCTACTGTTTGCCAGAACCGGGCAGATACCCCACCCCTATATTCTTTTACCAGTTCATAGCAGTTGTTACCTGTCTGGCGATTGATCAGTTTCATCAACACCCGTCCCTGGTAAACCGATAATTTGGTAAGTGGGCCGGAGAATTCTTTTTTGAGTTCTTCTTCCCTGCTTTCCAGATACTTGCGCCGTTCCTTCTTGGACATATGCTCCATCTTGGCGTTGATATCATTGATGATCACACCGGCTTTGCGTGCATAGGGGTAGGTGACATATACGGCGTTGCGAAGGCGGGTCCATTTCGCATATCGTTTGCGCATTGCCGGCGGCATTGGTGCGGTAACATATACGTATTGCAGCCAGCCTGAAGGCAGTGTATCCTCTTCAACTACAAAAATGGGAACGATAATGGTATCATTGGGCCCCCATTTTGGGTTAAAAGGTATTGGTCCGGGTACCGGTGCAGGCAAAGGTACCTGGGCATGCGCCTGAACTCCCAGCAGTACCAATCCGGTCAGCAGGATGGCATAAAATGTATGGAGGGGAATTCTCTTCATGCAACTTAACATCAGTAACGACTCATAGACACAAGTATTGGGCTTGGAGCTGTTACTGCTTTCCTAAATTTTATTGACGGCTTTCAGTCGGCCCTGTTTTCTCCGGTAGACCATCGAAACACCAAAGCCCATTGTCATGATGATGATTCCTGCCCAGAGCAGGTTGATATGGGGAAATTCATACACTTTCAACGCGATGAAAGGTACCATGCGGTTACTTTCTTTCACCTGTAATTCAATCTTCTGGTTCTCCAGTACACGGCTGAACGCGATCGCTATATTTTGTGCGAAAACCGTATCAACGATGTACCGGGCTTCATTTCCTTCCACATAAAATACCGGTTGCGCCTTATAACTGGTGCCTTCTTTGGAGAAAACGGTGATATCCGCCATCAGAGCGGTATCTGTTGGCTGAAACTGGTATTTCTTATTGTTTGGATTCGGAACTACGGTATTCAGGGTAAAGAAACCGTTGGAATAATACACCGTGTCTTTCACATTCACGGTATAACGCTTGAACTGCGCAGTATCCTCACGGTTATCCATATCCGCAGCATAGGTGATATAACTGAAGATATCCCGGTTCCAGTAATGCCTTGAATCAGGATTGTTTGAAAAGCCTTCCATGCCCTTGGTATTACGGATCAGGTTGGGATAGAGCACAAAACTTTCGGCGCTGTCTTTCCGCATCATTTCAATCCGGTAATAACTGATATTCCCATTTGCATTGGTACTATCTGCATTGGCAAATGTGGCCATATAATTACCCATATCCGTAGGCACACCTTTGATGAGCGTCAGGTTCTCGAGCGGTTTTTCCTTTGAGCGTTCATCCCATTTGAGGTTGATGCCGGTGGTATTGTAACTCAATACTTTTCTGTTGGATGCTGATATCAGAATGCCCACCAGGCTAAGCGCAAATCCCACGTGGGTAATGGAGCCACCAGCCGCTTTCAGTTTGCCATTCAGGCCGGTCCAGATATACAGCGCATTGGATACCAGGGCATACACTGCAGCTACAAAAGCCAGGTAAATGGCGATCTGGAATCCGATGCCTTTTTTATCGTAGTCAATTCCGCTCACCAGGAAATAGATCAAACATATGGCGGCTGTCAGCACTGTTGGCAGTACAAATTTTTTCACCCAGCCAGTACCGGTTTTTTTATATTTCAGGTATTGGGCAAAAGCAGTCAGCAGGCCAATTACAATCGCTACAAAAATCTGGATCTTGTTGTATGAGAATTCGATATCCTCCGGTGCGGCAGTGCTCTGCCCGGTTAGTTTGTTGTAAATCGGATTAAAGGAGTTCTGCCAGGTAATCACCAGGGCACTCAGAAATAGTACCAGTGAACCGATAAACATCCAGAATTCGCGGGAAGAAGTTTCCTCCTCTCTCGAAATATGGGGAATCTGCCTATAGCGAACCAGGTACAGCACCAGCGATGGTATGGTGAACAGCAGCAGGAACAATAACAACTGCGTATTCATTCCGAGGTCGGTAAAGGAGTGCACTGAACTGTCTCCCAATACGCCGCTACGGGTCAGGAAGGTGGAAAAGACCACCATGATAAAACTCAGAATAAAAAACAGGTAGGTAGTTCTCAGGGAGTGTCCGGTTGCATTAAAGATCACCTGTGTATGTACCCCTCCTACCAGGATCAGCCAGGGCACCAGAGAGGCATTTTCTACCGGATCCCATGCCCAATAACCTCCAAAAGTCAGTGATTCATAGGCCCAGGCCGCTCCCATCATGATACCCAGACCAAGTATTCCTGCAGCAAACAGGGAATAAGGAAGGGCTTCGCGGGTCCAAGTGCCAAAATCTTTCTTCCATAACCCCGCAATTGCATAGGCAAAAGGAATAATGGTAGCGGCAAATCCGAGGAATAATACCGGTGGGTGAATGACCATCCAATAGTTTTGCAGTAACTGATTCAGTCCCTGACCATCCTGCATCTGTGGCAGACTGAGGTAATCAGGCCGGGCAAATACCGGAGCATCTGCAAATTTTTCCCGCACCAGGAGAAAGGGATTACTTCCAATCATAGTATCACCCAGGTATAATCCCAACACCATGCTGGCCATACAAATCTGGGCAATGGCAATTACGGTCATCAACGGAGATTCCCATTTCGTTTTACGTGCCAGAAAATAGAGGCCTATTACTACAAACCAGAAAGACCAGAGCAGGAAACTTCCTTCCTGTCCTTCCCAGAAAGCCGCCAGCAGGTATTCCGGATTCATATCCCGGCTGGTATGGTTCCAGGCATAGTAGTACTCGAACTTGTGGGTAGCCATGATGTAGAGCAGCAGGGCAAATACCGACAATACGGAAAAGGCATTTAATAAAAAGGAAATCCTTCCCAGTCGTTTCCAGCTGCGTTCATCGGAGAGGTCGCGGGAATTGGTCGCTTTAAAATAGGAGATCGTTGCTACCAGTGCGGATACCAGGGCCAATACAATAAAAAAATGGCCCAGTTGCCCGGGCAATAGATGTTCACCTATATACTTCATGAGAGAACCACATTAATTAGAACTCAGGTTATTCTTGTTTGCTTCCACGTCCTCTTTATACTTCGACGGACATTTCATTAACATTTCATCGCATTCAAATGTTCCGTCTTTCATGCTGCCTTTCAGAACCAGTCGTTCACTTTTTTCAAAATCTGTGGGTTTGGCATTATGATAAATGACAGGAGTAACATTTCCCAGTGTATCAACCGCTACAAAGCGCATGTAATTCGGGTTTTTGATCGGATCGTATTCCACTGGCTGGGATTTGTCCAGTTTGGCGATCAGGTGCACGAACTTGCCCTCTTTCTGCCGGGCAGATGCCACCGTATCGTAGGTGGTCAGATCTCCCATAAAACTGATGAGTACGGCAATCGCTACAGCAATGAAAATCAGGATGATAATATGTGTCTTTTTCATACGCGCAAGTCTAACGCCGCAAAGGTAGGTCAATTTGAGATAGGCAGGGCAATTCTTTCCCCATACAACTTATGGTTTTAATTTTGCATCTATCCACGGCTGTACTAACTTGCGGCCGTTTTAATCAATCAATATGGACCTGTCTCAACACGACGCCAACAGTCTTGGCAACCCCAATAATAACCTCTTTGGTTTGCCAACGGATGAGCAGAATGCACGCCTGGTAATCGTTCCCGTGCCCTGGGAAGTTACCGTAAGCTATAGTGCAGGCACAGCCCGGGCAGCTGATAATATTTTGAAAGCAAGCCTCCAGGTGGATCTCTATGAT
>CAZJNY010000174.1:0-8045 GCA_964547405.1 uncultured Flavihumibacter sp. | reverse complement strand
CCCCAGTAATCACTGGCCGCCCTGGAGCAAAACTCTTTGTCGTTTTTTGGATCCATATATCGCAGGAAATACCAGGAAGATCCGGCATAACCAGGCATGGTATTGGTCTCCAGTTCTGCAGCAATCCATTCCGGAATATTCGCCAGGGGACCTTCCCCTTCTGGTCCGGGTTTGTAGGATTCCACATAAGGCAATTCCAGTGGCAAATCAGAAGCCGGCAAGGCTTTCGCCACACCATTTTGCCATTTAACCGGGAAAGGTTCACCCCAATAACGCTGACGGCTAAACGCTGCATCCCGCATCCGGTAATTCACTTTGCGATTGCCGATGCCCATCTCTTCCAGTTTCTTCAGCACGATTTCAGTTGCTTCGCGCATGCCAATACCATTCAGGAAACCACTGTTCTCGAGAATGGCATCCTTGGTAGGATTGGCTTCCTTTCCATCATAATGTGCTCCAATGATATTGGTGATGGGAATGGAGAAATGTTCTGCAAAACGATGATCTCTTTCATCGCCGCAAGGCACGGCCATAATGGCACCTGTACCATAACCTGCGAGCACGTATTCTGATAACCAGATCGGAATTTCTCTTCCATCAAAAGGATTGATGGCATAGGAACCTGTGAATACGCCGGTGATCTTTTTCTCTGCCATCCGCTCCCGCTCACTGCGGCTCTTCACATAATCGAGGTATTGATCAACAGCAGCAGCCTGTCCTTCTGATTTTAATCCTTCTACGATATCCAGTTCTGGTGCCACCACCATAAAATCAACGCCAAAAATGGTATCCGGCCGGGTGGTATATACGCTCAGGCTGGACACAGCTCCTTTCTCTGACTTCACGGCGAAATCAATCTCCGCACCATAACTCTTTCCAATCCAGTTGGTCTGCATTTCCTTCATGGCCTCGCTGAACTCAATGCGATCCAGTCCTTCCAGCAGGCGATCTGCATATTCTGTGATACGCAGGTACCACTGGCGCAGTTTCTTTTTTACCACAGGATGACCACCACGCTCACTAACACCATTCACTACTTCATCATTTGCCAACACGGTTCCCAGTGCCTCACACCAGTTTACTTCTCCATAACCGCAATAGGCCAGGCGATAATTCATCAGTATCTCCTGCTGGCGCTGAGAGGAATAGGCTTTCCAGTCGGCCGCACTGAATTGCAGGCCCGGTTCACCCGGACAAACAACTCCTTCATTTCCTTTCTCTTCAAAGATGGTTACCAGGGAGCTGATAGACTCCGCTTTTCCGGTAGCACGGTTATAATAAGATTGAAATAATTGCAGGAAGATCCATTGCGTCCATTTATAATAGGATGGTTCGCAGGTACGCACTTCCCTGCTCCAGTCGAAGCAGAAACCAATATTATCCAGCTGGTTGCGGAAATTCTGAATATTGGTCTCGGTACTTACTGCAGGATGCACACCATGTTCGATGGCATATTGTTCTGCGGGCAATCCGAAAGCATCATAGCCCATCGGATGCAACACATTGTACCCTTTCAGACGCTTGAACCGGCTGTAGATATCGCTGGCTATATAACCAAGGGGATGGCCCACATGTAATCCCGCTCCGCTTGGATAGGGAAACATATCCAGTACATAACATTTGGGTTTGTCCGAGTCATTGGAAACCTGGTAAGTCTGCTGCGCTTTCCACTCTGCCTGCCATTTTTTTTCGATCTGCCTGAAACTATACTCCATGCTTGCTATTTGGATCAACAATATTTTAAATGTGAAATTGGCCTTAAAAGAACCGGCCAAGGGGCGACAAAAATACAAACAGAAAGGCTAAAACCGCTATTTTTGTCCGCGTCGACAAGTACTGACCCATCGAAACATCAAATCATGACGCAAATCGGAAAATCCTCCGCGAAACGTTCCCAGCCATCTTATTTTATGTCCATTCTGGGGGTTTCCCTGGTGCTTTTCATATTGGGACTGCTGGGCTGGATCGTGATCAATGCCAACAAACTGGGGCAATATTTCAAGGAAAATGTGGAAGTGCGGGTGTATCTGAAGGAGAATATTTCTTCCAAAGACAGCGTGGAGCTGACACAGTACATAGCCAGTAAGCCCTATGTGCGGCAGTATACCTATGTAACCAAGGAGGATGCCAGAAAGAAATTCATGGCAGATGGCAACGACGACTGGAAAAATATTCTGGAAGCCAACCCTTTACCAGCCAGTATCGATTTTACTCTTATTAATGAATATGTGCATTCTGATTCCCTGGCGGCCATCCAGGCCGATCTGGAACAGAATATAGCGGTGAATGATGTACAATACCCCCGCACCCTGGTGGACAATCTGAATGAGAATGTCAAAAAAATCAGCCTGATCCTGCTGATTATTGCGATTGTACTCTGTGTGGTGGTAATTGTGCTGATAGATAATACCATCCGGCTAGCCATGTTCAGCAACCGGTTTATCATCAAAACCATGCAAATGGTAGGAGCAACCCGGGGTTTTATCGCCAAACCGATGGATATGCGGGCCATTTTGAATGGAGCTATTGCCGGATTAATTGCGATTGCCGGGATCGTTGCCCTGATCTTTTTTGCCGAACAACAACTTCCTGAACTCAAAGCCATGCGGGATCTCACCTGGCTGATCATCCTGGGAGCAGGCATTATATTACTCGGAATCCTTATTTCATTGCTCAGTACTCACCGCAGTGTGGTGAAATACCTGAAGATGAAGCTGGATGATCTCTATTAATCCACCCGACCGGTGCCACCCGACCGGTGAAAATTTTCCTTATTTTGCAGCTATGTCTAAGAAAACGTCAACTACAAGTACCGCTCATACCTCCGAAAGTTTATTCGGCAAGACCAATTATATCTGGATGCTGGCAGGTATTGCCGTGATTGCACTGGGATTAATCCTGATGGCAGGCGGCAGAAGCGCAGATCCTGCCATATTTGAGCAGAAAGAAGTGTACAGCACTACACGGATCACCATTGCACCGATCCTGATTATTGCCGGCCTGGCGCTGGAAGTAGTGGCCATTTTCAAAAAGCCAACCGCCTGATTCTTTTTACATGAGTATTCTTGAAGCCATTATCATAGCCATCGTAGAGGGCCTGACCGAGTTTTTACCTGTCTCTTCTACCGGCCATATGATTATTGCCAGTTCGCTACTGGGTATCCATACCGAATCCTTCACCAAACTCTTTGAAGTAGCCATCCAGCTGGGAGCGATCTTTGCCGTGGTAGTGCTTTACTGGAAGAAATTCGTGGACTTTAAAAGTTTCAGCTTTTACATCAAACTATTGCTGGCCGTGGTTCCGGCACTATTACTGGGCTTCCTGTTTTCGGACCAGATTGATGCCCTGCTGGAGAGTCCGCTTACCGTGGCCATCACCCTCTTACTGGGAGGTTTTGTACTGATTTTTATTGATCGGTATTTCCAACACCCACGCATACACGAAGAGGGTGAAATCAGTTATGGCAAAGCCGTAATCATTGGCATCTGGCAGTGCCTGGCAATGATTCCCGGAGTGAGCAGAAGCGCCGCTTCCATCATTGGAGGAATGCAGCAGGGATTAAGTCGCAAGGTGGCAGCTGAATTTTCTTTTTTCCTGGCGGTGCCCACCATGGCTGCCGCAACCGGTTATTCCCTGGTGCTGAAGGATTGGCCTGGCACCAATGGAGTGGAACAAAAAGGATATGAATTGTTGCTCAGCTCCCAGGACAACCTGATTGCATTTATCGTAGGAAATATCGTGGCCTTTATCGTTGCGCTACTGGCCATTAAATTCTTCATTGGTTTTCTGCAGAAACACGGCTTCCGCTGGTTCGGTTATTACCGGATTGTGGCTGGGGTAATTCTTCTTATATTGCTGTGGACAGGCGCTATCCATAACGGATAATCTCCTGTTCCAAAACCAAGCAACTGCATGCAGACGGCACCAAAAAAAGTCATTAATGGTTGGGCCATGTACGATTGGGCCAACAGTGCGTATAACCTGGTAATCACCAGCACGATTTTCCCGGCCTATTTTGTTGCCATCACCTCCTCCGGCAATGGCAATGGTCAGCATAAAGTTTCCTTTTTCGGGAGAGAATTTGTGAACACGGCCCTGATGGATTATGCCCTCAGTGTGGTTTTCCTGCTGGTGGCTTTCAGCAGCCCGATCCTCTCCTCCATTGCGGATTACCGGCGCAATAAAAAAGTATACCT
Source organism: uncultured Flavihumibacter sp. (assembly GCA_964547405.1). Taxonomy (GTDB): domain Bacteria; phylum Bacteroidota; class Bacteroidia; order Chitinophagales; family Chitinophagaceae; genus Flavihumibacter. The sequence goes on along the minus strand of CAZJNY010000174.1, from coordinate 3,848 downwards.
GCGCTGGTTCAGTTTCATGGGCTCCGCCGCCTGTTTGGGATTATTCTTTTTCACGCCCGAACGCATTGAGTTAGGCATCATCTTCTTTTCCATTGCAGCTTTAGGTTATTGGGCGAGTTTGGTGTTTTATAATTCCTATCTACCTGATATTGCTGCACCGGAAGACCAGGACCGCGTCAGTGCGAAAGGTTTTGCGTTGGGGTATGTGGGCTCCGTGTTGTTGCAGATAATTTGTTTCATTCTCATTTTAAATCCTGGTATTCTGGAAAGTCTGTTTGGATTTGATGCCAACGATAAAACCCTTGGTCCCCGTTTTTCCTTTTTACTGGTAGGCATCTGGTGGTTCGGATTTGCACAATTAACACTGCGTGTATTGCCCCTCAGCAGCAAGGCAGAGCGCAAATCTAAAAAGCATGTACTCATCAATGGTTTCCACGAACTGCAACTGGTCTGGAACCAACTCAAACAGATGGCTGTTCTAAAGCGCTTCCTGTTGTCCTTTTTCCTTTACAATATGGGCGTGCAAACCGTGATGCTGGTAGCCGCAGGTTTCGGAAAAAAAGAAATCTTCCCCAACCCGGAGGATGAACCGAAATTATTGATCACCATCATCCTGATACAACTGGTAGCAATTATTGGCGCTATCGGACTAAGCCGGCTGTCAAAAAAAATCGGGAACATGTGGGTGCTGATCATTGCTGTAACTATCTGGATTGGCGTATGTATTGCCGGTTATTACGTACAGACACAAACGCAGTTTTATTTGCTCGCCGCCTGTGTGGGATTGGTGATGGGTGGCATCCAGAGCATGAGCCGAAGCACTTATTCCAAACTCCTGCCTCCTACCCAGGATACCACTTCCTTTTTCAGCTTCTACGATGTAACAGAGAAAATCGCTATCGTGATTGGCATTTTTACTTTTGGGTACCTGGAAGAATTAACCGGGAGTATGCGCAATTCAATCATAGCATTAGGCATCTTCTTTGTACTCGGACTGATTGCCTTATTCTATACCAAAAAAGCCTACGACAAAGCACATGCAACTCTACACAATTGATACGGGATATTTTAAACTGGATGGTGGTGCCATGTTTGGTGTGGTTCCAAAAACCATGTGGAATAAACTGAATCCGGCAGACGAAAACAATCTCTGCACCTGGGCTATGCGTTGCCTGCTGGTAGAGGATGGCAACCGGCTGATTCTAATCGATACCGGTATTGGTGATAAACAGGATGCCAAATTCTTTTCGCATTACCATTTGCATGGTGAGAGCAGTCTTGATAGCTCACTTGCACAACATGGTTTTCATCGCGATGATATTACAGATGTTTTTCTCACCCACCTGCATTTCGATCATTGTGGTGGCGCTATCATGCGCCAGGGCGATCAATTGGTACCGGCTTTCAAAAACGCTACTTACTGGAGTCATGCTGATCACTGGAACTGGGCGGTGCATCCCAATGACCGGGAGAAAGCATCTTTTCTGAAGGACAATATTTTGCCTATCCAGGAATCGGGACAATTAAAATTTATTGAAGGAGAATCTTTCACTGATAATTTTTCTGTGCGGCTCGTTAATGGCCATACCAACTCAATGATGCTGCCCCAGCTAAACTACAAAGGCAGAACAATTGTGTATATGGCAGACCTCCTGCCCTCCGCTGCGCATCTGCCCATTCCCTATGTGATGGCCTATGATATGTTTCCACTGACCACCCTGCAGGAGAAAAAATCATTCCTGACCGAAGCTGTCGAAAACAGGTACCTGCTCTATTTCGAACACGATCCTCAAATTGAACTGGCAGAACTGGTGCAAACAGAAAAAGGTGTGCGTGCCGGGGCAACGCTGCATCTGAAGGAGCTCTAAAAATTACCCGTCGGGTACCCGACGGGTAGAATTATCGTACGCCCACTAAACTGCTGAGGGGATAGCGCAGGTTGCGATATGACATCATATCCACTTTCACGCTGCCTACACTAATGGGACTCTCCACCCTCAGAGGGATTTTGTTCCCATCATCGCTCACCCAAACGGTCATCTTCTCGCCACCTTCAAAAATGGTTCCTTTCACCAGGAGTGGTTTGAATTTGATGGCGCGGAATTTTCCGTACTTGGTTTTAATTGTTTCCTTACCCATGTACCGGATATAGAGGTTGTAGGTTTCATCATCCAGGAACATGGAAAAAGGAATTTTATCGCCGGGCTTGTATTTATTAAAGTCAATATTGCGGGCATAGTAAATGGAGCTCACTACATCCTGAACGCAATTGGGCACATTAAAGGTTCCGTAATTCGCAATCGCTTTATTGGCCTTATGATCAAAATTCACCGTCTGAAACTTCGTATACCCACCCTCGTAAACATTCCGGATAAATTTATGGGGCTGCAGAGAAAAGGTGTCGATATACGACTCGTATTTATCCCGCACCTTAAAGAAATTGTCATAAAAACTATAGGTTTTTCCGTCACCAATCACATGATAAACCGGACTGCCATTCAGATTCGTCAGTCGCACAGAAAAATTTGCTTCCCCTGCACCGATATACATACCTGCCAGTGTATAGAACACTTTATAGGTAGTGGATTCACCATTCACGAAAGCGATATTCCGAACACCACAGTACTCATTATATGCATCCAGTCTTTTGGCAAATACCAGTGTAATAAATATAAAAGCTATAAGTCTTTTCATCCTAGTTCTTTTCTTTGACCGTTCCGGTGTTTATGAGTTTAATCCGGATAATCAGTAAACTACCAACAATAGCCGGGCCAATAAGGTTGATCAGCCAGATACTGAGCGCAGCCGCAATGATCCCCAACTGATTGGAACTGATCATACCGAACAACTCCAGTGCCAGCTTTCCACGAATTCCGATATCAGCCAGTGCAATGGTTGGAATGATGGCCATGATCAGAAACTGCAGGCTGATCAGCCAGGCAGCTACTCCGATCGATTCCGTTACGCCAAAACTTTGCAGTAGTAAGATATACTGAATAACAAATACTGCATACCGAATCAATGACCATCCAAACACTCTTAACAAAATTGTAACCGGCAAATGGTCAACTACTTGTAAAACCGGCAGTAGTTTCCCCGCACCCGGAATTTTTTCTGCCCACCGCACGATCCAGCTGATACGAAGATACAGCAGGATAGCGGCACTACTCAACAAGGTCAGCAACCAACCGAGTGCAGGCACCCATATCTCCTGCAGATTCCAGTGCGATGGCAGCTCCACGGACTGGTAGTTGGCATACCACATCCACAGTGAAATGGTACCCAGAACAAGCGTAACAAGCACCTGGCTAAAACTGCCAATCAGGGTAAGTGAAACAGCTGCCAGTCGTTTGCCTTCCGGCAGATAAAGCACTCTTCCCCCATATTCTCCAATCCTGTTGGGCGTGTTAACGGCAAATGCAAGTCCGGCAAGGGTTGCTTTAAATGCCCTTCCCATGGATATACGATGCAGCGGCAATAACAGTTCTCTCCATTTCAGTGCTTCGAGCCCCCAGTTCACCAGCATCAAAACAACCACTGCGATTAATTTCCAGGAATGTACGGTTTGAAGTGCTGCCTTCATTTGTTCCCAGGTGGAGGCAAGATCAGGCTGCCGGCTTAGTTGCCGGTAGATCGACCAGCTCAACCAGATGAATATCAGGGGACCTAACCAGTAGTTGAGAAAGATTTTGATATTTTTGTTAGATACCATCCGGGTTAAAAATAAGCGCTCATTGAAAAAAAACGCACAAATAATTCTGGGCATTGATCCTGGCACCATCGTGATGGGCTATGGATTGATAGCAGTGAACGGTCAAAAGCTCCAACTATTGCACATGGATGTGCTA
>CAZJNY010000173.1:0-8079 GCA_964547405.1 uncultured Flavihumibacter sp. | reverse complement strand
TAGTATTTTCAGTTTTTAGTTCACTAAAAGAATAGATTATTGGAACCATTGTCAGTTTTAGCTTCACGTCAACGCAGTAGTGTGACTCGCCTTACCAAAAATTCCAAGATCCTGACCACCATCATCAAGGCCATCCAGGATAAAAAGGGAGAAAACATCGTTTCCCTGGATCTCAGAAAGATTCATGAAGCTGTTGCCGATTTCTTTGTGATTTGTGAGGCCAGCACCAGCACCCAGGTAAAAGCCATTGCCGATTCCATTGAACATTTAGTGAAAGAAACATTGGACGAAGCGCCTTACCGGCATGAAGGTCATCAGTCGGCACAATGGGTTTTGATCGATTATGTAAATGTGGTTGTTCACGTTATGCAGCCTGAAACCCGCCGCTTTTACAAACTGGAAGAAATGTGGAGTGACGCGCCTATGACCAATTACGAGTCGTAAGTTTATGCACTTCATTTGAACAAACAGGGCACACAAGCATTAAATATCTATAGTTATCTAAATATGTCACAAGAAGATCTGAAATCAAACGACAGGGGAGGATTCAACCGGATGAGGCCGAGAATGGATGGAGGCGGGAACGATCCGCGCCGTGGACCCCGTTTCAATATTTACTGGGTATGGGGTGCGCTGGCAGTAATCCTGCTTGGGTTTAACCTTTTCAGTTCCTTTACGCCTGATGCCAAACGCATCAACTTTGATGTTTTCAAAGAAATGCTGGCTAAAGGGGATGTTGCCAAAATTGAATTGGTCAGTAATAAAAACCTGGTTCGCGTTTATATCAAACCCGACAGTCTGAACAAACCGTATTATAAGGATAAATTACCCAAAGGCTTTTCCGCATCTGTAAATGATAAGGCGCCTCAATTTGAATTCACCATCGCCAAACCGGAGATTTTCACAGACGATCTGCGTGATTTTTATGGAAAAAATCCTCAGGTTAATGAAGTTCCCCGGTATGATGAAACAGAAGGCGACTGGCTGGCTCCCATCTTCCAGTTTGTATTACCGATTTTCATTATCGTACTCATTTGGGTACTGCTGATGCGGAAAATGGGCGGCGGAGCCGGTGGCGGCGCTGGTCCTGGTGGCATATTCAATATTGGAAAATCCAAAGCCCAGCTTTTTGACAAGGGTACCAAAGTAAATATCACGTTTAATGATGTTGCAGGACTCGACGAAGCTAAAGTGGAAGTGATGGAAATCGTTGACTTCCTGAAGAATCCTAAAAAATATACCAACCTGGGTGGTAAGATCCCTAAAGGTGCTTTGCTGGTCGGCCCTCCGGGAACCGGTAAAACCCTGCTGGCCAAAGCCATGGCAGGTGAAGCACAGGTGCCTTTCTTTAGCCTGAGCGGTTCCGATTTCGTGGAAATGTTTGTGGGTGTGGGTGCCAGCCGGGTACGCGACCTGTTCAAGCAGGCCCGTGAAAAAGCACCCTGTATTATTTTCATTGATGAAATTGATGCAATTGGTCGTGCCCGTGGCAAAAACGCCATCATGAGTAACGATGAAAGGGAAAGTACCCTGAACCAGTTGCTGGTTGAAATGGATGGTTTTAGTGGCGAAAGCGGAATCATTGTTCTGGCTGCTACCAACCGTCCGGATGTACTGGACACCGCGTTGCTGCGTCCCGGACGATTTGACCGGCAGATCACTATCGACAAACCCGATGTTAAAGGAAGGGAAGCGATATTTAAAGTACACCTGAAGCCTATCAAGGTTTCTGAACAGGTGGACATTCATAAGCTGGCTGAACAAACGCCAGGTTTTGCCGGAGCGGATATTGCAAATATTTGTAATGAAGCAGCACTGATTGCCGCCAGAAAAGGAAAGGAAGCTGTGGATATGACCGATTTTCAGGATGCGGTGGATCGGGTAATCGGAGGATTGGAGAAGAAGAATAAAATCATCTCTCCGGATGAAAAGAAAATCATTGCCTACCATGAAGCTGGTCACGCTATCTGTGGCTGGTATCTTGAACATGCCTATCCATTGCTGAAGGTAACAATTGTGCCAAGGGGTACGGCTGCTTTAGGGTATGCCCAGTACACACCGAAAGAACAATACTTATACAATACCGATCAGTTACTAGATCAGATCTGTATGACCCTTGGTGGTCGTGCCGCGGAAGAGATTTTCTTTAATAAAATTTCAACAGGCGCTCAGAATGATCTGCAGCAGATCACCCGAATTGCCTATTCCATGGTAACCGTATATGGTATGAATGATAAGGTGGGCAATGTGAGTTTCTATGATCCGCAGAATGAAAACTCCTTTACCAAGCCTTACTCGGAAGAAACATCAAAAATTATTGATCAGGAAGTTCGCAAACTGATTGATCTGGCATATGAGCGTACCAAGCAGCTACTCGCTGAGAAGAAACAACAGGTAGAAATACTGGCGGAAAAGTTGTTGGATAAGGAAGTGTTATTCCAGAGTGATGTTGAACAACTGATCGGTAAACGTCCTTATGAAGAGAAGAAGACATTGGAAGTAGACGAGTCACCGAGTATTGCCTGATCATAATGAAAGCGGCTACATCAAAAGAAGCAATTTTAAAAAAAATACGGAAGGCGTTGAGTGAATCAACGCCTCTTCCATTTCCCTCCAGCGAAGGCAACCAGTCTGTGTATCAGCCTGCACCGGAAGACCTTGACCTTTTATTTGCCGAACAATTCGGGAAACTGCAGGGCAAGTTTGTATTCTGTCTGAACCAGCAGGAGCTGCAATTGCAGTTACAGCTACTGGCCAAACAAAAAGGATTTCAAAAAATTTATTGCCGGGAGAATGATATACGGTCAGGTATAACCGAAGAATCACTTCGTTCGGTATTGCTGGAAGATCAATCTCCTGAGGCGCTGAAAAATTGCGATGCTTCGTTAACCAGCTGCGAGTGCCTGGTTGCGAGAACCGGTACTATTGTACTAAGCAGTGCCCAGGCCAGCGGACGTACCTCAAGCGTGTATGCGCCGGTCCATATCTGTATAGCCTATACCAGTCAGTTGGTCTATGATATAAAAGACGGGCTTCGGGTATTGAAAGATAAATACGGAAGCAGCCTGCCCTCCTTTATCAGTTTCGCCAGTGGTCCGAGCCGCACGGCGGATATTGAAAAAACACTGGTGGTAGGTGTTCATGGTCCGAAAGAAGTTTACTTATTCCTTGTTGATAATTCATAAACCTCCTATCCATGTTATTGTTTGTCTATGGTTCCCTGCGTAAAGGATTTCATCATCCTGCGTATGCGTATATCAGCCAGCATTTTGATTTTATATCCGATGCAAAAGTGCAGGGAGTATTGTACGATATGGGCGATTACCCGGCAGCTGTGCCGTCTGGTGGCGATCATTGGATATTGGGGGAACTGTACCGGTTGAAACCGGAAGCCGACTGGGATTGGGCCATCGCCCAGCTCGACGATTATGAAGGAGTAGCACCGGAAGAAGGGGAACCTGCCCTTTACAAAAGAGAAGAAGCGGTAATCGTATCGGCGGATGGTAAAAAAACCGAAGCCTGGATCTACTGGTTTAATGGAGATACTACTGGTAAACCAGTTATCACTGGCGGCGATGTATTGCAATATCGCCGCGAAAAGGGATAATAGTATATTTGCGACCATGCAACTGGAAGCGGGAAAGAAAATATATTTTATTTCAGATTTTCACCTGGGTGCGCCGGATCATGCGCAGAGCCTGAAGCGGGAGAAAAAAATCGTTGAGTTTCTAAATAAGATAGAACCAGAGCTGGGACAACTATTCATTGTTGGCGACCTTTTTGATTTCTGGTACGAATACAAAACAGTAGTGCCGAAAGGGTATGTACGGCTACTGGGAAAACTAGCTTCCCTCACTGATAAAGGAATCCCGGTTCATTTTTTTGTCGGCAATCACGATATGTGGGTGGATGGTTATTTTGAACAGGAATTAAATATCCCTGTTTATTATGAGGAGAAGCGATTTACATTTAACGGGAAGTCATTCCTGATCGGACATGGAGATGGCCTCGGTCCCGGAGACCACGGTTATAAATTCATAAAAAAAGTTTTCCGCAATAAATTTTGTCAATGGTTGTTTGGCGCCTTACACCCAAGCTGGGGTATTGGCCTTGCCAATTATATGAGCCGCAAAAGCAGGGCAGCAACCGGCCAGTCGGATGAAGTATTCCAGGGGGAGGAAAAGGAGTGGCTGATCCAATACTGTAAGGAAGTGCTGCAAAAGGAACCCATTGATTATTTTATTTTCGGCCACCGGCATTTACCGATAGATTTTAAGTTAAATGAACGGAGTCGATATGTGAACCTCGGCGACTGGCTGCGATATGACTCTTATGCTGTTTTTGACGGCACTGCATTACATCTTGAATATTATACACCATGAGAAAACTGCTGATACTGGGCATGTTGTTGCTGAAGTTGACGGCAGGAGCAACTGAGCGGCAACTGGTCAACGACAGCTTCCGTTTGAAACAGATTGTAGGAGAAAATCTTACCGGATTTGCAGTAGATAATCTCGGTTATATATACTTGTTAGATGCAAACGGACAACTTAAAAAGCTTTCACCAAAAGGTGATTCTGTAGGTGTATTTAATGACGTGCGCCGCTATGGAAAATTATTTTCAATGGATGTTTCCAATCCACTAAAAGTACTGTTGTTCTATAAGGATTTCGGCACCATTGTAGTATTGGACCGGTTTTTGAATAATCGCTTAACGATTGATTTAAGGAAACACCAGATATTTCAGGCTAAAGCCATTGCACAGTCCTTTGATAATGGAGTATGGGTTTATGATGAACTGGAAGGAAGATTAAAAAGGCTGGATGATAGTGGCAACCTGGTTGGCGAAACGGTTGATTTCAGGGTCCTGTTTGATGATGCTCCATCGCCAAAGTTTATTGCAGATGCAGACAGGTTGGTTTACCTCTATGATCCTGCTAAAGGATTATTTGTACTTGATTATTTTGGTACACTCAAAAACAAAGTAGCGCTGATGGGCTGGACAGATTTACAGGTAATCGGGAACCGGGTGCTGGGAAGAAAAGGTGATTTGCTGGAAAGTTATGTGCCGGGCAGTATGGAATTAAAAGAGCAACCTGTTGCCGAATTGTTCCAGGGGGCAGGCAAAGTTCAGGTTGGACTGGATCATTTATATGTGTTGAAACAAGGCAGGTTATTTATTTATAGTTTATAAATCGGATGTCAGCATGATGGATGTTTTGGATTATATCTTCCTCGGGAATACGGTTCGCGCGTATCTGGCCTGCTTTGGAACCATCCTGCTGGCAATACTGTTTAAGCGATACCTCTCGAGGGTGTTATCAAGAATTATTTTCAAGATCATAAAAAGCAGATCCTGGAAAATTGACCAGCATTCCTTTGTTGAACTGGTGTTTCAGCCGATGCAGGTATTTCTGATTGTTTCCGTAACAATGGTGGCGCTTGATAATTTGATTTTCCCCGAAGTACTTAATGTAAAAATTTACAAGACAGAGATCCGGACTATTCTGGCCAGTATCGGTAAAGGAATTTGGGTGATCATTTTTGTATGGTTATTGCGCCGGATGATTGATTTTATTGCCATGCTAATGGAACAGAAAGCCAATCTGACGGCAGATATGGCAGACAACCAGATGGTGGTATTCTTCAAGGATTTCTTTAAAACAGTACTTGTAATTGTAGGGATTCTGCTGGTGATCCGGTTTTCCTTTAATAAGGACATCACTACCTACCTGGCGGGGTTATCTATCGTTGCAGGTGCGCTTGCCCTTGCTGCGCGTGAAAGCCTGGAGAATCTGATCGCTTCATTTATCATCTTTTTCGATAAGCCCTTTCATGTGGGAGATACTGTAAAAGTTCAGCAGATAACGGGCACCATTGAACGAATCGGATTGAGAAGTACAAGACTTCGCACCGACCAGAAAACCTATGTTAGTGTACCGAACAAACAGATGGTGGACAGTATTATGGATAACCTCAGTTTGCGTTCCCAGCGCAGAGCGGATATCCGGCTTGAACTGTCGCTCAAAACATCTACTGTAAAGCTGGATCATGCGGTTGCCGGCATCAAAACAATACTCAGTCATCCTGCTATTGAAAATTATACCTGCTTTCTGAATGATATCACGGCCAATGCATTTGTGATAACCGTTGAATATTACACCGGTATGATTCCTATGCCGGAATTCAATCAGTTGAAGCAGACCATCAACCTGGAAATACTAAGGCTGCTGGAATCTATGGATATGGAGCTGGCGGGGGAAAGCAGGGAGATCATTATTGCCAAATCCTAAACTCAGAGGTTGGCTTTCAGTTCTAAGAGGAATGCTTTCAATTGCTGCAATTTCTGAATCACCTGGAACTGGTTTTCCATCTTTTTCTTTTGGCCCTTAAGATGTTCCTTGGCACCTTCCAGGGTAAATTTCCGAACCCGTACAAGGTGATAGATCAGGTGCAGAAATTTTACATCCTCCGGCCGGTAGAAGCGGTCTCCTTTCCGGTTTTTCCGGGGCTTCAGCATGGCTTCAAACTCATTGCTCCAGGTTCTGATGAGCGCAGGGTTCATGCGGAACATATTAGCTACATCGCCAATGCTGTAGTATTGTTTGGTGAATAATTCTTCGTCGGAAGGAATCTCCACCAGGTCGGCTTCCGCGGCAATTTCCTTGAGTGATTTTCTGCCCCGTTTGCCCGGGGTAGCCGATTTCCAGGTTTTTTCTTTTTGTTTTCTGCCGGGTTTTCGGCGAATGGTAACGGTAGTTGATTCAGTTGTCAGATCAACTTTAACGGGGGCTTCCTGTTTTGCTGTGACAGGTTCGGGACGCTCATCGATAACCAGGTCGGGTTGATCGGGTTCATTAACTGCAGGCGGTGCTGGTGGTTCCAGTCCAAAATCAAGTGTTATTTGTTGAAATCCCTTCGACATCTATGTATAAAGATACAATGGTCGTGCCGCAAATTAGCAGGAGATTAATCAAAACTTTGGTTGCTGGCAGCTGCCATTTTAAGCAGGCGATCGTATTGTTCGGGGGTAAGATCGTTGTAAAAGAAATATACGGGGTCGAGGCGTTTGCCATTTTTATGCACTTCATAATGGAGGTGCGGACCAGTGGATTTTCCCGTACTTCCAACGTATCCGATGATTTCCCCGCGTTTTACCCGTTCGCCACTTTTGGATTTGATGCGGTACATATGGCCATACAGGGTTTCATACCCATAACCATGGTTGATTATTACGTGGTTCCCATACCCGTTTCCGGTATTGCCGGCCAGTTTAACGGATCCGTTGGCGGTGGCATAGATGGGTGTGCCCTGAGGGGCGGCAAAATCAAGTCCCGCATGCATTTTTACCGTTTTATAAACCGGGTCGATGCGGTAGCCGAAACCCGAAGCAATTCTTCTTAAATCAGCATTGCTGACGGGCTGGATCGCAGGTGTGGCGGCGAGCAGGATCTCTTTGTTTTTGATAAAACCTTCAATATCATCGTAGGATTTGTGCTGGTAAGCTGCCCGTTTGATCAGATTATTAAGGGTTCCGACAATATCCGTGTAAAGGGCATCGGCATCCATTGCCTGAACCAGCTGGATCTCTTTCTGCTTTTCCATTTCCTTCACCCGGGCGCTATCGGGGATAGGACTAGCTTCAAAGATCGACCGGTAAATTTCATTATCGCGTTTTTCCAGTTCTGTAATCTGCTGCTTCAGTTTACCCAGCTGCATATTGAGCAGGTCGTAGTTATCACGGGCCCGCTCATAGTTCTGGCGGAGGATCTTTTCTTTGGGAGAATCCAGGTATTGAAAGGCAATGGAAACAATAATAAGGGCGGTAACCAGGGAGCCGGCTATAAAACCAAGGGCACGAAGCAGTTTCACCCGCAGCGGGGTTTCAAGCTTCTCGTATCGAAGGGTTGTAGGGTTATAGTAGTATTTGATTTTTTTCATATATGCCTGCACAGCCCATTTCCTTAGCTTTGCACCACTTTCACCGGCTTTGCGCAAATATAGCAGGCGCGGCGAAAAATACGCTCAAGAATCATTCCGAATTATGTTGACAAGTGCTGAAATAAGAAAAGCTTTCCT
>CAZJNY010000172.1:0-8106 GCA_964547405.1 uncultured Flavihumibacter sp. | reverse complement strand
ACCGCCTTGTTGACGATCAGTTGATTATGATAACGCATCCAATGATGGGTTTCATCCGGAATGACCAGGCTTTCATAGGATTTACCTGCCTGCTCAAAGCGCCGAACCAGGTCTGCCGTTTCAAAAAAAGGAACATTGCCGTCATCATCACCATGAATAAACAAAACAGGGGAAGTCCATTGTTTAACCCAGGAAACGGGTGAAGACTGCCAGATTATTTTTTTCGCATAAGCCGCATCGGGAGCCTGTTCACCATCAAGTGAAGGATAGTCCTCCCGGTTGGTATGAACACCATGAATATCAACACCTGCTTTAAAAAGTCGGGAATCTCTGCCCAATGCCAAAGCAACCAGATAACCTCCATAGGATCCTCCATAGGTGCCGATCCGAGCCGGATCCACAAATGATTGCTTTGCCAGCCAATCGCCGGCAGCTTTCACATCCAGGTATTCCGACGCTCCATAACTCCCCCAGTTGGGTGGATACTGAAACTCATATCCATACCCGATCCCTAACCGGTAGTTTACAGAAAGCACTACAAAACCCTGGCTCGCCAGGTATTGATTCAACGCATAGGTATTCGAGTAATAATCTCCATAATGCCAACCTAATAACATTTGCCGCTGCGGACCTCCATGTATAAAAACCACTGCTGGTTTTCTTGCCTCTTTATTTCCAGGAGGTTCGAATAATTGGCCATACACCAGTACGCCATCGGAAGCCCTGAAACTCACCGATTTTGGTTCTACCAATTTGGAATCAGGAAATCCGGATGGTATTCTGGAAGCACCGACAAGCCTTGCTTTTCCACCAGTATAAGGCATAACTGCAACTACCCCTGGCCGTTGGGCTGTTGCACTGATAAAAGCGATATGTTGCTGATCTCCGGTGATTACCGGTAAGGCTTCAATTCCTTTACCCGGAGTTACTACTTCAACAGCAGGTTTATCTACCGGGATCTTAACCAGGTGTCTGCGATGCAGGTCGTCTTTTTCCGGACCCGTGTTAGCAGCCGCCACCAACCATTTGCGATCAGGACTCAGACGGATATGCTCCAGCATATAATTCCCTTTTGTTAGCAGCAGTGGCTCTCCTCCCTTAGCAGGAATTGAATACAGATGAGGCCATCCATCCATAAAGGATACAAAAATAATTCGATCCTGATCGGCCCAATGCAGGTTAGGCCCACCCTGAGTACCAGGGTAAGAACCTCTTAAAGTTCGGGGTGCCGTCCATATTTTCTCAGCTTTCCCTGTTGCCGGATCTGCCACCATAAGAGACCATGCCTGGTGCCTCCGAACCGTTATGGAATCAGGACGCCCACCGCCAGCAGTACGCCTGATAAATACAATTCGTTTGCCATCCGGTGACCATCTTGGTGATACATCCCTGGCAACTGCCGGTGCAATCCATTGAATGGGTTGAATGGAATCTGTATAAATGCCGATAAAAGAATGCGTCCGGCGATTTGCTACAAACAAAATACGCTTACCACCAGGCTCATAACTGTATTGGCTAACCGAACCTTTGGTAAAGAATTTTCGAACAGGTTTGGAACTCCCGTCGACGGGACTTTCCCACAGTGCTCCATTTTTCTCATACAATACAAACTGACCGGAAGGATCAATTACCGGTTCAGTTCCTTCATCCAGTATAGTTGGTTGTCCGCCTTCAAAAGGAAGGCTCATCACCTGCACCTTGGGGGTTGCAGGTGATGAGGAAGGATTCCTTGGTATCGTTTCGTCGAATGCTCCATAATCACCTCCGCGAACAAAAACAATCCATTTGCCATCTACAGAGAGGCGGATACAGCTTAGCTCCAGACCCTCATCCAGCTCAAAGGAGGTTCGTTTTTTCAATTCAAATTCCGGTCCTTCTGCTACATAGATATTCCTCTTGCCCTGCTCATTCAATGCCACTGCAATTCTGGAACCCTTTGCTGATGCAGAGAGTTCAGATGGAAACGGATAGGAAGTAACCGATTCCATGGTAAAGTCCTGTGCAAATCCGGCCAGCGACCCAACCAGGAACCCGAATACTATCAGGCCTTTTATTTTCATTATTCAGTTATGGTTTGTCAAATGCCAGGCGTTCATCCAGTCCGCTTATATCAGGCACATTTGCTCCATTTCTGCTGAACTCCACATTAGGGTAAGCGAGTCGGCGAATAAATGTATTGAGCACCGCACCTTCCGGCAATTCAAAATCCTTGTAATTATAATCAAAGCGACGGCCATCCACCCAGGATTCCGGATGCAGGAACATGGCAACATACTTTTCTTTGGCGATGAGTTCCAGCGTAATATTAGCTTCACCCACACTCACTGAGGATTCACTTATATAAGCATCCCTATCTGCTGGCGCTACCCCTACTTTATTCATATGGGCAGCAATGCCGGCCAGGTAGGCTGCATATGCCCTGGGTTTGTCATCCGCCCTGAATGCCGCTTCTGCTTCAATGAACTTCAGCTCAGCATAGGTTACCAATGCCAATGGTGCATTGCCACTGGAATAATAACCATTTACAGAAAGATAGGACTCCTCATCATCTGTACCTGTACCTATACGGCCTGCTCCATTGGGTGTTCCTCTATAATCACCAAACTGGGTTAAGGTGGCAATCCGTGGTAAACGTGGATCTTCCACACCAAATGTGGTACCATCCAAAGCATCCACAAACTGCTCACTTAGCCAGCCATCCAACAGCAATACGGTATTGTTGTACGCCACCTGATTCCAGGGACTGCGACCACGGAATACCGTCATCATCGCATCGTCTGAGTTGGACGCATACGCGCTATTCAGTTCAGTAAGAACATTGCCGGCATTGTAAGAGGCTTTTCGCGTAAGCTGGTTCATGAACCTTGCCTTTAATGCATGGGCTGTTTTAATCCAGGCCTCTACATTCCCACCATGGATTACATCACCGGCCGCATCCAGGTTCAGGCTGGCACCTGTTTTCTGTAATTCTGCAATGCCTTCATCCAGCAGACTCATAGAGGTAGCATGCAGCGTAGCCTGGTCATCAAATTTGGGAACCAATAATTCCCCCCCTTTCAATGCTTCACTGTAAGGAACATCACCAAATGCATTGATTAGCATATTGAGATTATAGGCCATCATGATTTTGCCAACACCAACATGATGATAGGCATTGTCCTGCACAGCCTTGTTCAGCATTTGCTGAAGGTTCATCATAGTGGAATAGATGGCTGTCCAGGAAGTGGAATAATCTACTTCGTTGTAAATATCCGTATCACTTCCTTTGGTACTGGAAGCCTGGTACTGCATAAAATAGGACGCCGTATAACCCATCCGGTAAACATTGTATCCGGTATTATAGGTGTTCTGTGCAAGCAAGCCATTCAATGGAGGATCCGTAACCAGGTTCGGGTTGTCCAGTTTATCCAGGTATTTACTACACCCGGTTAATCCAATAAAAAGAAGGCCTGTATATAATAATTGATGGATTCGTTTCATGGTTACCTGTTTTAGAAATTAAGATTAAGTGAAACAAGATAACTCCGGGTAGCGGGGTAGGTAAAGCCGGAGAAACCATCTGCTACACTTCCGGAACTGGTTGAACTTGCTTCAGGATCAAATCCGCTCCACTTCGTTTTAATCCAAAGATTGTTTCCGGTAAAGGTTACTGTTGCTCCAGTCAGAAAACCTGATTTACTTACAATTTCAGCTGGAACCGTATATCCAAGGCTAAGATTGCGAAGTCTTACCCAGGAAGCATCTTCTACAAATGTTTCAGATGCACCACGGTAAATATTCCGGTAATAACCATTTCCATAATTAACACCATCCGGACCCATTCCCTGTCCTAACCATACGGGTTTGGTATTTGGGCTTCCATCTGCCAGTACTCCATCAAACACGATGATATCATTCCGGTTTTCGGATCCTTTATGAGTAAGGAAAGCAGCCAGGAAATTTGCCAGCTGATTGTAGCGGTACACTCCTTGTTGTGTATCAAAGAGGAAGGATAAACTAAGCCCTTTATACCGGAAAGTACTTCCAAAACTTCCTATCCAGCGTGGCTGTGAGTTCGCAATATATTGTTGCTTGGAGGCAGGATTCAATACCGGAAACCCGTTTGCTCCAATTACAATTGGTAAATCCTTTTCCAGGATGGCAGGATTTTCTGTTTTATCACCGTAATAACGCTGATAGGTTCTTCCAAACAATGCACCAACCGGGTATCCTGGAATATATTTCTGTGTAACATTCGCACTCAGGTAACCAAACTGGCTGGCAATGGCAATCTCTGTAAGGTCAGGATAAATTGACAATACCGTATTCTTGTTGGAAGTGAAATTCACACGAGCATCCCAGGAAAAATTTCTTGTCTGAACAGGTGTTCCGGATAAGCTGATTTCCACACCCTTGTTACGGATACTTCCACTGTTCAGATAAATCTGATCATATCCACTGGTTACCGGTACTTTTACCGGAATAATCAAATCCTTACTGGTGTTATTATAATAGGTGAAATCAATTCCCAGCCGGTTTTGCAGAAACTTCAACTCCAGGCCTCCTTCATAGGAAGTGGTAAACTCCGGACGAAGATTGGGATCTCCTGTCTGCGTAGAAAGGAAGAAAGGAATCACATTATTATTAAGCGGTGAACCAAGATTGAATCCGGAGCTGGTTGCATAAGGAACTGCATCCTTACCAATTTTAGCAACAGATACTCTCGCCTTACCAAAACTGAACCAATCCGGCAACTTGAATGTCTCAGAGAAGATATAACTCAAACTTGCAGACGGATAGCTGAAGGAACGATTATCCTTTGACAAGGTTGAAGTAAAGTCATTCCTGTATGTCAGCGTCATATACAGGTAGTTCTTCCAGCTTAATGTCCAGTCAGCAAACAGACCGATAATCCGATATTCTCTCAATGAATTGGATCCTGTTACCCGCTTGGCATTATTGAGGTTGTAAAAATTGGGAACAACTAGGGTATCACCATTGGCATAAACAGTTGTTCTTTTGGTTGCAAACAGATCATGTCCAACTTTCAACGACGACTGCAAATGCTGTCCGATTTTATTCTTGAAATTCAACATTAAGGTTGAGTTCAGAATTGTATTTCTTGCGGAGTATTCGGAAATATTTCCAAATCCAAAATCACTGGCGGGATAAATTTCATCCGGCAAACCCATTGGGCCAGGAGATTTTGAAGTCCTCGAGTCACTATAGATATCAGCACCAAATCGATAATTGATATCCAGCCATTTTGCCGGGGAATACGTGAAATGAGAGTTGGTGATAATACGATCCACGTTGTCTCTGTAGTCTACTCCTCTCAATACATAAACGGGGTTATCATTACCGGAACCTACAATGGTATTCTGCGTTCCGTTTTCATTGATATAATCCCAGATATTCCAGCGCGGAGAAAAATAGGTCAGGTTTTCATTGTACCGATCTGCATTACCTCTGCGTCCACCGGATTTAACATAGTTCACACTACTTCCGAATTTTACTTTTTCGGAAAGCTTGAATTCACCACCCACTTTAGCGGATATGTTTTTATAATCCGTAAATGGCATAATGCCTTCCTGGTTGAACTGTGAAAAAGTTCCGGTGAATATCGCACGCTCTGATCCACCGGATATATTCAGAGAATTACGGAAGGAGTTTCCGGTTTTATATCCGTGTTTAAAATTATTATAGATCTTGTCCGGGTGTGTTGGATCAATTGCTTTTGCGTCTTCAATAGTTGGTCCTGTTGTTGGCCAGAAGCTGCTGGGATCATATACCCCCATCCAACCCTGTGTATACCTGGTTTGTGTTTCAGGATACATATTGATCTCATCCACTCCGTAAGTAGAAGTAACACTTCCTCTCAGTTTACCTGCTTTTCCGGATTTGGTAGTAATGATAATAGCACCTGTTGATGCTCTTAAACCATACAATGCGGTTGCAGCACCTCCTTTCAGGATATTGATACTTTCAATATCATCCGGATTGATATCCGCAGCACGGTTGCTGATACCATATAAAGAGCTTCCATCTGATACATCTGTAGTGTTGTCTACCGGTATACCATCAATGATAAACAAGGGCTGAAAATCACGATTCGGATCCAGGGAGTTCAAACCACGAAGAATAATCTTGGATCCCTGTCCGGGTGCACCACCTCCAGAGTTGATCTGCAATCCTGCCGCCTGGCCCTGTAAAGCATTTACAATATTTGGCTGACGACTGGCGGTAAGGGCATCACCTTTTACCTCCTGTGCAGAATAACCTAGTTCTCTTTTCTCTCTTCGGATACCCAGGGCCGTTACTGTTACTTCGGCCATGTCGGCATTATCTTCGGAAAGTTCAATGGTGATGCTTGCAATGTTGTCATCTGTTACGTTTACAGTTCTTTCCTGCTTGCCATATCCAACTGCTGTAACAACAACAGTATAGGTTCCGGCTTTCAGTCCGGATAAGGAGAAACGTCCTTCCAGATCGGCTGCCGTACCCTGGTTAACCCCGTTTACCAGGATAGATGCATTGGGAACCGGTTCTCCTTTCGTATTTACAACCCTTCCTCGGATACCTCCTTCAAAGGCGATCCCGGAACGTACTGGTGAAGCTGCTTCCGGAGCAGCCACCCTTCGGATGATGATATTAGAATTGATTACCTCGTATTTCAGACCCGTATTTTCAAAGAGGGCATCCAATAATTTATCAACAGGGATATTTTCAGCTGCATAACTGACATTACGCAAACTTAAAAGATCAGCTGTCCGGAAAGAGAAAGAAAGGTCAGTTGAACCTTCTATCTTTTTCAGGGCTGCTTTCATCGGCACATTCTTCAGGTCAATGGAAATCCGGATTTTACTCAGATCCTGCCCCGAAGATGTTTCGGCCATCAATACACCATTGATAGTCAATAAGATTGCCAGGGTCAATGCTCTCATAACTAGTACTTGAATTTTCCTGCTACTGAATATAGATTGCAGGAACGGCAGTAGGTTTAGGTCAAACAGCCTCCACCTATGCGTTTTTGAATTAAAACTCATAGTTTTGATTGGTTTAAATTTTCTCAAACAGTTTTAAGCCAGACCGCAACAGCTTGCTCCTGAAGCGGTCTTTTTGTTTTAGCTACTACTCATGTGGTTGTTATTGTTTTTTCATTATATAAATTCCTTTTTCAATTGCTATATCAGCACCGGTAAGCCGGCCCAGTATCTCCAATGCATTTTCAACTCCGTATTGCCGTTTAAGACTGGTTGTAACCCGAATGGCCTTCAACTCAGATGACCCAACCCGGATCTTTACATTATATACCCTTTCCAGATCAGCCAGGATATCACCTACTGAATAGTCATCATAAACCAGGTTTCCTTCCTGCCAGCCTGCAGTTTGCTCTTCCTTAACCGGCTTTTCTTTCACCTGCTGGCTTTGCTGCGCGATCACTACCTCCTTTCCTTTCGTTAAGACGGCCACCTCCCGATCTGCATAGTTAACCTTCACTTTACCTCTTTTCACAGATACCGTTATTTTCTCCATATCCGGATAGGCCTTGATATTAAAGGCTGTTCCCAATACCTCTGTACGCACTTTACCGGTATGAATGATAAAGGGTATTTTATCAGCATGCCGCACATCGAAATAGGCTTCTCCGGTTAAATAAACCACTCGTTTTTTACTGTCAAACAGCTCCGGAAAATCCAGTTTACTGTCGGCGTTTAACCAAACCTGTGTACTGTCGGGTAACAAAAGATATTTGTATTCCGATTTTTCTGTTGACTTCGAAAGAACTGTTCCTGACTGTTCCATACCATTCCTAACCAGTCCTTTTGCGGGGTTGCTGGTTTGAGTCTGCCACCAGCTAAATGCTGCAACTACTACCAAAATAGAGGCAGCAGCGGCCATTGCCGGTAACAACCATTTTCGGCGCACAGACCTTTCCGGTTCCTGTTCCTGCGTCAGGGATTCCAATACGGCTTCCATGGAATCCTGGTTTCCCTCTTGTTCCATATAGGCGAAAAGCTCGTTGAATTCCTCCCTGCTACAACTGTTATCCAGGTATTTCCTGAACAGGTGTTTAAACCTTTGATTCATTGGGATGATGTTAATGCCATCTGATAAGATGACGAA
>CAZJNY010000171.1:0-8135 GCA_964547405.1 uncultured Flavihumibacter sp. | reverse complement strand
AAAAAGGCGGTAGCTAAAAAAGCAGCCCCTAAGAAAGCAGCTAAAAAGGCGGCTCCTAAAAAAGCAGCAAAAAAAGCGGTAAAGAAGGCGGCTCCTAAAAAAGCAGTAAAAAAAGCACTGAAAAAAGCAGTAGCTAAAAAAGCAGCTCCTAAGAAAGCAGCAAAAAAAGCGGCTAAAAAGGCGGCTCCTAAAAAAGCAGCAAAAAAAGCAGCCCCCAAGAAAGCAGCTAAAAAAGCAGCTCCTAAAAAAGCAGCAAAAAAAGCAGCTCCCAAGAAAGCAGCTAAAAAAGCAGCTCCTAAAAAGGCAGCAAAAAAAGCAGCTCCTAAAAAAGCAGGTCGTAAATCTGTAAAAAAACAGGCACCCGCTCCAGCACCGGCAGCTCCAGTTATTGAAGCACCGGCAGCAGAAGGTACTACCGCTCCGGTAGAAGGTGGTGCTGAAGCATAATCAGCTATATAGTTATTAAAATACCCGTCGGGCATCCCGACGGGTATTTTTTATTTAACATCGCACATCTCACGTTTCACGTCTCACATCTCACATCCTCACGTTGCCCATGCTTTATCTCCCTGCTTGTAAGGCATACATCCCTCATACCTTCCCGGAACTGCCTCATAGCGCAATGCCTGCGTAGCTCCTATTTCTGAGGTGAAATACCCCTGAAGGGTCAGATCTTTCATCATTTTGAAATAATGATTCGGCTCCTCTGGTTTTTTGGTCTTCTGATATTCCCGTTGTTCCTTGTCAAGCTCTATCAGGAGTTCTTTACGTTGCGCGGGGTCCAGCTCCATGAATCCTTTACCGAATTTTTTATCACTTGCCTCCTGCAAACTGGTAATGCCATCCATAAATACTTTCTGTGCCGCCTCATCATAACAATCCGTTACCATGATTTTCATGAATGCACCTATCTGTGCGGCCTTGGCACCCGGCGTATTTGTAGCAGGTATAATGGTTTCACCAATCTCATCCAGCAAAGCTGTTGCTTCCGGTGAAAACTCAGTCAGACTCGCTTTTTTTTCTGTTTGCTTACAACCCGTCAAAAACAACTGTGAACCAACCATGGATCCTCCCAGTATGACGGCCATTGTCGAAACAGCTTGTCTACGTTTCATAAGTAGTTCGTTTTATCAGTTAAAGATTTCCTTTTTTCAATTCAGATACGGCATGATCGGCAGCTCTGGCTGTTAATGCCATATACGTTAGCGATGGATTTACACAGGCACCTGATGTCATAGCAGCGCCATCCGTTACATACACATTCTGCGCATCCCATACCTGGTTCCAGCCATTCAATACCGAGGTTTTCGGATCCCTTCCCATACGGGCCGTTCCCATTTCATGAATACCGCGCCCCATGGTTCCATCACCGTCCCTTTTCTGTACATTTTTAACGCCGGCTGCTTCCAGAATCTCTACAGCATCATTGAGCATATCCTCCCTCATTTTCTTTTCATTATCCTTCAGCTCACAATCAATTGCCAGTACATTCAATCCCCATTTATCCTTCCTGGTTTTATCCAGACTTATTTTGTTTTCATGATACGGAAGTATTTCACCAAATCCTCCCATACCCATCGTCCAGGTGCCGGGTTCAGTTAATGCCTCTTTCAATTCTGCACCAATATTCAATTCAGCAATCTCCCGGCTCCAGCCCTGGCGACTGGCAGCTCCCTGATATCCAAATCCGCGTACATATCCCCTGCCCTCATCTCCTTTAAGATTTCTGAATCGTGGAATGTAAAAGCCATTCGGACGACGACCAAAAAAGTATTTATCCTCGTATCCCTCAACAATTCCTCCTGCGCCAACTCCCAGGTGATGGTCCATCAGGTTATGCCCCAGTTCACCACTGCTGCTGCCCAATCCATCCGGCCAGATATCCGTTGCCGAATTCATCAGAATCCAGGTACTGTTCAGCGCGGATGCATTCAGGAATATGACCTTGGCATAATACTCATAGGTTTTGTTGTTTTCTGCATCCAGTATCTCTACTCCTTTTGCCTTTTTGGTATCCTTGTCATAAAGGATTTTGGTTACGATGGACCAGGGCCGCAGGGTTAAATTACCAGTAGCCAGCGCCGCCGGCAGTGTTGCTGATTGCGTGCTGAAATAGGCTCCGAACGGACATCCCAGCCAGCATTTGTTCCGGTACTGGCAATTGGTACGGTTATTATGCGGCGCTGTTAAATTCGCACTTCTGCCAATGATTAACCGGCGCGCATCCGAATAATGCTTGCGTATTCTGTCGGCCGCATCTTTTTCCACACAGTTCAGTTCCATAGCCGGCAAAAAATCACCATCCGGTAATTGAGACAGCCCCTCTTTGGATCCATTCACGCCTGCAAATTTCTCGGCATAACTGTACCAGGGTGCAATGTCTTTGTAGCGGATGGGCCAGTCTACCCCATGCCCGTCTTTCAGATTCGCTTCAAAATCGAGATCACTGAACCGATAACTCTGACGCCCCCAGGTAAGGGACCTTCCACCTACATGGTATCCCCTGAACCAGTCGAACCGCTTTACTTCTGTATACGGACAATCCTTTTCATTTACCCAGAAGTCGAGGTTGGTTTCATTCAACGGATAATCCCGCTTCAGTACCGGGTAATCCTGAATCATCTGCTGCGTTCTTCCACCCCGGTGCGGAAATTCCCAGGGGTGTTTGTTCGCATTGACATAATCTTTTACATGTTCCACATTCCGCCCTCTTTCCAACATCAGGGTTTTAAGTCCCTTTTCAGTTAGTTCTTTAGCAGCCCAGCCTCCACTGATGCCAGACCCTATGACAATCGCGTCGTATGTATTTTCTGCCATAACAGTTGTTTAAAATAGTGTAGCGTTTTGGTTTGATTTATATATCACATAATGAAACTGCAGTTCTCAGCGAGGCTATCTTGTCAGCAGCTACAGGAATAAATTCCTGCGCAACATACCCCTTAAAGCCTGTTTTATGTATGGCTCTCATGATGGCCGGATAATTCAACTCCTGATTTTCATCCAGCTCATGGCGGCCCGGATTGCCTGCAGTATGGTAATGCCCATAGTACATATGATTATTCTGAATGGAACGGATAACATCCCCTTCATCAATCTGCATATGGTAAATATCGTACAGCAGTTTAAAATTTTCCGACCCCAGTCGTTTGCAGAGTTCAATTCCCCAAACAGAACGATCACACATATAATCTTTGTGATCCACCCTGCTGTTTAATAATTCCATCGTCAATACAACTCCGTGTTTTTCAGCCAGACCAAGTATTTTCTTTAATCCAATCACAGAGTTCTGTAATCCTGTTTCATCATCCATACCATCCCGGTTGCCACTGAAGCAGATCAGATTTTTATAGCCTGCTTTCGCCACCAGTGGAATCATAGCAGAATAATTTTCAACCAGTTTTTGATGATACGCTGTATTGTTGAAACCGTGTACCAGGTTTATTTCCGCACCATTACACATGGAAGAATCCAGCCCGTGTTTTTTCAGTACCTCCCAGTCTCCCGGTCCTACCAGGTCAATGGCTTTAATGCCTATTTCTTTTGCTACTGTACAAAGCTGATCCAGGCTGAGATGACCATAGGTCCACCGGCAAACGGAATGATTGATATTTCCTTTCATAATTGTAGCTGCCGCTTTATTTTCAACGGCAAAACCTGCAGCGGGTGCCAGTGCAATTCCTGCACCTGCAGCAAGCAGTTGTTTAAGCGCGTTTCTTCTGGATTTGGTTGTTTTCATATAAAATCAGGCTCCTGCCAGCTGAACTTTCTTTTTGTTTCTCATGTAAATTACCAAACCGGCAAATGCAACAGTCAGAATTACGGGAATAATTGCTGTTGCTTTCAACACATCCGGCCCCGCAGTCAATTGTGCTTCTGCATATTTGGCTGCTTCCGCAGTTCCAGCCGCAGCCGTACGATAAGCTTCCATAGAAGCATCTGCAGGCAGTTTCTCGGCAATCAGGCGATCGTAAAAACCACCCATAAACAAGGTGTAAATAGATACGGCAAACATTCCTGCACCACCCATCAGGTTCAGTCCCAGTGCACCTGATTTCGGAATGTTTTCAGCCACAAATCCGAGCATCGTGGGCCAGAAATAACAAACACCAATACCAAAAACCAGCGCCGCGAAATACAGCGTGGAACCGGTTACCGTACTCATCATATAAATTCCGATCGCAGCCAGTATAGCAGACATCAGCAATACACCCTGCGGTGAAAAGCGATGAACAATCGGCTCTGCCAATCCCCTTCCTACCACCATCACACCAGTAGTAATGGTCAGAATCAGGATGGCATTATCTGTTACGTTGTTTAATAAAACTCCTACCCACTGACCGGTGAACAATTCAGTGATCGCTGTTCCGAACATACAAATGAACATGAAGATGAACAGGGGCGTTCCAACTGACTTATACATTTCTGCAGTGGAAATACCGGATGCCACCCGCTCCGTAACCGGAAAATCCAGTTTGGAAAAAAGGTATCCGTAAATCAGGGTTGGAATCAGCATAATTGCCACCTGGATCTGCCAGCCAATTCCCATTTTTTCAAACAGAAACACAATCAGGGTGCCGATGAAAATACCGCCGGGAAACCACAAATGAAAGTGATTGAGTTTAGTGGTCTTATTATCCGGGTATAAGGTAGCAACCAGGGGGTTACAGGCAGCCTCCACCGTTCCGTTCGCAATGCCAATCAACAGAGTTGATAAAAACAGTGTCCAGAACCCGCCGGCAAAAATTGTCAGCACGATGCCCGCAAGGTGAAAGAGAAAAGCAATGACCAGCAATTTTTTCATACCGATGGCATCCACCACCATGCCGCCTATTACAACCGCCAGGGGAAAACCCCAGAAGGCAGTAGCGGCAATAGACGCGAGTTCGGATGCACTGAGGTTGAATTGAGTTCCCAGGGTTCCAAGAATACCGGCACGAATGCCAAACGATAAAGATGTTACTAAGAGAGAGAGGCAACTAGCTACAAAGAGTTTGTTTCGGTTGATGTTGGCTTGCATATCATTGAGGTTGTTAAATAAAAGGCAGTCATAAATTTATGGTTTTCATGGATATTTCAATCAGAGAATAAGATTGTGGTAAAAAAAAAGAAAATAACAGTTGTTAGGTTAAACTAAATTATCATATAGAAACTGAATGTTGATAGTGTCCAAAACCATCCGTATTTTCAACCCTCCTTTTACAGAACATTTCAAATTGCAAGCAAACAATGGGCGAATTACAAATTAAAAAGCAGGCCGTCAACTACGATGTAATTATAGTTGGTTCCGGTGCAGGTGGTGGTATGGCAGCATACACGCTGGCGAATGCAGGATTAAAGGTTTGTTTACTGGAAGCGGGCCCGATGTACGACCCCGCAAAAAATGTTACGCAACTTAAAAATCCATGGGAATCTCCCCGGAGAGGAGCGGCTACCCGCTTTCGCCCGTTTGGTGATTTTGATGCCTGCTATTGGGGTTGGGATATCGATGGTGAGCCTTATACCAAAGCGGCCGGTACACAATGGGATTGGTTCCGCGCCCGTATGCTTGGTGGACGCACCAACCACTGGGGCAGAATTTCACTGCGTTTTGGCCCCAAGGATTTCAAACGCAGAAGTATTGACGGGCTGGGCGAAGACTGGCCAATCAGCTACAATGATATCAAACCCTTTTATGATAAAGTAGATCAACTGATCGGCGTATTCGGAACCAATGAAGGACTGGAGAATGATCCGGATGGCTTCTTCCTCCCCCCTCCCAAACCACGCCTTCACGAACTCTTTATAAAAAATGCCGCAACAAGAGCCGGCGTCAGAGTCATCCCATCCAGGATGTCTATGCTCACTAAACCTATCAACGATAAACGCGGTGCCTGCTTCTATTGCGGCCAATGCGGACGTGGTTGCCAGGTGTACGCAGATTTCTCCTCCTCTTCCGTTCTGGTTAAACCAGCCATGGCAACCGGCAATATCGATGTAATTCCAAATGCCATGGCCCGTGAAGTGCTGACCGATAAAGAAGGACTGGCAACCGGTGTTTCCTATGTCAATAAAGACGACCTGATGGAATACCAGGTAAAGGGACGAATTGTAGTATTGGCTGCCAGTGCCTGTGAAAGTTCCCGTTTGCTGCTGAATTCCAAATCTCCCCGCCATCCAAACGGCCTGGCTAACTCTTCGGATGTGGTTGGCCGTTACCTCCATGATTCTACCGGTGCTGATATGGGTGGTGTACTACCTCAACTCTTTGACCGCAAACGCTACAATGAAGATGGTGTAGGTGGTATGCATGTCTACTCTCCGTGGTGGCTCGATAATAAAAAACTTGATTTCCCCAGAGGCTATCATATTGAATACTGGGGCGGACAAGGGCAGCCTGCCTATGGCTTCGGAATGGGTATTCAGAGCATGAACGGCAAATTCCTCGTGAATGGCAAACAGAAAGAAGCGGGTGGTTATGGTGCCTCCCTTAAAGAAGACCAGCGCTTTTTCTATGGTGCCTCCATCGGCATGGCAGGGCGAGGAGAAGCCATTGCCTACCGTCACAACAATTGCGAAATTGATCCGAATGTAGTAGACAAATACGGCATCCCTGTTCTGAAATTCAATGTGAAATGGAGCGAACACGAAATCAACCAGGCCAAACACATGAAGGAAACCTTTAAGGAAATCATGCATGCCATGGGCGCTATAATTACCTGGGGTGGAGATGATGGTCCGGAAAATAATTACGGCCTGCACGCACCCGGTAAAATCATTCATGAAGCCGGTACCGCCAGAATGGGAAATGATCCGAAACAATCAGCCCTCAACAAGTGGAACCAGGCGCATGATTGTAAAAATCTTTTTGTGGTGGATGGCGCTCCCTTTGTTTCGCAGGCGGATAAAAATATTACCTGGACCATCCTGGCGCTCTCCATGCGCGCGAGTGAATACATTGTTGACCAGCTTAAAAAGAATAACCTCTAAATTCTCCTTACTATGGACAGAAGAAAATCACTCAAAGCGATTGCCCTTGGAACCCTTTCCACCGGCCTCCTGCTGGATGCCTGTAAGGAAACAGATAAGAAGGCAGCACCTGCTGCAACCGATACTGCTGGTCCGGGTAAGATTGACCGGATGCCAGAGGAAGTAGCACACTATAATAAAGTGACCGCTGATACCTTTTTCACCGAGCATGAAATGGCAACGATTACCATCCTCGGAGATATCATCATCCCAAAAGATGAGGTAAGCGGAAGTGCCTCCGATGCCAAAGTGCCGGAATTCATTGAATTTATTGTCAAGGATATGCCCGAGCACCAGACGCCGATGCGCGGCGGACTACGCTGGCTGGATCTGCAATGTTTACGGCAATATGAAAAATCGTTTAAGGATTGCAGTGAGCAACAGCGGATTGCCATGGTGGATCAGATCGCTTACCCCAATAAGGCAAAAGCAGAAATGAAACCAGGGGTAAACTTTTTTAATCTGATGCGTGATCTTACCTGCACCGGATTTTACACTTCGGAAATCGGTGTAAAAGACATTGGTTATGCCGGTAATAAACCGAATCAGTGGAACGGTGTTCCGGAAGATGTTTTACAACAATATAAACTGGCCTATACCGAAAAGGAAAATAAGGAATGTGTGAGTTATAAGTAACTCCTTTTGTAGTAAAAATTTATAGATGGCAATGGCAAGAAAACTCAGAATGGG
Organism: uncultured Flavihumibacter sp.; assembly: GCA_964547405.1. Taxonomy (GTDB): domain Bacteria; phylum Bacteroidota; class Bacteroidia; order Chitinophagales; family Chitinophagaceae; genus Flavihumibacter. The sequence continues at coordinate 440 of CAZJNY010000171.1, read as the reverse complement.
CATGGTAGGCGGAAGCCTGGATGCATTCATAGGAGCGGTTCACAGAATGGCAGCCTGGCTCGACGGAGAGATTGACCTGGTTTGTGGTGCGTTCAGCAGCAGTGCAGAAAAATCAAAGCAAACCGGCACTGCACTCAGACTTCCTCCTGTACGCACCTATGCCTCCTATGAGGAAATGATCCTCACAGAGAAAAGTCTTCCTGAAGACCAGCGGATGGATTTTATATCCATCGTTACTCCCAACCATATGCATTTTGCCCCGGCAAAACTGGCGATGGAAAACGGCTTTCATGTAGTGCTTGACAAACCGGTCACATTCAGTCTGGAAGAAGCACTGGAATTAAAAAAGGTGATTGAAAATACAGGCATGCTTTTTTGCCTCACGCATACCTATACCGGTTATCCGATGATCAAGGAAGCCAAACAACTGCTGGCAGCCG
>CAZJNY010000170.1:4488-8214 GCA_964547405.1 uncultured Flavihumibacter sp. | reverse complement strand
ACTATTTGATAAGGGAATTGATTTTGACTTTTATGAATTGGGGAAAGAAAATGAACGGCTTCAATTTGCATGGAGCAATTGGTTTGAGGGGGAAATTAAAGGAAATATTCATTTGCTGAATGAACTTTCCAGATGTTTTAATTTTACATTTGAATATAATAATCCGGAGTATCTTAATAGACCCAATCTGATAAACGAATTAAAACCTCTGCTTACTTTTAAATGAATAAATCAATAACTAATGCTTATTAAGTATTAGATGTTTTCAGAAATTCCCTCTATATTGGTAGAAAATAACCAGTTTTTTCCAATAGGTAAAACAGGTGGCACCTATTGTTCGCATTGCAAACAGGTGTTGCCAAACAAGGAGTTTTCCGATACATTGAAAACAAGTTTTTCAAATTTGAAGTCGGCCAGCAAAACTCCTGTCTGGACATTTACCGGTCTTGCTCTTGCTGCGGTGCTGATTGTTTGGGGAGTATCAATGAGTAAGCAAAAAGATCAACAAAATGCAGCATTGATTGTGGATCCGCGAAGAGGAGATATTTATGAAGTAAGATTAGGTAACAAACAGTATACCTTATTTAAAGTTGACAAAATAGTTGATGATACCGTTTTCATATTTATGAATGAATATGAAACGAATAAGTCCAGCGGATTAGCTGAGATAAAACGCAAAGGTGACAATTCATTTATTCATGAGCCGCTTCCTATGTTGAAATCAGAATTGAAAAACAGACTGGAAGAGGGGGTTTGTTCTGGAAGGTATCGTTCGCGGTTGTTATTACAATAACGCAGGAGAAGATATTACCCGGTGTTTTATTGCTGAGAATAACATGGTGGTTGATTTTGTAAATTTTGAAGCCAACCAGGCTTCTTCTGAATATTTACAGGCCTGTACAGATTGTCGGCTTGTTGTATTTTCAAAACAGGACTGGGATGCATTCTCTACGGATATCCCGGAATGGGAAATAATAAAAAACAGGATTGTACAACAATGCCTGTATCAAAAATCAAGAAAGAACCCGGTAATTTCTCAGGATGCCACTACGCGCTACCTGGAATTTTTAGAAAATTATCCGACACTTATTAATCAGGTTCCGCTTTCTTATATTGCATCCTACCTGGGTATTACACAGCAGTCATTAAGCAGAATAAAAAAAAATATACGTTGACGGATTTTTTTACCAAATGGTAAATGATTTCATTTTTCATGTTCAAAACTTTGCTCTTAAAATATGAGCAAACATGAAGACAGCATTTATCACCGGAGCAAATAAAGGAATTGGATTGGAGACTGCCAGGCAGCTTTTGCAAAATGGATTCTACGTTTATCTGGGCAGCAGGAATCTGGAAAATGGCCATAAAGCAGTTCAACAGTTGAAGTCGGAAAATTTATTAAATGTTGAACTTATTGTGATTGATGTAACGAACGATCGATCTGTCCAAAATGCAAGGATAGAAGTAGGTAAAAGAACTTCCTCCTTAGATGTATTGATAAATAATGCGGGCATTAATGGCGGAGCTCCCTATACCGCTTTGGAAGCAGATACCAGGCAGTACCTTGCAACTTTTGCTACCAATGTATTCGGTGTAGCCAGTGTTACCAAAGCATTTATGGATCTATTAAAAGAATCACCCAATCCCCGAATTGTAAATGTTAGCACCAGTGTAGGTTCGCTTTCCTTGCAATCAGATCCCAACTGGGTAGGTTATGATTTTGCAAAGTATGCAGTTTATGGTGCTTCCAAAGCAGCATTGAATATGTATACCGTTCACTTAGCGTATGAACTTAGAAATACGAGGTTCAAAGTGAATGCTGTTTGTCCGGGTTATACAAAAACAGCATTTACAGGGTATACTGGTGGAGAAGTTGAACTGGCAGGAAAACGGATTGTAAAATATGCGTTGTTGGATAATGATGGCGTTACCGGAAAATTTATCAGTGAAGAAACTAACCCGATAACAGGAGAAATTCCCTGGTAGTTTTTGTTACCCCATCAAGTATACGTTCCAATGCCCTTCGTAGCTCAAAAAAATCTATTATTAGCTATTCCCTTTAAAAAATGTTAACTTGAGTAAAACCAACCAATCATGAAAAGGGACAAACTTCTCCAAACGGATCAGTTTGAGGAAGTTGACAATTCGCTTACTCAAAAGCTATCAGCAAATGATACAACAATTGTAGCTACTCTCCAAGAGGTTCGAAATCCTTTAACGAGTATCAATTTAGCTATAGGAATGCTTGGAGATCTGTCATGTGCTGAAGACAAAGCTATTTTTCTTTCCATAGTAGGCAGATCTTCCTGTAAAATCGAGTATTTAATCAATAGCCTCCTACGCTTTGGAGGGGAGATAAAAACTGCTGTATAGTTCAGAAAGGTGCACTAATTTCGCATCCATGAAATACGCGAATCAGATTGGAGCTTTACTGGCGGCAGTGGTCATCATCACCTGTTTTCTTACCTGGGTGAAAATTCCGGATACGGATATTACGATTTCAGGTTTTGCTACGGAGGGTACGCGCTATGGAAAACCCGGACTCGTAAATGTATTCATGAGCGCCATCGCTTTTATCCTGTTTCTCATCCCTAAAATCTGGGCTAAAAGAGTCAATTTCTTTTTCTCCGGCTTCAACCTGGCCTGGGCTTTCCGGAACTTTATTCTGCTGAGCACCTGCCATGCAGGTGATTGTCCCGACCGGCAACCAGCTTTCTTCATTTACCTCATTGCCGCCGTGCTGCAATTAGTGATGGCCTTTGTTCCCAAAATGGATCTATCCAAAAAATAAAAGCCCCGAAGGGCTTTTCTTATTGAACTTTATAGTTGCTTCAGGCAATTGCCGATAATCTCCACTGCTTCCAGCAACTGATCTTTTGTAATTATCAGCGGTGGCGCAAAACGGATCTTATCCCCATGTGTTGGCTTGGCCAGCAAACCGGCATCCTTCAACAATAAACAAAGCTGCCAGGCTGCATCCGGATTGGAATGTTTGATCACAATCGCATTTAATAATCCCTTTCCACGAATGGTTCCGATATAAGGAGAATCCAGTTTGGCCAGTTCCAGTCGCAGCAATGATCCCATCTCTTCCGCACGATCCGCCAGTTTTTCATCTTCCAGCACTTGCAGGGCTGCCATCGCCACTTTACAGGCCAATGGATTGCCGCCATAGGTGGAGCCATGTTCACCCGGATGAATATTGTTCATGATGAAATCATCCGCCAATACCGCACTCACCGGTAATACACCACCGCTTAATGCCTTGCCTAAAATCAGGATATCAGGACGTACCCCTTCATGATCACAGGCCAGCATTTTTCCGGTACGGGCAAGTCCGGTTTGAATTTCATCCGCAATAAAGAGGACATTGTATTTGGTGCAGAGTTCGCGCACAGCTGTCAGGTATCCTTCATCCGGCACTACCACACCGGCTTCTCCCTGGATGGGCTCTACCATGAAGGCAGCCACTTCAGGGTTTTGTAGTGCTTTCTCCAGTGCCGGCAAATCGTTATACGGAACCAGGTCAAAGCCCGGCATAAAGGGACCGAATTGAGAATAACTGCTGGGATCAGTGGAAGAGGAGATGGCCGCCAGTGTTCTGCCCCAGAAATTATTCTCCGCAAATACAATCCGGGCCTTGTTTTCGGCTACACCTTTTTTTACGTATGCCCATCGGCGCGCCAGTTTGATGGCTGTTTCACCACCTTCCACACCGGTGTTCAT
>CAZJNY010000170.1:1888-4388 GCA_964547405.1 uncultured Flavihumibacter sp. | reverse complement strand
CGGTTGAAATATGAATACCGGGATTGGCCAACAGGATGGTTTTCCCCTTTAGTTGGGGCAGTTCAATAGGGGTGAGTTCTTCTCCACGGCCGGTTGCTTTTGCGGATTGGTTGAGTAGGAAAAATGGACAATCACTGCCGAGTTCAAGAGCAAAAGCTTTCAGCTGCTCATCCGAACAATTCAACTGAAACAGCCGGTTGATCAGGCTGAGCGTGAAAGCGCCATCGGAAGAGCCACCACCAAGTCCGGCGCCCATCGGAATGATCTTATGCAGGTACATGGAAACAGGAGGCAGGTCATAGGTCTCCTGCATTTTTTTCCAGGCGCGGATACAAAGATTGTTATCAGTATTGCCATCAATTGGTAATCCGCTTGATTGAAAACTGAAAGAATCCGAGCGCACGGCTTCCAGCATATCAGCCAGCTGAATGGGATAAAAGACAGTGTTTAATGCATGATAGCCATCGGGCCGTTTACCGGTAACCTGTAAACCAAGATTGATTTTTGCATTCGGGAAGACTATCAAATCGGCAAGTTGGGCGGTTATTTTTTCCGGCTGTTGATTTCATCGCGGATGGCGATGGCGCGGATATAATCTTCCTGCTCGAGTACTTCATTCAGCAGGGTATGCAGTTCTTCCACACTGAGACTGTGAAGGTCTTCGTGTATGGAGGATTCTTCGCGTTCAGTGGAAGCCGACACCTGTTTTTTCTTCTTGCCGGATGTATCTTCCATCAGGATGCCCGCGTTTTCGAGGATGTTTTCGTAGGTATAAATAGGGCATCCAAAGCGAACGGCAAGGGCCAGGGCATCGGAGGTGCGGGAGTCGATTTCAACGGTATCGTGTTCCCCAACGCAAACCAGCTTGGAATAAAATATGCCTTCCTGCAAATCGCTGATGATGATTTCAGTCAGCTCCACATTAAAGGCGCTCATGAAATTTTTCATCAGGTCGTGGGTAAGCGGACGGCTGGGTTGCATTTTTTCCAGGGCCACGGCAATTGCCTGGGCCTCAAATCCACCAATAACGATCGGTAATCTGCGCAGTCCGTTTACCTCTCCCAGTACTACTGCGTAGGAATGAGTTTGGGTAATGCTGTGGGACAGGGCCACTATTTCCAGTTCTATCTTCCTCATAATGAAGGCACGAAACTACGGGATTTTAATAAAAAATTGAGAGGGATTTACCCTCTCAATGTTCAGATCGCTAACTATTATCGGGGAGCTTATTTTCCCTTGATTTTTTTTACAGCATCGATAATTTTAGGCATTACTTCAAAAGCATCCCCCACAATTCCATAATCGGCTGCCTTGAAGAAAGGGGCTTCGGGGTCCTTGTTGATTACCACAATTACCTTACTTCGGTTAACTCCGGCCAGGTGCTGGATGGCACCAGATATGCCTACGGCGAAATAGAGATTGGGAGCTACCGCGCCGCCTGTTTGTCCCACGTGCTCATGGTGCGGGCGCCAGTGTGAATCCGCCACCGGTCTGCTGCAGGCAGTTGCTGCTCCCAGCAAATCGGCCAGTTCTTCTATCATGCCCCAGTTTTCAGGACCTTTCAAGCCTCTGCCGCCGCTCACCACAAGTTCTGCTTCACTCAGGGGGATTTGTCCCTTTATTTTATTGGTACTGGTTACTTTTACTTTGGCAGCCGGAACCTGGAGGCTCAGTTCGGCAACGGCGGCAGCGCCTTCTCCCTGTGTAATGGAGAATGCATTGGGCGTAAGTCCGATGATTTTAATAGCCGTTGCTACCGCCACTTTTGCAAAGGCTTTTCCACTGAACACTGCCTTTTTTACCACAAAACCGCTGGAGGTATCCGGCAGGGCAACTGCACCAGCTACCAGTCCGGCTTTCAGGCGGGCAGACAGGCGCGGAGCCAATGCCTTCCCATTAACATTATTGGACAATACCACCACGGTAGCCCCCAGGGAACTGACAGCTTCTGCCACCACAGCGGCCTGCTGGCCGGCATCAAACTGGTTGAGGGAATCATCTTTTACCTGGTTGATTTTGGTGAGTCCCTGCTTGCCGAGGGCAGCCAGGTCCGCACCGGGATTGCCAAGAATTAGTCCCTCTGCAGCAACACCCAATTGCGCCGCTACCTGCGCACCATAACTGGCTGCTTCCAGGGATGATTTTTTAATTTCACCATCTGCATGATCGATATATACAAGTACTGACATAGAATCGTTTTAATTGTGCGTGCAAAAAATTAGATGACTTTGGCTTCTTCGTGAAGCAATCTCACCAGTTCTTCCGGCTGATCTGCTGGAACCAGTTTTACACCGGCTTTCGCTGGCGGCAGTTCAAAACCGGCAATAGAGGTAAGGGCTTCTACAGCAACGGGCTCCACCACTTTCAGGGGTTTGGTTCTTGCACCCATGATGCCTTTCATATTGGGGATACGTTGTTCTGCCATGCCTTTTTGTGCACTGATAACCAGCGGTAGACTGGTTTCAAGGTTTTCTTCGCCACCTTCAATTTCGCGGGTCAG
>CAZJNY010000170.1:0-1788 GCA_964547405.1 uncultured Flavihumibacter sp. | reverse complement strand
GTGGAGGGATCCTTTTCTTTTAATTCGATGGCTCTCACCAGGGCATACCATTCGTCATAGGGATTGATGATCCACTGAACTCCCTCTGTAGCGAATTTCTGGTTATTGTCGGTGAAGGCTATTTTTGCCGTAGTATCCGGCGTTTTGCTAATACAAACTAGAATTTTCATACAGCGCTCGTTTCGTAAAGATTAAAAGTTGTTTATGCAACTACTTAACACAAATATACGTTTGTTAGTTTTGTAGCAAAGCTTTTACGGATAAAAAATTTATTAATTCTATATGGATCGTATTCAGCAGTTAAAAGCCTATCTGGCCGCCAGTCCGGCTGATTCCTTTTTGCAGCATGCATTGGGACTGGAGTATATCAAACTCGGGGAGGAGGAGCAGGCGCGGATCCTGTTTCAGGACCTGCTGGTAGCTAATCCGGGTTATGTAGGTACCTATTATCATCTGGGTAAATTATTGGAGCGCACGGGACAAACAGAAGAAGCGATCCAGGTGTACCAGGAGGGAATGCAGCAGGCAACCAGAGCCGGTGATCAGCATGCATTGGGAGAATTGCGATCGGCCCTGGAAGATCTTATTTATTGATGGTCGAATTGGAGGAAGCTATTCTCGGGTTGTAATACCAGGAAAGAATACCGGCCAGCATCATGAGGCGGAAAATAAAATAGCTCCAGAAATTTATATTCCAGGCATCTTCGGCACCGCCCTGTTGTGCAAACACGATATAACAGCCTTCGATGATCAGGTAGACAAAATTGTAAAAAAGGAAGCCTGCAATCAGGAGGAATTTGCTCAGGTAATGCGCGTTTTCATGGTAGAAGGAACGTTTGTAGAGCAGCGACATGGAATAGATGGCGGCCAGCAGGTACCAGGTAGCAGGTGCAATCAGGTTCCAGGTAAAGGTTTGCTGGGGTCCCATAAAAAACGTGGTGATCATCCAGGCGAGCAGAACCGGTACTACAGAAAAAACCAGGAAGCGCCGATAGCGCTCTTCCGGCCAGATATGATAAAGCACACCGAGACCTGTCAGGGTATCGATATGAATGCTTAGGTTTGAAACCAGTTCGTACTGGGTGGAAAAAATACCGTAGATCCAGCCCGCCACGAAAAGAAAAACACTGTACAAACTATTCAGTGCCAGGAAAAGAAAGGTGGGTGTTTTCCATGCTTTTTTAAGCAGGATAAAAAACAGGGATAGAATCAGCGTAGCAAAGGTGAGCTGATCAACTAACAGTAGTAAAAATCCCTGGTTCGGCATAGGTGCGGGTACGGGTTAACGTTATAAATAAAGGATAAAACTAAGTGTATATATTTATTTTCAAAAGGTAATCTTACGAGGAAAAACACTCGATTTAGAGCATGCAGACATTACTAAAACAAGTAGCGGAATTTATTAAACGGGAGGCACTGTTTCAGCAACAGGATCGGTTAGTGGTGGGCGTTAGTGGGGGACTGGATTCAGTGGTGCTGGTGCAGTTGTTGAAAAAACTGCAGTACCGGGTAGAGCTTGCGCATATGAATTATGGATTGAGAGGAGCGGAGAGTGAGCGGGATGAAAATTTTGTTCGCGAACTGGCGCTGCAATTGCAATTGCCCTTTCATCTCAGGAAAATAGATCCGGTTGTATTCAGCGGCGAAGGCAATCTTCAGGAGATTGCACGTACACTGCGCTATGAATGGTTGGAGGAATTGATAACAACCGATAAGCCGGTACGCCAGGGACAGCCGGTGAGTTATATACTGACGGCACACCATGCCAATGATCAGGCGGAAACAATT
>CAZJNY010000169.1:0-8261 GCA_964547405.1 uncultured Flavihumibacter sp. | reverse complement strand
GGAGACAAAGGAGACAAGGGAAACAAAGGAGACCAAATGCTGACAACATCCGACATACTTAAAAAAGTGAAGGAGCTTGAGATTAAAAGCAAGCGCCTGACCCGGCATTTGTTTACCGGGGAATATCATTCTGCGTTTAAGGGTAGGGGTATGTCGTTTAAGGAAGTCCGTGAGTACCATGCCGGTGATGATATCCGGTTTATCGACTGGAATGTATCTGCCCGCTTTAATGCCACTTTTAGCAAACTGTTTGAGGAAGAACGGGAACTCACAGTCATTTTACTTGTTGATGTAAGCGCGAGTTCCCTTTTTGGTACCGTGCATACCCGTAAAAAAGACCTGGTCACTGAAATTGGTGCGGTTTTGTCTTTTTCTGCCATCAGTAACAACGATAAAGTTGGAGCCATTCTTTTCAGTGAAGGAATTGAGTTATATGTGCCTCCTAAGAAAGGGCGCGATCATGGTTTGTTTATCGTTCGTGAATTACTCACGCTGGAAGGAAAAAAGAAAGGAACGGATTTGACACAGGCGTTGAAGTTTTTAAATAATACAACCCGGCAGAAATGTATTGTTTTTTTGCTGAGTGATTTTCTGGATCCTGAATTTGCTGATGCCCTGCGGGTAGCCGGAAAAAAACACGATGTGGTTGGCATAAAAGTATATGATCCCATGGATATGAATCTTCCGGATGTAGGATTGCTGGATATTGAGGATGCTGAAACGGGAGCTATTACAACTATTGATACAGGCGATTTCCTGGTTCGGAAAGCCCACCACGATGCGTTCTTCCAGCATACGGAATGGACAAAACAGGTATTCAATAAAGCGGGTTGTGACCTGCTCCACATCTCTACCAAAGAGGATTACGTAAAAGTGTTACAGAAATTTTTTATTGGACGTGCCTGATACCATGCTGAAAAAAATTCCAATCATATGGATGGTGCTGCTGCTTGCCGGATGGATGTCCGCAGAAGCGCAGGAAGTTCGGGTACAGGCATCTGTTGATCGCACAAAAATTCTAATAGGCGAACCTGTACAATTGCGCCTGGATGTGGAAATTCCTCAAAACACGCCCATGGGCTGGTTTAACATGGATACACTGCCTCATTTCCAGTTTATAACAAAGAACAAAATCGATACCCAGCAAAATGCCCGTACGATTCTCTTCAAACAAATCCTTTCCATTACCTCCTTTGATTCCGGTCAGTGGGTCATTCCCCAACTCGGACTAACGGTAGGCAATAACCGATACCTGACAGATTCCCTTACCATCCTGGTTGATTATAGTCCGATGGATCCCAATCAGCCTTACCATGATATCAAAGATATTATTGAAGTGCCCGAAACGGATTCAATCTATATCAATTATATCCTGGTTGCTGTAACGCTGATCGCCATTGCGCTGCTGATCTGGTTCCTGCTTCGTAAGAAAAAACCAATGGTAGCGCAGGAGCATAACGGACCGCGATTATCCCCCTTGCAGCAGGCATTGAAAGAACTGGAAGAATTAAAAGCGGAACACCCTGCTGAAAATGTGAAGTCCTATTTCACAAAACTGAATGACATTCTCCGGACCTATTTCAGGAACCGTAAACTGGTAACCGCACCGGATGCAGGGAATGAACTTTTTATTTTAAAAGTGCAATCCGATCTCTCCCGGGAACAGGTGCAGCAACTGGCTCAATCCCTTCGGCTGGCCGATGCGGTTAAATTTGCCAGGTACCGGCCATCTGTAACCGAACAGAACGAAGCCTATGAAATAATCCGGAAGACATTGCCCATCATTGATGAAATTCACTATAAAACTCCAGGATCTTGATAGCCGATTATTTCAATAGTATTGATTTTGCCTGGCCCTGGATATTATTCTTACTCCTGGTAATACCGGCATTGGCCTGGTGGTATTGGAAAACCGGTCGCCGCAAAAAAGGCACCCTCCTGGTATCAACAACCGGTTGGAGCCGGAAGGGCAAAACCCTGAAAGTCCGGTTACAACATGCTCCATTTATTCTCCGGCTTCTTGCACTTAGCTGTATCATTCTTGCTTTAGCAAGGCCACAATCCCATTTTGATGAAGAGCGGGTGAAGGGAGAAGGTGTTGATATAATTCTTACACTTGATGTCAGTGGCTCCATGCTGGCGCAGGATTTCACTCCCAATCGCCTGGAAGCTGCCAAATCGGTAGCCATTGATTTTGTCGATAGTCGCAAAACAGATCGCGTAGGCATTGTTATTTTTTCAGGTGAAAGTTTTACGCTTGTTCCGCTTACCTCAGATAAAAACGTTTTAAAAGCCCAGATTGATGGTATTCAAAGCGGATTGCTGGAAGATGGTACAGCCATCGGTTCAGGCTTAGCGACCAGTGCCGACCGGCTTCGGCTGAGTACATCCAAATCCAAAGTAATAATACTGCTTACGGATGGAGAAAATAATGGCGGACAGATTCCTCCTGTTACTGCAAAGGAAATTGCGAAAAACCTAGGAATTAAAGTGTACACCATTGGTGTGGGTTCCGAAGGATATGCACCTATTCCGGTACAGGATGGTTCCGGAAGAGTAGTGATGCAGCGCGAAAAAGTTAACATCGATGAAAAACTGCTGACCCAGATTGCGAATGAAACAGGTGGAAAATATTTCCGGGTTTCCGACAATGAGGGACTCAGGGATGTATATAAGGAAATTGATGAACTGGAAAAATCTACCATCGAAGTCAGCTCCCTGCGGCAATACACCGACCGCTTTCTTCCCCTGGCGATCGCAGCGCTTTTTCTCCTGGCGCTGGAATGGATACTTCGGCTGACTTTATTCCGGAAACTTCCCTAAAGGCAAATCCAGTACATTCGCAATAAGAGCAGCATGTATGAAGGCAAGGGTGTATAAATCAACCGGAAGTTGGTACCAGCTTAAAAATGAAAGCGGCCAGTTGTTTAATGGCCGGGCAAAAGGTGTGTTTAAAATTGAAGGAATCACTTCTACCAATCCTATAGCAGTTGGCGACTGGGTAGAAGTTGAAATGGAGAATGAACTGGAGAAATCAGTAACGATTACAACTATCCATGACCGTGAGAATTATATTGCCAGGGTATCTCCACACAAAAAAGTACAGCATCATATAGTTGCTTCCAATCTCGACCAGGCGCTGATCTTTGCTACATTGAAAGAACCACGTACATCGCAGGGTTTTATTGACCGGTTTTTATGCACGGCGGAAGCCTATCATATTCCTGCCATCATCGTTTTCAATAAAGCAGATATCTATCGCGATAAGGAGCTGGATAAATACGCCGAGCTGGAAGAGATGTATCTGGCAATCGGTTATAAAGTGTTTTTGACAAGTGTGAAAGAAAAGCAGGGACTGGAAGAATTGAAACTACTCCTAAAGAATAAAACAACCCTGATAAGTGGTCATTCCGGCGTAGGTAAATCCACTTTTATAAATGCATTGTTTCCCGAGATGGCTCTGCGTACACAGGAAGTAAGTGGCTGGAGCGGAAAGGGCATGCATACCACCACCTTTGCGGAAATGTTTGACTTGCCGGGTGGCGGGCAAATCATTGATACCCCCGGTATCAGGGAACTTGGATTGGTGGGCATCAGCAGGCAGGAGCTCTCTCATTATTTTCCTGAAATGCGCAACCTGCTGAATGAGTGCCAGTTCAATAACTGCCAGCATATGAACGAACCAGGCTGTGCGGTGAAAGAAGCAGTACAGGATGGTCGCATTCACCTGGATCGGTATGTTAGTTATTGTACGATTCTGGACTCCATAGATGAGAAGAACTATTAGGAGGTGAGACCTGAGATGTGAGACGTGAGATGTGAGACGGGAGACGGGAAGCAGGAGACAAAAGAAAAGGGAGAAGGAAAACTATTGTCTTCCTCCTCCCTTTTCTCCATCCTCCATTCTTCCCTCTTCCATTCTCACATCTCACGTCTCACGTCTCACTTCTTCCCCACGCGATACAACTTCCCGCCATCACTCACTGCATACAAAGCACCATCTTTCCCTTCTGCAACAGCTCTGAAGCGATCTTTCTGATCGGCTGCAATTCTTTCTTCTCCAACAACTTTATTGTTTTTAATAACGAGACGGGCGATGTGCATACTGCTGAGTCCGCCTATAAACAGATTGTTTTTCCATTCGGGAATCGCATTGCCGGTATAAAAGGTCATACCGCTCGGAGAAAGGGTAGGATCCCAATAATAAACAGGTTGTTCCATGCCTTCTTTTTGGGTAAGGGCTCCAGGCATTGCCTCTCCGCTATATTCAATACCATAAGAGATGACCGGCCAGCCATAATTTTTTCCCGGCTTAACTAGATTGAGCTCATCACCACCACGCGGACCAAATTCCGCATCCCATAAATCACCAGTTACAGGATGAATAGCAAGACTCTGCACATTTCTATGACCATAGGAATAAATCTCCGGACGGGCACCCGCCTGGTTGGCAAATGGATTTCCTGCAACCGGCTGACCATCGGTAGTAATGTGAACGATCTTTCCTAATCCGGAATTCAGGTCCTGCGCTTCTACGCGGGTTGATTTATCGGAACGTTCTCCGGTGCTGACAAACAAATTACCTGATTTGTCAAACAGGATTCTGCCACCATAATGATTATTGCCTTTATTGTGTACAGGTGCGGCGCGATAAATGACAGCAGCGTTTTCGATTTTAGTTTCATCATCCGACAATCTGCCTTTTGCAACAGCGGTAAGTGAACCATTGTTTTCATGTGGCTCAGCAAATACCCAGTACACCATCCGGTTGGAGGCGAAAGAGGGATCAAGCGTAATGCCCAGCAAACCACCCTGGCCTTTATTGTTTACAGCAGGAAGGCCATTGATTGGCTCACTAAGTTTTCCATCTGCTGATGCGATGCGCAGGTTCCCTGCTTTTTCGGTAATTAACCATCTGCCATCAGGGAGCTCGGTTAAACCCCAGGGAGCTTTAAGGCTGGTAGTTAATACGGTTACTTCATACGGAGTAGTTGTTTTGACACTACCAATACGCGTTTGCCCGGCAAAAGCGGGTTTATAAGTGGTATTCGGTGCCTTGGTTTCCACCGGAGCTCCGGTAGTATCCACTGCAATATCCGGACTTGTTCTGGCACCCGAACCTTGTGCAGGGGTTTGTGAATTGCAGGCGGCCAATGTTAATACGGCTCCTGAAATAACACCTAGAAAGAGTTGATTCATAACGACTTTTTTTAATTGCAAGACCTTGAAGGGTGTAAACTTAACAATTAATCTCTTTGCAGGGCCCAATTTCAGGGAAGCCGGCTTATTCCGACCGCAAATTTTTTACCGGATTGGAAAGAGCGGCTTTGGCAGATTCATAGCCTACTGTTATCCAGGCAATAAGCAAAGCAGCCAGGGGAGCCAGTATAAAGATCACCCAACTGATTGTAATATGATAGGCGAAACTTTCCAGCCATTTATTCAATGCAATCCAGGCTAGCGGAAGCGCCAGCAGGCTGGCGATCAGGATCAGTCGCGTGAAACTTCCGGATAGCAGGTATAGAATGTTTGCAACAGAAGCCCCCAATACTTTTCGAACGCCAATTTCTTTGGTACGCTGCTGCGCCATAAATGCAGAGAGCCCATATAATCCCAGGCAGGAAATGAGTATCGCCAAAACTGTAAAGAGGTTAAAGATTTTTCCGATACGCTGTTCTCCCACGTACTGGTTCGCCATATCCTGATCAAGAAAGTTATACGTTAATGTGAAATTGGGATTCAGCTGCTGGTGTATGTTTTCCATTGCCTGAATGGTTTCCTGTGATTTGCCTGGCGCTGCGCGTACGATCACATGTCCGCCCCATTTATTTAACTCTAAAATCAATGGTTCAATTGCGGTATGTACAGGTTTAAAATTGAAGTCTTTTACTACTCCTATGATGGTACCTTTTCTGCCGTTTAACGCAAGCGGTTGCTGGAGTGCATTTTCACTGTTCAGCCCCATTGCTTTCATAGCGGCTTCATTGATTACATAATTAGTTGAGTCCGCTACAAACTGCGTCGAAAAACTTCTTCCTTTGAGTAACTGAATCTGAAATACATCAATAAAATTTTCACTAACACTGAGAAAAGGAAATATAACCTGGGAATTGGGGTCTTTCCCATCCCAAACCACATCATTTGTTCCGGCATCAATATTTACCGGTAGTTCAGATACGATTGCAAAATTGCTGGTTAATTGATTTTTTTCCAGGGTTGTTTTTAATAGTTCTTGTTTATTCCAGATATCACCTGTCATGGACATATACAAGAGGTTTGATTTTTCAAAGCCGGGATTTCTGGATTTGATAAATTGAAGCTGATTATAAATCACAACTGTTCCAATCAGTAAAACGATGGATACTACAAATTGTGTTACTACCAATGCATTCCGAAACAACTGGGATCCATCCGTAAATTTTACAGGTCCCTTCAGCACTTTTGCCGGTTGAAACCTGGATAAATAAAAGGCCGGATAACTTCCGGCAATCAATCCGGTAGCGGTTGCAATTCCCAAAAGCGTCAGAACGAGTTTTATGTTCAATAATTCTAATGCGAGCCGGGTGCCGGCAAGTTCATTGAATGCTGGCAGGAACAGGAATACCAGGCCAATTGCAACCAACAGTGATAGGAAAGAAAGGAATATGGATTCGCCCAGAAATTGTATTATTAACTGGAAGCGGGATGCCCCTACCACTTTCCGTAAACCTACCTCTTTCGCTTTTCTTGCTGAGCGGGCTGTAGCAAGATTCATAAAGTTGATACAGGCAACAATCAGGATGAAAATCGCAACAACAAAAAATATTTTTACATACAGTATGTTGCCATTGCCGGCCAGATCAATCTGAAGATTGGAATGAAGGTGGATAGCTGTTAATGGCTGGAGGTGAAATGCTACTTTAAGGGTGCTTTCAGGAATATGTTTCTGATATACGGCCCTGATCTGTTTTTCCAGGTTAACAAGCGCAGTTGCTGATCTGAGCGCATTCTTATCCAACAATAAATAACTGTAATGATTGAAATTGCCCCAAACCGTATTTAACTGATTGCCTGCTTCCGTTGTAATCGGTAAGATAAAATCAAACTGTAAATGGGAGTTGGCAGGAGGATTGGCAAGTACACCGGTTACTGTCAGATTTCCCCGATTCGTGAGTACCAGGGTTTGGCCAACTGGATTTTCTTTTCCAAAATATTTGGTTGCCATCGCTTCAGTCAGCAGAATGGCATCTGGCTGGTTCAGGGCATTTTGTTTGTTCCCTTTTAGCAGGGGAAAAGTAAATACATCCAGGAAGGACGGATCGGCATAAAAGATCCTTTTTTCTTCAAATTGCTGATCATCTTTTTCCAGAAAAAGTGTTACCGGTTTACTGATCCGGACATAATTTTCTATTGCCGGAACTTCCTGTTTTAGTCCAACCGGCATGGCGGCCGGACTCACAGCAGTTTTGAAATCACTGGCTTCTGCCGTGATGCGGTAGAGCTGATCTGACTGCTGATGAAAACGGTCAAAGCTCAATTCATGCTGTACCCATAAAAGAATGAGAATGCTGGATGCCAGACCAATTGTAAGTCCGGTTATGTTTAAAACAGCAAATGCTTTGTGTTTAACCAGGTTTCGGACCGCAATTTTGAGATAGTTTCTGAACATGCCTGACAATTGTAGGCAAGTCTGTTCTAATACTATACCGTTTTTTTATTGCTTGATAATGAATCGGATAGAGAAAGTACCGGAATCGAATTGTTCGATTTCGATACAGTTAATGTCCGCTTCTGCGGCAACCTGGTTAATCTGATAACAGCGATCTGTTAACGGTATGAATCATGAGTCGGGATTCCAGAAATCCGGCAACTTCATGCACCATATCGTTGGGATGCTGTTGAATTCGGTTCGCAGGCTGCGGATAAAGGCAGATACCTGTATAGATATTATACTGTAAACTCAGCGGCTGGCCTTTGTAGCGGAAATCCCAGATCAGGGAATCAAAATCATCCAGTTTATTGTGAAAGGAAACGCGAAGTTCCTCAGAGAGCAGGTTGGCCACTTCATAAAAGCGTTTCAGACCGCCATCTTCGTCAATTATAGCTTCAATAAAGCCATCATGGGTGTGGAGTACGGGGCACATATCTAATGGTTTAGAGGTTCCGGCACAATGAGACCTGAATCAGGCCTTGAATTTCTTCGCCTTGGGAACTTTTTCACCACTCAGAATTCGCTCTGCACCAACATTTTTGCCGTTTGAGGGGCAGCCGGATTTTTTAGA
>CAZJNY010000168.1:0-8263 GCA_964547405.1 uncultured Flavihumibacter sp. | reverse complement strand
ACTTTGTCTTTAATCTGATGCACTACATTGTCTAATTTCAAAAAGACATCCACCTTAATGATTCGATCGTGAAATGTGGATAGCTTTTCCAGCTTGCTGGTTACATACTCCACTAACTTAATGTCTGCATCAAAGTGTACAGTCTGAATGTTAACGTTCATAACAATCACGTTTTTAGTGAACAATAAATAAAGAACTTCCGGTTTATGAATAATTCATAGGTTTTAGACCGTCTGTTGCTATGAAGATAACATAAACAGCCTCATTTTCCAAGAATGCCACTAAGTATTTTTAAATTTTACAACTCCTTCACATACAACAAATTAGAACAATATCTTAGCCCTTGGGATGAGCCTTTTTATGCACTTCCTTGAGTTTTCCAATCGTGTTGTGAGTATAGATCTGAGTGGCAGCCAGACTGGCATGACCAAGCAATTCTTTCACTGCATTCAGTTCGGCTCCCTGGTTCAGCAGGTGGGTGGCAAAACTATGCCTTAACACGTGCGGACTTTTCTTCTGCAGGGTCGTTAATCCCTCCAGTTGCTTTTTTACCAGCCGATAGATATACTTGCTATAAACCGGCTTGCCTTTATCGGTAACGAGCAATGCAGACGAGGGCTCAATACTCCCCCACTCCTTTCTTTTCTGCCCTTCATACTCCCTGATCATTTCTAATATGGCAGGTTGAACCGGCAGGATTCTTTCTTTCCCGCCTTTACCCCAAACCCGCAGGCTTTTTTGAAAATGATCTACCTGGTTATGCCGCAACGAAACCAGTTCACTCAGGCGCATGCCCGTTTGATAAAAAAGGGCCAGTACCAGACGGGTAGTGAGCCCCGCCCACCCATCACCAGTTCCTGCTCCGTCCAGCAATTGTGCAGACTGTTTTTCCTCCAGGTAAACAGGTAGCCGTTTACTCCCTTTCGGAGCAGCCAGCTGGGCAGCAGGAGAAACCGGTATGTTGCCCTGTTTCAGCTGATATTTGTAAAAGGAACGAAGGGATGAAAGCTTGCGGGCAATACTGGAGGCGGCCAATGGATATTTTCCTTCTTTCAGGGAAGAGAGCCAGGAGCGGATCATTGCAGAACCAGCAGCATTCAGATCGCTGGTATCAAATTCGATTACAAGGAAATCACGGAAGGCGATCAGGTCATCCTGGTAAGCCCTTATGGTCAGGGCAGCATAACGCTTTTCCAGTTGGAGGTAGGATAAAAAATCCTGAATGCCGGATGCGGAGTTGACAGACATACAAAAGAGATCGCAGCAAATCTACAAGATTGCTGCGATCTCTTCACACTATATTGAACAGTAAGATCGATTAAACTTCGAACTTTCCGCTGGCTACCTGCTGCTTGTAAACTGCCTTGAGCACTTCTGCACGGCGTCTTACAGACGGCTTGGTAAAAGACTGACGGTCTCTCAGTTGCACCAAAATCTTCGCTTTCTCAAATTTCTTTTTGTACTTTTTGAGGGCTTTGTCGATGTTTTCGCAGTCTTTAGAATCGATAATCAGCATAGAATATACCTCCTTTGGTAAATTTTTGGAGGGCAAAGATAGGGAAATACCAATTAACTCCAAATCCTTTTTCAGCAAAACTTCTTTTGCCCCTAATTTGCAGCTATGTTCACGGGTATAATAGAAACAACAGGAAAAATTACAGGTATCCATCAGGAGGGTACCAACCGGATTTTCTGGATTGAATCCGGTATTTCACATGAATTATCCATCGACCAAAGTGTTTCCCATAACGGCGTCTGCCTGACCGTTGATGCGCTTGAATCGGGTAAACACCGGGTAACTGCAATTGCTGAAACCCTGGACAAAACCAGCCTAGGCAAATGGAATACCGGCGACCTGATCAATCTGGAGCGCTGTATGCCCATGAATGGCCGGCTGGATGGCCATATCGTTCAGGGGCATGTGGATTGCACGGCAATCTGCGTATTACGCCAGGATATGAAAGGAAGCTGGAACTACCGGTTTAAAATCCCGTCACAGTTTGCTGCACTGATTATTGAAAAGGGATCCATTTCTGTGAATGGTACAAGCCTGACCCTTTTTGATGTTACCGAAGATGAATTTACTGTGGCTATTATTCCTTATACTTATGAACATACCAATATCCACAGCATTCAACCATCCGACACCGTTAATATAGAATTTGATATTGTAGGGAAATATATTCAGCGGATGCATCAGCTAGGCGACAAGAAATAAACTATCAATGCTTGCAATTCTGATACATTTTATTTTAATAACCTGTTTATGCAATTTAAGCGGCCTTATTTTCTTTTCACTGTTTAATTCAGACAGCCCGGCCAGATACACCCATAATTTTACCGTAACAACCTTCACCGGTTTAATACTATTGACAATATATGCCCAACTAATCAATTTCATTATACCAATAAATACTAATGCCCTATTGTTATACACCCTCTTACTGGTTACATTATTATTTATCAGGAAAAAGCAGATTAGTGCCATTATTGAATTCTATTATAATTCACTAAAAGAAGCCGGACCTGTTATTATTACAGGCAGCATACTGATAGCTTTGATTTGTCTGAAAATGTCATCCGGACCAACTATTATGGATGATACAGAATCTTATCATATCCAGATTATTAACTGGAATAAATTATATACAATTACTCCGGGTATTGCCAACCTCCATACCAGATATGGTTTTCAATCTTCCTGGTTTGCCATTCAGGCATTATTAAATCCATTTCCCAGGCAGTTAAACTTTTATTCCACTTTAAACTGTTCGGTTGCTATCTGGTTATCCGTTTATTTATTGAGAATAGCAGGAGGCGCAAACCTAAAGAATCCAAAAATTCAACTTGCTGCAGGAATAACAATTTTGTATTTACTATTTAACTGGACACTTTTACGTGGTTCCTCAACAAATACAAACTATGATTTCATCACAGTTGCTTTATTGTTAGTAGTATTTTTTGAAACAACTAAACAGCAATCAGATACAAAAACAGAACTGCCCGCATATCTTATCCTCTGGGGTTCATTTTTGTTTACCATTCGATTTACCAACCTCGTATTCATCATAGCCGGCATCGCGCTGCTGTATCATTTATATAAGGCTTATCAAAGAAAAGCAGTTATACTATTGTTACTCATAATTACACTAGTAGGATCAACCATTATAAGGCACTATATAAGTTCAGGTTATCCATTGTATCCAGCCAAACAACTGGCAATAACAACACCAGACTGGAAAGTACCAGAACAGAGAGTAGACTCTTTACTGAATTATATCAAATATTATAATCGGATATCCTCTGAGTTTAATGAAATTGAAAAAACTTCCAAGCTCTCAATGACAGAATGGTTACCTGTTTGGGCAAGACACATGGCTAAAATAGATCTGGCACTTATTTTTTGTTCCTTACTGGCACTAATTCCAATAACAATTTCGGCCCTTAGAACTGGTAGTCTTTCCAAATCAACAATTTTTTTATCGCTATGCTGCTTTGCAAATACAATTTTATGGTTTGCAATAGCACCTGATCCCAGATTCAATCATGGGTCATTATTAATAATGAGCTTAATTCCTGTTTTAATAACAAGCTGGCCGTCAGGTAATGCCCTAAATAAAATAGCTACCTTTCAATTACCCATAATTACAACCATTTACTTCATGGTAGTATCCATCAAGCTGTATAATACCAATAGCTATAACCAGTTTATCTTTCCCACAAAAATACCAGAACCACCAGTGAAGGAATACCAGTTAGGAAATGGAATAATTCGTATTCCTGATAAAATCCTGCAAAACTGGAACCCGCGATGTTATGCCATTCAGCCTCCCTGCATATATAAAATTGAAAAAGGTCTTGAATTCAGAGGATCTGCTATTAACCAGGGTTTCAGAATTAATAAAAAAGATTAAACTTTATATTGAAAACTTTATCCATTATAATCCCCTGCTATAACGAGGAAAAATTAATTTCCTCAGTTCTTTCTTCTGTCTTTTCCGTTCAGTTGAACGGAATCACTGAAATGGAAGTAATTGTGGTTGACGATTGTTCATCTGATTCAAGCAGAATCATGATTGAAGAATTCAAACTTCAACACCCACATCTACCGCTGCACCTGCTTACATCAGCAAAAAATATGGGTAAAGGAGCAGCTGTTAAACAGGGTCTGCTTAAAGCAAAAGGAAGCATTATCCTTATTCAGGATGCAGACCTCGAATACAATCCAAAAGATTATAACAAATTACTGGAACCAATATTAGATGGATTTGCAGATGTTGTATATGGATCCCGCTTTATCGGATCCGGACCACACAGGGTTTTATTCTTCTTTCATACAATAGGTAATAAATTTCTGACATTTTTATCTAATCTTTTTTCGCAATTAAATCTCACGGATATGGAAACCGGCTATAAAGTGTTCCGTTCCGAATTCATTAAAAACATTAATTTAAAAGAAAAAAGCTTTGGCTTTGAACCGGAAATAACTGCAAAAATCAGCAAAATACCGGGTATCCGTATTTATGAAGTCGGGATATCGTATTATGGCAGAACCTATAAAGAAGGGAAAAAGATAAACTGGAAGGACGGGATAAAAGCTATTTACTGCATATTTAAATACAATATTTTTTCTAAATGAATAACATAAAAGATAATGTACAATATGATTTAATCGGAGAAAAAACACTTGAACTTTTAAGCAATTCACCTTCCTTTAATTTTTGGATGTATAAACAGATTAGACCCTATATTTCCGGAAAAGTAATAGAAATAGGAAGCGGGATCGGTAATATATCTAAATATATTCTTGACGATTTTCAAACAACTTTATCAGATAATAATCAAACCTATTGTAGTTATCTTTTCGATCAATTTAAATCACACAAAAACTTTACAGATATCCGATTATTGGATGTAACCAACGAAGCTGATTTTAGTGATTCAAAATCAGAAAAATACGATACTGTTATTTTATTAAATGTAATTGAACACATTGGTAACGATCAAAAGGCGTTGGAAAGTTTAAGTAAACTTCTTTCAGAAAAAGGAAGGATAATAATTCTGACTCCCGCAAATCCATGGTTATATTCAAAATTTGATCAGGAATTAGGCCATTTCAGAAGATATACTCACTCTTCTGTTTCCAAACTGGTAACCCAATCCGGCCTATGCTTATACAAAAGCTTCTATTTTAATTTTTTAGGAATTTTCGGATGGTTTTTCTTCGGCAAACTATTAAAGCAGCAACAAATTCAACAAAAACCAATGCAAATTTTTAATCTGCTTATGCCCATAAATAAACTCATCCAGCCAATCACTAAATATATTGCAGGTTTATCAATTGTAGCAATAGTTACATCGCCAAAAAATTACTGATGATTATATTACTACTTTGTTGGTTTTATATAAGCATAACCTGTATTGTTTGGGGCTATAGCTTTCTATATCCCCTAGAAAAAAGATACAACTCCTTATCAACCATAGAAATCCCGATAGTTTTCCTGATTGGCTTTTCAATCATTGGTCTCTTAAGCTATTTTCTTACTTTATTCCACAAAATAGATATAGTTGCACACCTGGTAATCTGCGCTCCACCCTGGATTTATCTATTCATAAAAAAAAGAATTCAGGAAACAGTTCAAAGAGTTTTACAATTTTTCCAAAATCTATCGTACCAGGGTATAGTAGTAGCAATACTTTCTTTACTACTTATAGCTATCATCAACGCTACTACCATCATTCATCCAGATACATTAATATATCATACACAATCAATAAAATGGATTGAATTATATCCAACTATTCCCGGAATTGCGCATCTGGGTAAAGAGCTCGGACTTCAGAGTATGGCATTCAGTATACATGCACTTTTCCGGTTTAACTTTATATCTCCCAATAATTTAATTATTGCAAACGGATGTTTTGTTTTTTGGTTTGTTTTATTCTTAGTGAATAAGATATTTTCAGCACCCCTATCCAACCGCAAAGCAGGGATAACCGGGTTTATACTTCTGCTGACAGTTACCTCTCTGTCCTTTACTGACACCAGACTTACCGCATCATCAGCCAGCCCGGATTTTCTTGTAGCTGTATACCTGATGGCTATTGCTTATATTTTCATTACAAAATATGAAGAAGCCTATCTTCCAGTTATCATATTACTTATAACTGCGGTAATTAGCATTAAAATATCAGCACTCCCCATATTACTACTTGCTATTTTAAGTTTAATTAAGCTCTTAAAAGCTAAAAATTATAAAATTGCCCTGATTGGTTTTGGAATGATGCTATTCGCCGGAGGCATTCAGGCTACTAAAAATTACATTAGTACCGGATATATTTTGTACCCTTCAGAATTTGCAGACATTTTTCATCCCGACTGGAAATTGCCAATAGAAAATATATCACATTTTAAAAATTACATCAGGAACTATGCAAGAATTGGGGAAGAACTAAATGGCAACTATTCCAATACCAGTCTGAATTCACATTTTGGATGGATACCAACATGGTGGAAACAACGCTATTTTATTGAAAAGATAATTCTGCTAACTACGCTACTTTCAATTATCAGATCTATTCAACTGCTTCTTCAAAATAAAATAAATACCAGAGAAAAAATAATTATAATAGTTTGTGTTGCAAGCCTGATAAACTGGTTTATTGCCGCTCCTTCAGTAAGATTTGCTTCAGGTTATATGTATATTATTTCAGCAATAACATTACACCGGTTTTATAACGCGGAAATTCTTTACCAGCAGTATATAAAGCCTGCCTTTTTTATACTTTTCAGCACAGTTCTTTTTGGATATGGTGCTTACAGGTTAATAAAATTTACCAAGCCCAATGAACTTCTGAAACCATCAGGTATTGCCAATTCAGCTTATAAAAAAGTCAACATTAATAACCAGTTATTTTACATTGTTGATCAGAATTGTGGATTTAATCCTGTTCCATGCACCAGATTAAACCTGGAAAACATTCAATACAGAACGGGTGACATTAAAGATGGCTTCAAGGCTGTCAAATGAAAATGGTTACCTCATCAGATACATTTTACCATATCCACGGGTAAAAAACTTATCTGTGTTTTCATTATCGGTCTTGAACTTATCCAGCTTTTTCCCATTCAGAGAACTTACCACCCGGTAGAGGTATACTCCATTAGCCAGCCTTTGCCCAAACTGATCGGTGCCATCCCAGGTATATTCAGTAATATTTCTACCAATCCGGATTGGACCTAATTCCAATGCAGTAATTTCTTTTACAATTTTACCAGTAACTGTCATTATCTGAATTTTGAAATTCGTGGGAATTTCGCTTCCGGTTAATGTAAAAACAAATGCCGTTGAAGTTGTAAATGGATTTGGGTAATTCAGCAGATTAGAAATCATTGGTTTATTTACGACCAGAAAATTTATTGAATACCCTACTGTGCCTGCACTATTCCCACTAACATCCTCTCCGACTATTGTGAGTTCATAGTTATCATACCCATCTTCATTTATCTGATTCATAAAGGATGGCTTGAATTCAATGGTAGCCGTATTATCCAACGGATCCGTTGCTCCCCTAAACTGCACTGTATCACCATCGTACCTGTATCTTTTTATTGATCCATCAGGGAATTTAACCTGAATCGACAGTAGGGAGGTGTCCTTCAAAAGCAGAAACTTAGACTCATCTTTCAACTTAATCTGAATCAGAGGTTTTGCAGATACAATATCTCCGTTTAAAATATGCGTACCATCAAACGTTACATCCAGAAGTGGATTCTTCTTGTCGCCCCGAACATAAATACTCTTGTAAATAAAATTATTGAAGGAATACTGTTCCGGTTGATGATTGGACGGATTGAAGTTTACAAAAAATGTATTATTCCCAGGGTATTTTTTCGTGTCAATTGTATACCTGAATATAATTGTATCTCCTGCAATCAAAGGCTTTAATAAGTTTGTTGGCAGTTCATGCGGTAAATTATTCTGATCAGTTAAAATCAACTGAACCTTTAAACTATCAAAGGGAATATTACTTATATTTTTGAATGCAACCGCAAATTCTAACGGTTCACCGATATCTACTGTATCTTTTGACTGAATAAACAAATTAGGTGCAACAGCTCCTTCCGGTACCTGAGAATAAATAACCCTCCAATAGTCAAGCTGAAATGGATTGCCGTTTAAACTATCATTGTTGATCAATTTCAATTTAATGAACGGATAGGACTGCGGATTGATATCCAACAGATCAACAACATTTTCAG
>CAZJNY010000167.1:0-8321 GCA_964547405.1 uncultured Flavihumibacter sp. | reverse complement strand
ATGGTGGGGAGCAATTTAATTTTGGAACAGGCGTGCCATAGGTATGTTACAGGAATAGGACTTTTGTAATCAGTGAAACCAGGAATTCTCAGGAACCGACCTGCTGGCAGCAATCCTCCCTATGAGTCGAAAACGGCCCTGATCCCCCAGCGTCTTTTCAGGATTTTATATTTCACTGATTAACTACTTATTTCACATAAGCAGAAAACATAAACTATACCCATTCTCTTATTTCTATTTCCACATGCTCCTGAGCGGTGTATATCGAACATCCTTCGCATTCAGATTGGAATACAGGCTGCGCGGGAAAAATAACGCCGTCATAACCGTGAGGCCATCATCCGCCAGCAGTTCAACTGAACTGTGATCCATCACGATTGTCCATTTTAATGAATCTCCTGCTGCTATTCGTGGCGCATCAACCCGCTTTGCAAAATCCGGATGAAAAGAAGCATCGCCTGCTTTGGAACGGTCGATATAATAGCGATTGCTCTCTTTATCAAAACCCAGACGGAGTTCTTCCCCGCTATCATTGGAAAAAATCCATTCTACCGATTGCAGCGGGATGGCCTCCAATTCAAAGCGGGCTGGTAATTGAAGGGTTGCCGGTACTGTTGAACTGGATCCTGCCAACTGATTCAACTCGTTTAACAAGTTCGATTGCAGATAATATTCATCGCCGATTTTTTGGAGTGCCAGTTCCCGCACCAGTGTAGTGGCACTTCGCCAGTTTTTGGTAGGTACCTGGTTGGCATAGGCCCAGTTACTCATCCAGCCAATCAATAATCTGCGATCTCCGGTATTCGACCAGGTAACGCCGGCATAATTATCCGGACCGAAATCCATCCAACGGGTATCCGTATGCGAAGCAGTAAAATTTCGGCCGTCAAAATCTCCTACAAAATATTGGGTACCGGATCCACCATTAGGGGCCCCCGGATTGATATTGACAATCAACACCCATTTGCCTTTTCCATCTATCGGAAAGGATACTAAATCCGGACATTCCCATACGCCGCCATGTGCGCCTTTATCTGCACCAAAGGAAGAGGAATAGCTCCAGTTTTTTAAATCAGGCGAGGAATAAAATTCGATATGATCTTTCACCGCCAGGGTCATGATCCATTTTTTGCTGTCCTCCATCCAGAATACTTTGGGATCGCGGAAATCTGTACCCTCCGGTTTTCGCAGAACCGGATTGCCTTCGTATTTGGTCCAGGTTTTCCCTTCGTCGTTGCTATAAGCCAGGCTTTGGTATTGAAAATCTTTGCCCTGCGTTTTTTCCCGATCCGAAGCATGATGGGTGAAGATGGCAACCAGGGGTCCTTTTCCATCTTTTCCTAATCCCGAACTATTCTGCTGATCATGGACCGCACTGCCCGAGAAAATCCAGCCCAGGCTATCCGGAAACAATTTGATGGACTGCTCCTCCCAATGTACCAGGTCGGTACTGGTTGCATGGCCCCAGTGCATGGGTCCCCATACCGTACTATCCGGATAATGCTGAAAAAAGAGATGATACACCCCATTGATATACACCATACCATTTGGATCATTCATCCAGCCTGCTTTCGGTGTAAAATGGAGTTGAGGGCGATAGGGTTCTGAATAAACATCGCTCAACTTACCTGCATCAGGTACAGTAGCTTCTCCGCAGGAGCTGAGATTGCAGATACAGAGCAGCAGAACAGCTCTCCCAAAAACAGACCGTACTAGCATGGCAATTAATCTTCTTTCTAATATACCCAATATTCAAATGCCGGTTACATTTTATTCCCTACCGGCAAATAGTTAGTATACCAATTGTATTATTCAAAAATCTACCGATATGAGACTACTTTGTAAAAAACCAATCTCCCTGTTAGCCATCACATTTGCAGGAACCCTGCTCTTCAGCAGTTGCCAGAAAGAAGAATGGAAACCACTTGAAGAAGTGTTAAACAATTCAGGAGAAAGAACCGATCCTGCTTCCACAGGCAATGGCTCTTCAGCTGTGCTGTTAGTGATTGATGAAGAAAGCATCGACAATGGCAATAAGCCCAATAATTTTTCTGAAAGCGATGTAAATGATCAGATCGCCAAAGTCGGACAACGAAGCACCCTGCGGTATTTCCAAAGCAATGTTGGTAAATCCATCAATCTCTACACCGGGGAAGTGGGCGATGAGGGCTGGCAGGCACTGAAAAGTATTCCCAATAGCTGGAAAGCAGCAGGACCAACCAGCAACGGAGCACAAAATTTCCTTAAAGCCGGACCCGGACTCGGAGGTGGAAATGATGACACTGAAGTATTGCTGGACAAAATCCCGAATCTAACTCCACTGAGAGCAACCGGCTTAAAAATGTTAATCGGACAAACCGTATTAGCGGTTGTGTATGACAGTGATATCAGTACTAATTACAGTCCGCTTAATGGAAATCTGCAGGGCGCTAACCTGGGTATTGTAGCTTTAAAAGTTGAACAGGTAACCAAACGTACGGATGGTTCCAGCGGCTCACTGCCAATGGTGAAAGTAAAAATCCTGAGTGTTGAATCCGTGAAAGGGTTGCCCCTGAAATTATTCAGCAATGCACCGGTTCCCCGCTCCTCTTCTGAACCCTTCGATATAAATCCGCCAGCTACAGCCGCTGCTGTACAGTTGACTACTGCTCCATAGTTGTTTTCAGTTTAGGTTCTGACCGACCAACCGTACCCTGCAAAAAAGGCTGCCTTCAATTGGCAGCCTTTCTGTTATAAGCGTACATTCATTTCCGTTAGCACTTCCCTGATAGCCTTGAGCAAGGCTTCAATATCCTTAGGAAACAGATAACCGATATTGCCAATCCGGAAGGCATCCATCAGACTGAGTTTACCCGGATAAATGACGAGTCCGCGATCACTCAATGCCTGGTAAAACTTCATAAAATCAAAGTTGGGATCCTGGGGATACAGGAAGGAACTGATTATATGTCCCTGTATGGCGTGGTCCAGGTAATATTGGAATCCCATCGCCTGCATGCCGGCATCGAGCATGGCTTTGTTCTTCTTGTACCTTGCTTCACGCGCCACAATTCCACCTTCCGCATCCAGTTCCCGAATGGCCTGGCGAAACGCGAGTAAACTATGGGTAGGAGGCGTAAATCTGAACTGTCCATTTTTCTCCAAACCATTCCATTGATCATAGAGATCCAGACTTAAACTTCTGGCCTGCCCCTGAGCCTTCAGCAGTTCTGATTTTTTACACAATACAAAAGAGAAGCCCGGTACGCCTTCAATGCATTTATTCGAAGATGAAACCAGAAAATCAATCTGCATGGCTTTAATATCCATTTGCACACCACCAAAACTACTCATGGCATCAACAATAAACACTTTCCCTGCCTCCTTGCACACAGCACCAATTTCGGCAATCGGATTAAAGAGTCCGGTGGTGGTTTCACTGTGAATGCAGGCAACATGTGTGATACCGGGCTGCTGCGACAATAATTCCGCTACTACATGCGGCTGAACAATCTCATTTTCCGGAATTGTTTTTACGATATGGTTGATGCCATGCACTTTGGCCATTTTCACAATGCGTTCGCCATAGGCGCCGTTTACCAGGATCAGTAATTGATCATTTTTACCAACTACGGAGCTGATCACCGACTCAACGCCAAATGTTCCGGAGCCCTGCATTAATACGGTTTCATATCCCTGCTCCTGAGATACTCCACCAAGGTGCAACAATTCTGACCGGATTTCTCTAACCACTGCAATAAATGCATCATCCCTTGATCCCAGATCATGCTGCATAGCTTCTTTTACAGTGGGAGAAGTAGAAAGCGGTCCGGGTGTAAATAATAATTTATCAGCCATTTTTATTGAGTTTAATAAATTGAAAAGTCCTGTAATTTTTTTGCCACCGGCGATTGTATTCCCAGTTTGCGATTAAAGAAAAATGAGAGCAGCAACAACAGCGCAAGGCAAAAGAAAGTGGTGAAATAACTGAAGTTCAGCAATACCCGGCTCCATTGCAGATCGCGCATAAAGAACTGCTTGTACAGCAGCAAACCCACACTACCCAGGTAGCCGATGGAATCACAGATATAAATGAAAAATCCCGCATTGGCTTTGAGTTTAAATAGTGCGATGATGCGTTCAAACACAGCCACCTGAATGGGGATATAAGCCAGGAAGAGTCCCATTCCCAACAACAACATCCACCAATAGGGTTCAATCAGTTTGTATTGAAATAAAAGGGAGGAGAGTCCGCTTAAGAGGATACCAAATCCCATTAACTGCAACGTAAACCAGAACCCTTTGATATTGTTTCTGAAAAATGAAAGTGAGCCAACTACCAAAATAACTACCGCACCCGTAACCAGTTCCGTCTGACTGAATACGGTGATATCTCTGCTGGGCTGGATCTCTTCCCAAATCTCTACAGAAAAATTATCGCGGAAATCACGCAGTGTTGCCAGTAGGGAGTACAAAGCCACCATGGAGCCAATGCCCCAACCCAGTTCCCGAACAACTTTTCGTTTGTCCTCAGCCGTCATGGGCAAGCGCTCCACCCGCAACAGTTTATCCGTGTCGGAAGGAGGCGGAATGCGTGATAACATCCAGACAAAAAATAAGAACAGCGGCAGGAAGATGGCCCCGATAAATGCGGGCATCCAGAATTCTGAAATCCCCGGAAACAGTCTGGCAATATAGAGATAAATGGTTTTCAGAATACCGGAGGAAACAATCAGACTGATACTGAGACCCATACCCAGTGTTTCCGTAAACCGCCTTCCTTCGAGATAACTGAATACAATACCCCATACCATACCCAGGGGCAGTCCATTAAAAAACAGGAAAATGAAATTATAGGGAGCTGGTACCAGTCCGAATGCCACCAGGCTGATTTCCGCGATCAGGATCAGACTAACGATCAGGACTATCCGCTTTGAAGCATTCAGTTCTGAAATCACTTTGATCCCGATAAACTTGCTCAGCATATAGCCCAGCACCTGTGCAATGATCAGTACGGCTTTATAGTTCATGCCCATCCATTCCAGTCCGGCATAAGTGCCGGCATTGAATGGTTTACGAAACGCATAGACACAGAAATAGGCACCAAAAGCCGCTACCATCGACCAGGTTATAAATAACAATTTGGAAGTTTCCAATTTTCGCGTCAGCGCCTGCATGCGGAATATTACCAGGGTAAGGAATAGGTTTTCACGTAACTGAAACATTTCATCGCTTCAATCACGCCTTCTTTGATACCAAGACCGGAATCTTTCACTCCACCAAAGGGAGAGGATTCAATGCGGTAACCGGGCACTTCATTAATATTCACGGTACCCATGCGCAATTCTTTTACGAATCGGATAGCGTGCTGCATATTATTGGTCACAACACCGGATGACAAACCAAAGGCTGTTGAATTGCTGATGGCGATGGCTTCTTCGATGGTACTGAACTTAATCACTGGCGCTAACGGACCAAAGGATTCCTGTACTACCATGCGGGCAGTTGGAGGCACATCTGCAATGACTGTTGGTTCAAGCAGGGCACCGGAACGTTTGCCACCAAAAACAATTTTAGCACCCATACCAACTGCTTCCTTCGCAACAGTTTCCAGGTAAATAGCGGAGGCTTCATCAATCACCGTTCCTACAATGGTATTTTCATCAGCAGGATCACCCGACACATATTCTGCTGCCTTCTTCACCAGCTCTTCTACAAAGCGATCGTAAATCGATTCCTGCACCAGGATGCGTTTCACCGCCGTGCATCGTTGTCCGCTGTTTTTGAAAGATCCTTCTGCAGCAAGGGTTACTGCCAGTTTCAGATCCGCATCTTCCAGCACAATCAGCGGATCGTTACCACCTAACTCAAGAATTACTTTTTTATAACCCGCTGTGGAAGCGATATGTTTTCCCACTGCCACACTACCCGTAAAGGAGACCAGCTCCACTCGCGGATCCTGCGTAAGCGGTTCTGCAATCTCCTTAGTAGGGCCCAACAATACACTTAGCATGTAAGGAGGCAGGCCTGCTTCATAAAGCAGCTCCACCAGTTTGATGGCAGTGAGTGGTGTTTTTTCGGATGGCTTTAAAATCACCGGTGTGCCTACAGCAATGGCCGGAATAATTTTATGCACCACCTGGTTCAGCGGATGATTGAACGGAGTAATACATAGCGCCACGGTAAGGGGTTCACGCAGTGTAAATATTTTTCGCGCCTTGCCATTGGGAGAAATATCACAACTGAAAATCTGTCCGTCATCTTTAAGTGCTTCCATCGCCGCAAAGAGTAACACATCGTGCGCGCGACCGGTTTCATACCGGGCATCCCGGATGCACAAGCCAGCTTCCGCACTGATCAATTGTGCAAACTCTTCCTTTCGCTCCATCAGCAATAAGCGGGTACGGTCTATAATGGAATAGCGTTCAAAGCGGGTCAGCTTTTTTCCTCCGGCCAGGGCTTTTTCTATGGCAAGATCAGCCTCTTTTTTGCTGGCCAGCGCTACTCTCCCAACCACGCGGTTATCATAGGGAGATTTTACTTCATGAAATTTTTCCGACAGGATTTTTTCTCCTGCCACATAACCATACCAGTCTTTCAACTGGGTTGTATTCAAACTCATATAGCCAATTTGATAAGGTTAAACAATGGTACCGTTGATGGTAAAATCAAAAATGTCAAAGTTGCGGGGATCGCCGCCGGCTTTGATCCGATAGGCCGGGTTTAATGGATGCGATAAGACCATGGGTACCATTTCCTCATACCTGCCTCCATGGGAACGCAGGGTACCATCCAGTGCAGCCAGATCATGGTAGGAAGCCCGGCGGCCCAGTACCACATCGCGCGCAGACAATACCACCAAATCACCAATTCTGTCTTCCGGTTGCTCCAGGATATGTACGGCCATTGCCCGATCGTACACTTCGGTTATGCCTTGCTGTTGCATCAGCCAGTTTTTCACTTCTTCCACCCGATCCAATGCATCCAGGTGTACCACCACATAGGAACCCAGTGCACCGTGGTGTTTTACATAGGGATCCGTAATCGGACAAATAACCCGGAAGCCCAGATCACCAAACTGCTGTTCCAGCATTTCTTCTACAAACAATACCTGTGGTGTACCATCTGCTTTTACCTTGGCATTCATGCCATGATCAGCAGTTGCCCCTACCACGGCACCGAGCTCCATAAGTTCACCGATGAGTTTATCCTGTGCTTCATAAAAAGCCAGTGATTCCGGCGCTTCCGGCGCATAGGTATGCTGCATATAATCAGTGAGCGAGAGATACAGAAAATCTGCGAGTCCCGCTTTGATAAATGCCACGCCCGCTTTCAGCACAAACAGACTCGCATCTGCACTGTAAATGGCCGGAGTAGCTGTTCCTACAATGGATTCTACATTGTCGATTCCATGGGTATCCATCTGAGCCAGGTTGGCTTTTTCCGCCGAAATGGCTATGCCCTTCATTTTATAAGAAAGAATATCCCGCAGTTTTTCTTTGGCCGTTACTACTGCTACTTTTCGTCCCGCTTCTGCTGCTGCCGCCAGAATGGTGCCACTTCTCAAATAAGACGCGGAGTTCATCATCACTTCCTGCTTCAACTGCGTATCATAGAGATAATTACCACAGATCCCATGCACTGCCGGTGTAACACCGGTTACGATAGAAGAATTGTTCACATTGGTGAAAGAAGGCAGGGCCCCGCGTACCATTCCCCGGTAGCCGGTTACGCTCATTTGCTGAATATTCGGTAGCCTGCCATGCGCCATGGTTATATCCAGATACTCATCCGCAGATCCATCCATACAGATCACTACTATGGGTTTGGCAGGGGGATTGTACTGGCGTCCGTTTACCGCAAAGGACTTGGTATTCATGTTGGGTTGTTTAGTATTATAAAACTTTTTGTTTAGTATAAATATACAGCAAATAAACAAAAAGCCCCGGAATACACAAGTTTTTTCTGTTAGTTTATTATTAAGGATGGGTTAGTGGCTGAGGAAGAAATAAATCACCAGGATCAGGGTATCGGATTTACCGGGATTGGACAGCTTATGTCCCAGGCGGCCGTCGAAGAAGATAGAATCCCCTTCCTCCAGCAGATAGTCCTTTCCCTCAATTTCATATTTCAGACTTCCCCTGATGATGTATTTGAATTCATAGGCTTCCGTATGCACCAGGTGTTTACGGGATGCTCCTTTTTTCAATTCCAGCAGCACGATATCGGTACTGCCGCCGGCAATGGTGCGCGTGAGGATACGTTTGTAGTCAAAACCTTTATCCGATTCTTTTTGAATGGACCGGTAATCGGATTGTTTGACAATCAGCACCGGCTGCTCT
>CAZJNY010000166.1:0-8340 GCA_964547405.1 uncultured Flavihumibacter sp. | reverse complement strand
AAATGCAGTCAGCAAGAGCAGTAGTTTTTTCATTCTCTAAGGTTTGTTGTATAAATATACCGTATAAAAAAATCCGTTTAAGGCTGCTGGCGTTAAACGGATTATAAAAATTAAAAGTTCAAACTGGCATGTTTATGCGCCGGGATTGGGTCCGGGTTTGGGCCCTTTTGGAGTACCACCTCCCTGTCTGCCACCAGTTCCCTGGTTGGGACTACCTCCCTGGTTAGGGGCAGCTCCTCCCTGATTACCACCACCTTGCGTCCTTGGATTTCCGCCCTGCGGCTTTGGTGGCCGGGGACCTCTTTCCTGTTGCTGTGGCCGCGGAGGTCTTGGTCCCTGCTGCTGCCCGCCCTGAGCCGGACGATTTTGCTGCGGTCTGGCCTGTTGTGCGGCAGGTGCTTTATTACCAGTACCTGGCTGCTGCGGACCCGAGGGGCGCGGTGCTGCTCCTTTCTGGCGTTGTTGCTGTTGTTGTTGCTGCTGCTTACGTCGGCGATCATTTTTCTCGAGGCTTCGCAAACTGATCTGTCCCACTACATCCACAAATTCAGGCTCCACTTCTTTCGGTTTGGTACTGGTAACATCAACTGCTTCCAGTTCATCCGGTATAATTCCCTGTGCGTTTTGAGAAAGGATCTTCCGAACACGTTCAATGGTCAGCGGATATTGTTTATTACTCTCCGGCAATACATACCACATGAGGTTTTTGAAAATATCCTTTTTAATCAGCGTTGCGGTTCCTTTGGCCACCCGGATCGTATCTGCACGATCAGGAAAACTTTGCAGGGCATCCAGGTAGGTATCCAGCTCATAATTCAGACAACATTTCAAACGGCCGCACTGGCCACTTAATTTAGTCTGGTTGATGCTAAGGTTCTGGTAGCGCGCCGCAGTAGTGTTCACACTCTTAAAATCAGTAAGCCAGGTACTGCAACAGAGTTCCCTGCCGCAACTACCGATGCCGCCCACTTTCGCAGCTTCCTGGCGGGCTCCGATCTGGCGCATTTCCACTTTCACCTTGAACTCACTGGCGTAGATTTTAATTAACTCCCGGAAGTCGACACGATCATCTGCAATATAAAAGAAGGTAGCTTTCCGACCATCGGCCTGGATTTCCACTTCACTGATCTTCATCTCCAGCTTTAGCTGACGAGCTATAGCCCGGGCCCGGATCAACGCTTCAGCTTCCCGCGCCTTATTTGTTTTCAGCAATTCCAGATCTCGTTCATTCGAACGGCGTACTATTTTTTTCATCTCAGGGTCAAATTCATTAACCCCGCGCTTTTTCATTTGAATACGAACGATCTCACCCATCAGGTTTACCTGGCCAACATCCACTCCGCTTACTCCCTCTACTGTAACCAGCTCGCCTTTTTCAAAAACGGTGAGGGTATTATTGCGAAAAAAATCCTTTCTGCTACCATTATTAAAAGAGATCTCCACTACTTTACAGGCCGCTTCCGGATCTGCAAAGGGAAGATTCTGAAGCCAGTCGTACGCATTCATCCGGTTGCATCCGCCCGTTGCGCATCCGCCGTTGCTTTTACAACCATTTGGTGTTCCTGTTCCACAGCTACTGCATCCCATATATATGTAATAAAATGAATGTGAATTAATTGTATTTTACAAATATAGGCGAAAACTACCACGGCTCCACCCGGGCACGATCCCTTAGAATATGGAATAACTGGAGACTAAGTGCATGAAAGAGCATTTTCGCATTAGCATTTCTTTCAATATAATAACTTGCCTTATCAAGTTCCTCCACGATTGCTTCCTGTTGGGCGAGGTCAGCCATTTTATTTATCCGCAGTATAAAATCCCGTTCAGCTACGGGAAGATTGGATGCCCAATCACTGTTTTCACCCAGGATCCGGATCCGGATACTCTGTTGCAGCAGGTGATTAAAGAAACGTAAGAATTGTTTTTGTTTTTCCCTTCCCTGTTTGCTGATATCCTCAATCCATTTCACCAGCGAAACCGGTCCATTTTTCAAAATCGCATTCAACCATTCCCTTACCAATAGCTGCCAGTCTTCTCCGGCATGGTTCAGTTCGGCAAGTGCTTCGCGATAATTTCCCTCTGTGATGGCCGCAATTTGCCTGGCCTGTGTTTCCTCCAGCCCGCGGTTTCTCTGTAATGCATGGGTAATATCGCTGTCTGATAAGGGGGGAATCCGGATCAGTTGACAACGCGACAGGATGGTAGGCAGGATCAATGCTTCTGTTTCTGCCACCAGCAGAAAAAGGGTATTGGGTGGTGGTTCTTCAATCAGCTTGAGTAGTTTGTTTCCTTCCTTTCCCAGCATTTCCGGCATCCACATGACAAGAATCTTATACTTGCTTTCAAAGGTTTTGAGACTTAGTTTGCGGATGATCTCATTGCATTCTTCAGAAGTAATATTCCCCTGCTTATTTTCTGCCTGGATGAATTGCAGCCAATCGTACAAACTGCCATAGGGTTGTTCCCCAATGAAATTTCTCCACTGGGTGATATAATCCGTACTAACGGGTTTATCGCCACTTTTTCTCGGAATGACCGGATACGAATAATGAATATCCGGATGCACCAGTGCCGTTGCTTTTGAACAGGCAGCACAACTACCACAGGCTGCGGATGGAAATACAATTTCTCCAACCGGTTCAGCTTCCCCAAACAGGGAAGGACCAGCAGGTACAGGGTTCAGGGCCTGCTGTACTTTTTCGCATACTATATATTGTGAAAAGGCAAGTGCAAGGGGTAATCCGCCGGAACCATCCTTTGCCAGGATAAGCAGGGCATGGCTCAATCGGTTGGATTGAACCATGTCGCGCAATTGTTCTTTAATTTCCTGCTGACCAACTATATCGTCGAAATACATTCGGCGAATATACTAATTCAGGTACTTGGTAATCGCTTCGTCGGTAGGTTTAACACCACTCGGAAATACTTCCAGCAGTTTGCCATTTTCATCAATCAGGAACTTGGTGAAATTCCACTTGATCGGCTCTTTTACGCCCATTTTTCCAGCTTCTTCCGTCAGGTATTTAAAGAGCGGGTGGATATCACTTCCTTTTACACTCACTTTTTCAGCCATAGGAAAACTCACTCCAAAATTCTTCTTGCAGAAACTGGCGATCTCTTCATTGGAGCCAGGTTCCTGTCCGCCGAAATTATTAGCCGGAAATCCAACTACAGTAATTTTTGAACCAAATTTTTCATGGAGTTCCTGGAGGTCGGCATATTGCTTGGTATAACCGCATTTGGAGGCAGTGTTCACGATCAGCAATTTTTTCCCCTTGAATTGTGCCATATCCATAGGCTTGCCATCAAGTGTCTTTAATTTGAAATCATGAATTCCCGTTACAGCTAGCAGCAGCATAGATATGATTAATGTTTTGAGCATAAAAGATCATTTATTGATTAAGTAACAAATATCCGTCATTATTGTTTTTCATACACGCCCAGATCCGGTAGTCCGGCCGGTCTTTTTTTCCCATCCAGATCCACCGTTACTCCCGAAGCAGCTCCCCGGTCAATGGCAGGAGACGCGGCTCTAAGCCGGAAATTATATCGGGCAGATCCGGTTTCGATCAGTTCAAATTGAGGATCCAGGTTGGTTTCCATATCGATGACCTCCACATTTTGGACAGGTTGGTTCATTTTCCAGATACCTGTTTCAAATTGTACCAGGTAGGGAAGGCTGCCTTCCCGAAGGGCCACCACTTCATTTTCGATACTGCCGCCTCCACTCCATATTATAGTGTTACGAAAAACAGCTTCGAGCGATGCCTGAACAGGATTGCCATTCACCAATACCGCATTACTGATTTGCACAACCGGATCTTTATGAATGATCAGGTTATTGGAATAGGCAGCAAACGTGCAGTGATTGAACCGGTACAATCCTCCTCCTCCGATCTGCAGATTTTTACCACAATTACTGATCAGCAGGTTATTCGCAAGAATAGAACTATTAATACTCAGAATGCCGGCGTCAAATGCATTATCAATGATCACCTGATTCATTACAAGTTTATAAGTACCAGCACTTTCCCGGCCTTCCAGCACTACTGCCTGGTAAGCATTCCGGATATTCGTATATACAAGATGGTTAGAGTGGCTGGTTGGGGTAAAGAAAATGCCGGGCCAGGAAGCAGGGAACGAAGCATAGGGTTGATCGAGGCGATCGCCCATGAATTCTATCCGGTCTGCCGCTGCGGTATCACCTGTTGCCTGCAGGCTGCCATGTACAAGTATTGGTGCATCTGCATGAACAAAAATCCGGCTTCCTTTTGAGATGCTCAGGGTTGCATTTTCTTCAATCGTTAAGGGTCCGATCAGAACATAGGGCAGGTCATTCCCCCAACTCGTATTGGTTCGGATGATTCCATTCCGGATATAATGCGCATTTTGTCCGTAGGCGTCCAATTGGATCCATTTTTCCTGACCATTCCATTGAATGGATATGCTGTCCTGTATCAGAAATGGAAGTGTTGACGTGCCGGAGGGAATTTGCAGGTTGACAAAAACATGCGCACTGTCGCCGGCTTCAATGTCAAGTGATTCCACCAACGGACCAGGTTCACCATTAACATTGATTCTGAAAACTCCTAAATCAGCACCTGCGAGCCGGATAGCACTGATCCGGATACGTTGTTTATTTTCATTGAGGATCCGGAACGATTTGGTGATGGAGCCCGCTGTTGTAAATACGGTATCAAAATGCAGGCTGTCTACAGTAAACCGGAGCGGTGCATCCGGACTGGTAAGCAATCTGTCTTTGCTACAGGATATGAGTGCAAGGCAGAAAATAAACAACCACAGGAATCTCCCCATGAATCAAAAATAAGCCAGGTGGCAGGAAACGGGAAATTTTAATGCGGCAGGGTGTAAGCAAAACAGTAAATGCTAAGCCGGGTTCCCGGCACTTCAAGTATTTTTTCACCCATTGCTTCCAGCGTGGCACCAGTAGTAATTACGTCATCGATCAGCAGCACATGTTTGTTTTCGAGGGCAGGCGGCTGGCTTACCCGAAATACTTCCCGCATATTCTGCCATCGCTCTGAACGATGCTGCCTGGTTTGGGAGCGGGTAGCTGTAATTCGCTCCAGGTATTCAGTCTGCATGGGAATACCGGTTTGGATTTGTATGCCTTCCGCGAGTAAGGCGGCCTGGTTATATCCTCTTTCGGCTTTTCTTTTCCGGTGAAGTGGCATGGGAAGCAGGTAATCTATTTCAGAAATCCAGCTAATAGTTTTTAATTGATATCCCATCCATTCTCCCAGTTGTAGTCCCAGTTCTTTACGATAGGAATATTTTAGCTGGTGCAATATTTCCTGCACACTGCTTCCCGGTGTAAAATAGGTAGTAGCGCCAGCATGCCTGAGGGATAGCCGGCCGTAGAAAATTTTTTCTACTTCATTAGCCGGGATACTGGCATGCCCGGTAAGCGGTAATTCCCATAAGCAGCTGCTGCAAATACCGGAGCTATCACTAAGCTGATTGGTTCCGCAGGCGGCGCAGGTGTGAGGAAAGAAAACTGATTTCAGTGCATCCGGCAGGATTGATTTCATTCTTCAATCTACAGAGGAGCCTATAATCAGACAAGCGTGATTTCACCTTTTCCAGGATCAGGAAAACAGCAATTGATATACATCTTCAACTCTTGCAAGTGGTACGATTTCAATATTGCCGGTTTTGGGGAGATTTCCTTTTTGCCCAAAGCGGGAAACCAGAATTTTCTCAAGTCCGAGTTTTTCAGCTTCTGAAATTCGTTGTTCTACCCGATTGACAGATCTGATTTCACCGCTGAGTCCGACTTCTCCGGCAAAGCAGGTGGTGGATGGAATCGGGATATCTGTAAAAGAACTGAGCAGTGCACATAATACGGCAAGGTCGATGGCAGGATCTTCAACTTTCAATCCGCCGGCGATATTCAGAAATACATCTTTGGTACCAAACTGGAATCCCCCTCTTTTTTCCAACACGGCAAGCAGAAGTTGTAAACGCCTTGAATCAAAACCGGTAACGGTACGTTGTGGTGTTCCGTAAACAGATGGAGTGACCAATGCCTGCACTTCAATAAGAAAGGGGCGCATTCCTTCTATGGCCGCTGCGATTGCGATGCCGCTGAGTGCTTCACCTGTATGTGAAAGCATTATATCACTTGGATTCAGAACAGGGTTCATTCCTGCGGCTCCCATTTCGTAAATGCCCAGTTCAGAAGTACTGCCGAACCGGTTTTTCTGAGTGCGCAGGATCCGGTAGGCATAATGGCGGTCGCCTTCGAATTGTAACACGGTATCTACCATGTGTTCCAGAATTTTCGGTCCGGCTATAGCACCATCCTTTGTTATATGGCCAATCAGGAAAACAGGTGTATTTGATTCTTTGGCATAACGTTGCCATTCTGCTGCAGTTTCTCTTATTTGTGAAACACTGCCGGGTGATGATTCAATGGTGGGAGTGTAGAGGGTTTGTATGGAATCAATAATAACCAGGTCGGGCTGGAGCTGTTTGATTTCCTGGAATATTTGTTGGGTGTTCGTTGCCGTTAGTAAATAGAAATTGTCACTTTGGTAGGGAATTCTTGTGGCTCTGAGCCGGATCTGTTGTTCGCTTTCTTCACCACTTACATACAATACTTTCGCATTGCCAAGTTGCAAACCCAATTGAAGGAAGAGAGTGGATTTTCCGATGCCTGGTTCTCCGGCAATTAAAACAATACTTCCATTTACAATTCCGCCACCGAGTACACGGTTTAATTCTGAATCGGGTGTAATCAGTCTTGCTTCTTTGGTAACCGGCAGATCCTGTAATCTGGTTATTCCTGTTTTAGTTGTTGAACCTTGTTGCCAGGGAGCGGATGGTGCAGTTTCTTTCTGTTTTATTTCTTCAACGAAACTGTTCCATTGTTGACAAGCCGGACACTTGCCTAACCACTTGGGACTTTCATATCCGCATTGCTGACAGAAAAATGCTGATTTGGTTTTGGCCATGATAGAAGGTGAAAGGTGAAAAGTGAAAAGTGAAAATGTGAAAGGTGAATGGTGAAAGTTGAAACCTGAAAAAGTTATATCGCTCTACGAAATTAAACAAAGTAAAAAGGCCAGCATTACTGCTGACCCTTTACTTACTAACCCATTAAATTCTTGCACTAAATTACGAATAAGGGGCACATTTCAAAATAAATTTTTGTCCCTGTGAATAACTTTTAGCTCCCCCGCGACTGCGGGAAGAGGGGTGTAATATTGAATGTAAAAATATGAAAATCAATAAATTATATTTTTTTTATA
The DNA here is from genome assembly GCA_964547405.1 of uncultured Flavihumibacter sp. GTDB lineage: Bacteria > Bacteroidota > Bacteroidia > Chitinophagales > Chitinophagaceae > Flavihumibacter. Next base: position 1,063 of record CAZJNY010000166.1, on the reverse strand, counting down.
AAATTGCTGAAAATCTCCGACAGGTAAAATTGGCAGGAAAAATAAGGTCGTTTTTTAATGGGTGTCAAAACGTCTGAATCGCAAGTAATAAAGGCTTATTTTAGTTAAATTGGCTAAATTGGATAGGGCTTTGATGATTGAATAATCACATAAAATATATAGAATGACACCGTCGATTATGTTTGTTTCGCTGTTGTTTGTGGGCATCAGTATGCTGGTGTCCTTAATGCTTAAAAGTAAGATCCGGAAGTATTCGGCAACGCCGATGCGGTCGGGTTTGTCCGGGCAGGAAATTGCCCAGCGCATGTTAAAAGAAAATGGTATATATGATGTGCAGGTAACCATGTCACAAGGCTTTCTGAGCGATCATTATAACCCAGTTACGAAGACGATCGCCCTTAGTCCGGATATTTTCCAGGGGCGAAATGTGGCTGCAGCTGCGGTTGCTTCCCATGAATGCGGGCATGCCATTCAGCATGCTACTGGCTATCCCTGGTTAACCATGAGATCGAAGCTGGTTCCTGCTGTTCAAATGAGCTCGATGCTGGTTCAGTGGGTATTATTAGCTGGAATTTTTCTGGTTAATACGTTTCCGAGCCTTTTATTGGGCGGGATTATTCTTTTTGGGGTAACTACCCTTTTTTCTCTGATAACATTGCCGGTGGAGTTTGATGCCAGTAAGCGGGCCCTGGCCTGGCTGGAGCAAACCAATATAACTACACCCCAGGAACAGCCACAGGCCAAAGATGCGCTGAAATGGGCAGCCATGACCTATGTTGTTGCGGCAATTGCCTCCGTGGTAACGCTAATACAATACATTCTTATATATATGGGAAGAAGCAGGGAATAACTGCTCTTTAAAAAGTTTAAAAGCTGGTTGTATATGCGACCAGCTTTTTTTATGCAATATCAAATAGAATAAAAATAAATATGAAATAAATTATCTTGAACTAGTATGAAATATTGAATATTGCCAATTATTCAATATATATAATGAATAGTTATACATATTATCCTTTTTAAAACATTTTTTACCATAAAAACAGCAGAATTGGAAACTAAA
>CAZJNY010000165.1:0-8361 GCA_964547405.1 uncultured Flavihumibacter sp. | reverse complement strand
CATTGACAGCACCTGGTTGTCCTGCCGCACAATCATTACCGATTGAGGTAGATCAGAAAGTGCGCCAGATCGAAGGCGTGAATGATGTACATGTAAGTGTGACCTGGAATCCGCCCTGGAATAAATCCATGATGTCGGAGGCTGCACAATTGGAATTAGGTATGTTTTAATAAATATCTATGAAAATTACAGCACAGGAAGAAATTGGTCTGCGGATTATGCTACGTGTTGCCAACTGCGGCAATGATAGTGGCCTGAGTATTCCGCAGCTCAGCGAAGCGGAGGGTATCAGTATACCCTATGTAGCCAAGCTCACCCGGCTGTTACGCCAGCAGGGATTCCTGAACAGCACACCGGGCAATAAAGGTGGATATGTGCTGGCAAGACCCGCCAACCAGATTGTGATCAATGATTTGCTCAAAGTATTGGGTGGAGCCATTTTCGATACCAGCTTCTGCAATCAGCACAGCGGGGGTATGAAGCTTTGCACCAACTCAGTGGATTGTTCTGTTCGTTCGCTTTGGAAAATGATGCAACTGGTACTGGATGAGTTATTACAACAACTGACCCTTAGTGACCTTTCGAATTCTGAACTGGAAGCACAACGAATTATTTCCCGGGTATTTGCTCCAAAACAGGTGATTTAAACTGGACTACCAGTTCACATCCTTTCCCCGGAGCAGTTTCGATTTCAATAGTGCCGTTAAACAAAGCAGCACGGGTTTTCATGTTCACGAGCCCCACTCCGCTGCTTTTTTTGCTTTTATCAAATCCGATTCCATCGTCTTTTATTCGAAGTTCCAGATTGCCGGACCGGTTGCCCAGGTAGAAATGTATGTTGGTGGCTTTTGCGTATTTGGTAATATTCGTAAACTGTTCCTGGCAGATCCGGTAGATGCATAGTTTAAAATTGTCATCCATGTTTTGTTCCTCAAACTCGGTCATGTTATGGTAGATCGTTGTGCCGATTCCACTGGCCAGGTTTTCAAACAACTGTAGCAGGTTGTCCCGCAAATGCCCCTCACTCAGGGTTGGTGGAATCAGCGAGTGGGAGAGGGTTCTGATTTCATCAATGGCTGATTGAATTAGTTCATCTGATTTTTCCAGGAAAAGTGGTTGGGGATCCGTAGCTGATTTTCCCAGGCCAAGATAAAGTCGCGCACTTGCCAGGATCTGGTTGATATTGTCGTGCAGCTCACGGCCGATTTCCTGGCGTTCTGATTCCTGGGCTGAAATAACCGCATTGGTCATTTCTTTTTGGGCTTTGATCCGTTCATCTTCCAGTTGACGTTCCAGCATCACCCTTTCGGTAACATTATTGCCCAGTGCCATGATGCAGGGCATACCCATATAGTCAATCCGGTGAGAAACGAATTCAATATAAATTTTATCGCCCCATTTACTGATGATCCGTGTAATATGGGTTTCTCTGAAATTTTTATCTTTTAAGGCTTTTGCCGCCAGTTCATGAATGGGCTCCGATCTTTCCGCAAGCCCGCCCGAAAGAATGGACTTTCCGATCAGGTCCTCTCTTTTATATCCCGAATGTTTTTCTGTAGATTCATTGATTTCCTGCACCTTGAAATCATTCAGGTTCCAGATAATAATAGCGGCAGGATTGTTTTCAAAAAGATAGCGGTATTGTTCTTCCGATTCTTTTAAGATGGTTTCCGCTTCTTTCCGTTGAGAGATATCCTGTGTAGCTCCAATGAATCGCACTGCTTTTCCCTGTTCATTACGGATAATATAGCCGCGATCCTGCAGATAGGCGTACCGGCCATCTTCTTTTAAGAAGCGGTACTCGAGTTTAAATTGTTCATAGGTTGGGTCCTCTTTGTACTGGTTGATTTTCTGGATTACTTCCCATCGTTCGGAGGGATGGATTTGTGCAACCCATTTTGCTTCGGAACCATAGCTTACCGGATCATAATCAGTATTGAAAATTTTTTTCCAGCCTTCCGGATTGCGGTAAACCTCTCCTGTTAACAGGTTGAGATCCCATACCATGTCATTGGTTGCTTTGCTTACCAGGTCGTATCGTTCATTGCTTTCCTGCAGTGCCTGCAGGTTATTCATCCGTTCTATAGAGTATAAAATGGTTTTGGATAATAATTTCTCATCAAAATCGCCCTTGATCAGGTAGTCCTGGGCGCCCAGTGTGATCGCATCCAGCGCCGTATTCATATCCGAAACACCCGATAGAATTACAATAGGTGTATAGCCTGCTTTTTCCCGGATAGAAGTGAAAGAATTGATTCCAAAACTGTCGGGCAGCGATAAGTCCAGCAGTATGATGTCAACCGATTGTGTTTTTAATACATCAAGTGCCTGCCTGATTGATTCTGTGGTAAATAATTCCCGGATTTTGATACCGGTACTCAGTAACAGCTCTTCCAGCAGAAACTGATCACCGGGATTGTCTTCCACCATCAGTATTGTCAACTCAGTTGTATGTATCATGAAGAACCGGTTTAGCTGTTAGGAAGTTGAGCTGTTTGCAGCCAGAAGGATTCAACGGATTTAATCACTTTCATGAAACTGGTGTAATCAACGGGTTTGGTGATATAACAATTCGCAAAATGGGTATACGCGTCAATGATGTCTTTTTCTGATGCAGAAGTAGTCAGTACAATTACAGGCAGCGTACGCAGTACTGGATCCTGTTTGATGGTTTTCAGGACCACCTTCCCATCCACTTTTGGCAGATTGATATCAAGCAAAACCAGGTCGGGCAGGGGGGCATTACTGTGAACTCCGGTTTTAAACAGGAAATGAATGGCTTCTTTTCCATCTCTTACTACTGAAATATCTTTTACCGAGCTTACTTCACGAAGTGCTTCCTTCGTTAGTAAAATATCCCCTTCATTGTCTTCTACCAATAAAATGTGCAGGTCTTTCATTCGTGCCGGGTTTGTTTCACTAGGTTGGATAATCATTGAATATAAAGATTATTTTTTGATGGTAAAGTAGAAGGTGGAACCTTCCCCTTCTTTTGAGAAAACCCAGATTTTGCCACCGTGCTGTTCTGCGATTTTTTTACAGATAGCCAGTCCAATACCGGTTCCCGAGTATTCCGACATATTGTGAAGCCGTTGAAAAATGATAAATATTTTTTCGAAATAATCCGCCTCTATTCCTATTCCGTTATCGCTGACTGAAAACTGCCAGTACGCTGCATCTTCCTTTGCATTGATGGTAATGACAGGAGGCTTATCTCCCCGGTATTTTATGGCATTCCCGATCAGATTTTGCATCAGTTGAACAAGTCCTGAGAAATTCCCTTTCGCGAGTATGGGCATTGAATCAATATGGAGCTGCGCCTTGCTTTCTGCAATGGACTCCTGCAAGTTAGCAACCGCTTCTTTCAGTACCTGGCTCATCTCCACCGTTGAATAGTCAACTGCCGTATTTTCCAGGCGGGAATAAGCAAGCAGGTCGTTGATCAGCTTTTTCATTCGTTCTGCGCCACCAACAGCATAACTGATGTATTGCCGGCCTGTTTCGTCCAGTTTTTCCGTATACCTTTTTTCCACCAGTTGCAGAAAACTGCTCACCATACGTAAGGGTTCCTGCAGGTCATGAGAGGCAATAAAGGCAAATCGTTCCAGTTCGGCATTGGACCGCGACAATTGTTCCGCTCTTTCAGATAATTCCTGGTTGGCTTTTTCAAGTTGCTGTTCATACAGTTTGCGCAGGGTAATATCCTGTACCGTTCCACTATAACGGGCTTGTTTGCCAAACTGGTCTTTAACAAGATTTCCTTTTTCGTGCACATAACGAATGCTTCCATCCGGCAGCAGGATCCGGTGTTCGATGTCAAGCGATTCCTGGCCGGTTAAAACCAGGTTTCTTTTTTTTAAGAACTCATCCCTGTCATCCGGGTGAAGGGTTTCCATAAATTGTTGAAAACTGGGCTGGAAGTTTGAAGGATGCCTACCCCAGATGGAATACACTTCATGGGTCCAGAACAGTTCATTGGTTTGTATGTTCAGTTCCCAGTAACCCAACTTCGCCAGTTTCTGGGCCGTTTCCAGTTTCTGGTTCAATTGCCAGAGCTCAGACTGATATTTTCGGTTTTGTGTGATATTTCGGGAATGGCAGGCAACTCCAACTATCTGCTGCTCTTCCCGGATCGGATTGAAACTGGTTTCCCACCAGATCTCTTCCCCCGGCTCTGTATATACATCCCTGCTTTGCATGTGAAAGGATTCTCCTGAAAGGGCCCGGTCGTACAAGGTTTTCCAATACGTAATATGTTCTTTTGGATAAGAAGCTTCCAGTAGCATATTGTCACCAACCTGGATGGTCAGGTTAGCGGTCCGCTCGGTGGTTGTTATAAAACTGTGGTTAGCAGCCAGCAATTTATATTCGGCATCGATACTCCAGATCATATCAGTGGTGGTATTGATCAGTGCCATTTTATTTCGCTCGTCTTCTTTTTTCTGCAATTCAAGTTTCAACCGGTCGGTAATATCATTGGAAAGTACCAGTGCTGCCAGTTTCCCGTTGAATTCAATCTGATGGGAAGTGATTTCCACATCTATCAGCTCGCCGTTCTTTTTTATGTGTTTCCACTTTCCTTTGTGAACCAGGTTATTCCCTTCCCGGATGCGTTGAATTTTTTTTAACCGCTGGCGATCCGATTCAGGCCGGATATCATGCGCTGTCATTTCCATAAACTCATTGCGGCTATAACCATAATGGATAATCGCTTTTTCATTTACATCCAGGAATTGTTTGGTGTCGGGATCAATAATCCACATGGGCAGCGGATTGTTATGGAACAGGTTGCGGTACCAGCGTTCTGACTGCTCCAGCCGGTGTTCGTATTTACTTCGTTCTGTTGCATCCCTGCCTACACAGAAAACTGATTGCGCAGCTTCGTTCCAGTTGATCGACCAGCGGATGGTAAACAGTTGCCCGTTTTTTGCAATTGCCCGGTTATCGAAAAAGTTCACCGGTTGTCCGCTTATTGCTCTTGCGAGCATTTTAACGGTAGCCTGCTGGTCCTGTTCAGTAATAAAACTCAGAAAGGGTTTGCCGGTGAATTCGTCTGCAGTATATCCAAGGATTCTGGTTGCTGCAGCACTGACACGGGTAAACATTCCGTCACGGTTGATGGTGCAGATAATATCGAGGGATGCATCCATGATCCGCTCATATTCTAACAGTATGCCAGCTTCTACGTTACTCATAGTTTTAAGGTGTATAGAAGATCAGTTAAAAAAGGGAAAAAACCAAAAGGGTACAAAACTTTCTCTTTTTAAGAAGTTTTCGCACCCCTGGCTCATTAACCTTAGATAAAATCGCCGCTACTAACCAACGCTTAGTTTTTGGATACGGCTTTCATGGATATTGGATACAGATTATAAACGGGCCATCTACAACACAAAGATGCATACAAACAGGGTGGGTAAACAATAGACAAACATGGTAATTCATGTAGAAAAAAACCGACAATCATCCGGTATTTTCATTAATTTGTAGTTATGAAACATTTTCTACTCATTGACGACCATGAAGTTGTGAGAACCGGTATCGGGCATGTACTGGCAGAGTTGTTTCGTCCCTGTACTATACACGAAGCCAGTAATGAGGCCACCGCGCTGGAAAAACTCAAAGAAAGAAGCTTCGATCTCATCATTATGGATGTGTATATGCCTGGTTCAGATACATTCGGAATTATGGAATTCGTAAAAGTGCGGTTTCCGGAAGCCAGAGTACTTATTTTTTCCATGAGTGCTGAAAATATTTATGCGCCCCGTCTTATTAAGGCCGGTGCCAAAGGTTTTCTATCTAAAAACACGGGAATCCAGGAACTTAAAAAAGCAGTGGAAACCCTGCTGAATAATAAAATGTACATCAGCTCTGAACTGGCACTGCAACTGGCCAGTGGTTTGCAGCAGGAAGAACCCAGCAATCCCTTTGATAAACTAAGCAGCAAGGAATTTGAAATCGCCTCCTTAATGATGGAAGGCAAATCACTCACTGAAATTTCCATGATTCTGGGTACCAGCACCTCAACGGTGGGTACCCATAAATCAAGGTTGTTTAAAAAGCTGAATTGCAATAACCTGCTTGATCTGGTGGAATTAAGCAAAGCTTACCAGGTAAACAGCAAACAGCATTGATTACCATTTCCAGATAATTCCGCCCATCATGTTAAAGCGCCGGGTATTGTAGCCTGCCAGATCAAAATAACGCTGGTCGGTTATATTCCGGACATCCACATACACTGCCAGTTGACGAATCAGCTGATACTTCGCATATAGATCAAGGTTATAATACTGTTTCAGGTCTGCCAGTTCTGTACTGAAAGTGCTGTTGTTGTAAAACAAATCCTGCCGTTTATCTACCCAGCGATAATGCAGGCCGATATACAATGCGCTGGTTAACTGGTACCCTGCATTAATATTGAAACTGTGTTTAGGACGCCGGTAGAGATTAAAATAGCTGGTATCTTTTCCCGCTGTTGTAAATGTGTTCAGTTCACCATCCACATAGGTGTAGTTTGCTGTGAATTGTAACTGCTCAACCGGTTTCCATTTCAGTTCCAGTTCCAGTCCCTTGTCGGCCTGTTTGTTTCCATTCTGATACTGTCCGTAAGGAGGTACTGATAACGGCGCAAACAGGATGATGTCCTTAATATTTCTTCTGAAGTAGGTGGCACGGGCAAATAGTTTGTTGGACAATGCACTATACTGAAGTCCCAGTTCCTGCTGCGTAGATCGCTCCGGCTCCAGGGCGGTATTGCCATATTCGCTTGCCAGGTTATAGACAGACGGTGCTCTGAATGCAGACCCTGCAGAAGCAAAGAGTTTCAATTGAGGAATGGGCGAATAATAGGGGTTGACAGAATAGGTGACCGCATCTCCAAAATCCCGGTGCTGTGTAAAGCGGCCTCCGATTTCAACCCCGTATGTATTGGATTTATGCAGATGTCCGGAAATATAGACACTCATCATGCTTGTCTCGAGCGAATCCTTACTGAGACTGCTTCCAAATCCTCCATAATTAGTTGTTATATCTGCCTGGTTGCGCCGGTAATCAACGCCAGCCAGTAAACTGAACCAGGACTGGATAGTGCTGTTCAGGTAGGCTTCTGCAAAAAATGAATTGCCTTTGTAATTGCCGCTGGATGGATCGAAATCAGCTGCACCAACCGGATTGTTAACCGGATCCCGGTAATCACGGTTGATGCGGTTGTAATTGCTGTGAAGTACAAACTGTCCTTTCGACAATTGCAGGATCGATTTGAGACCGATTACCTGCTGGCGATTGTATGCCTTATTGTTTTTGTCATCCGTAAATGCGGCATCGTCAAGATCTGTTTTATAATCGCTGTACTGATAATAACCCTGTACTTTCCATTTTTCAGTAGCCTGAAATCCGGCCGCGAGATTGACCATATTCTGCCTTAGGCCATCCTTGTCGAAATTGCCGGTTCCGGAAGCATCCGTGGCGGAAGAAAAACCGTCCGATTGCAGCCGGTTGTACTGTGCGCTATAGTTGACTTTTCCGGTTTGGCCGCTTAGTCCGAGGTTTCCCTTTAACGTATTGAAGCTGCCTGCTGCCAGCTGACCGTTAACACCAATTTTTCGGTTACTCACGCTTTTGCGGGTGATGATATTGATAACGCCGGCAACAGCATCTGATCCATAAAGAGTTGACTGGGCTCCTTTGAGTATCTCTACCCGTTCAATCTGATCTACTGAAAAATGGTTGATATCAAATTCGATGGAAATGCCCGAGGCATCCGTAACCGGCATACCATCAATTAAGATTAGGGTGTTGGCACTGCCCGCGCCTCTCAGGTAAAGATTGGGTACTGTACCCGGATTGTTTTGGGATCCGGCCAGGAATAATCCACTTTGTTCATTCAGCACCTGTGCCAGCGAGCGACCTGCATTCTGCTCCAGGGTGGCCCGGTTGATCACCTGTACAATTTTAGCGGTACTGTTCTGTTTCTGCGAAATTTTGTTGGCGGTTACAATTACTTCTTCAAGTGGGGAGCTGCTGGTGTCAGAACTGTTTTGCTGACTCCAGAGCGGACTGCTGAACAAAGCAGCAGTCACGACAATCAGGGTTCTTTTCATGTTGGTGAAAAAAATTAACGTGACTGCTTCCGGAAAAGGATGGTAGAAATATAAACGACCTGGTACCTGGTCTTTTATATGCCTGCTTTTCTCCCGAAAGCGGAATATGGTTTCTTGTAGGCGGCAGGTCTTCTGGCTCGTTGTCTGCAAACCCCCTTCCCGCTTTTGGCAGTGGTTATGGATCCGCAGCAGGATTTTTAATCCTGATAACATTACAGCTACGGGGATAGCGCCGGGATCAACCGGACTTCCCTTTTAATCCTGT
>CAZJNY010000164.1:0-8368 GCA_964547405.1 uncultured Flavihumibacter sp. | reverse complement strand
GAATCCTGCATAACGTCTTCATCGGTATCATCACTTCCTTCCAGCAAATCACCCATCGCTACGTCTTCTGCTTCGTGCACAGGTGCGTCGAGAGAAGTGTGACGGGTATTGCTCTGGAAAATATTGTTGATTTCAGTTTCGCTCATTTCCAGAATTTCGGCCAGCTCTTCAGTTGAAGGCTCACGCTCATGCTCCTGTTCGAAGGCCATATAAGCTTTATTCGCTTTGTTATACGTACCGATTTTGTTCTGGGGCAGACGAACCAGACGACCCTGCTCGGCCAATGCCTGAAGGATAGACTGACGAATCCACCATACGGCATAAGAAATGAATTTAAAACCCTTGGTTTCATCGAAACGCTGTGCAGCTTTGATCAAACCGAGATTTCCTTCATTAATAAGATCACTCAGGGAGAGGCCCTGGTGTTGATACTGCTTGGCCACAGATACCACGAAACGAAGGTTGGCCTGAACAAGTTTGTCCAGCGCTCTCTGATCGCCCATCTTGATCCGCTGCGCAAGAGTTGTTTCCTCTTCCGGCGTAATCATGGAGATTTTAGAGATTTCCTGTAAATACTTTTCTACCGCCTGGGAGTCGCGGTTGGTAATCTGTGTAGCAATTTTTAGCTGCCTCATGCCTGTCTGTTAATTTAATGAATAACGCTTGTAAGACGCTTACGGTTCACCTATCGTTGTAGTAGACTACGTTAAAGATAGGCGAAAATGGTCCAGAACTGTCTGCAAAGATAAGTTTTGCCTTTCAGAAGTCATAGCTTTTGTGGATAATTATCTGCTTATCAAGGCTGAAGCCACGCATATCGCGGCTTGAAAAGCAGGCTGGGCCTAACGTAAACGGTTGCGTAACCGAAATTAATAGGTTACGATACTGCCATCCGGACTGTGCAGAACTAATTCTTTCTTATCCGATGCTTCTACCCTGCCTACGATTTTGCCTTCCAGTCCGAGTGCTGTCCCGGCTGCCAACAGTTTATCTGCTGCTGTTTCACTTGTAAAGACTTCCAGGCGATGTCCCATATTAAAAACCTGGTACATCTCCCGCCAATCACTACCCGAAGCAGCTTTCAGCAGGTCAAATACCACGGGCGGTGCAAACAGGTTATCCTTGATGATTTTAAAGGGAGCCGGCAGGTATTTCATACACTTGGTCTGGCCTCCGCCGCTGCAATGTACGAGTCCGTGTATATCGCTGAAATGCTCATCCAGCAAGAGTTTCATGAGAGGTGCATAGGTACGGGTCGGGCTTAATAAGAGGTGACCAATATCGGTAGCCGGGAACCCAGGCACTTCAATGGCATCTGTTAACCGGTGTGGTCCGATATATACTACTTCATCATTCAGGTTGGTATCGTAAGATTCCGGGAAATTGCGGGCATAGTCTTTATGGAGGGCATCATGCCGGGCACTGGTCAGTCCATTACTTCCAATACCGCTGTTATAGGCCGTTTCATAGTTGGCCTGGCCGGCGCTGGAAAATCCTAGAATCACATCGCCAGCTTGTATTAAATCGTTGGTAACCAGCTTATTTTTAGGCCATCTGGCAGTCATGGTACCATTTACCGCGATGGATCTCACCACATCGCCCACATCTGCCGTTTCGCCGCCCAGGTAGTGAATGTTCACTCCATAGGTCTTCATCTGATCAAAGAATTCCTGGGTGCCTGAAATGACAGCTTCAAGCACTTCCCCGGGAATCAGTCCTTTATTCCGATCGATGGTAGAAGAAAACAAGAGGTTATCATGAATACCCACACAAAGCAGGTCGTCAATATTCATAACAATGGCATCCTGCGCTATCCCTTTCCATACATCCAGGTTGCCGGTTTCTTTCCAATAGAGATAAGCGAGGATGCTTTTGGTTCCGGCCCCATCCGCGTGCATGAGGTTCACCCAATCGGCATCATTTCCTAAATAATCCGGATAAATTTTACAAAATGCATGGGGATAGAGCCCCTGGTCCAGTTTCTCCGTTGCTTTATGAACTTCTTCTTTCTGTGCAGATACTCCTCTTTTTGAATACAGACTCATGGTTGGTTATTCGAACTGCGAAGATAATGAAAGGTGAGATGTGAGACGTGAGAAGTCAGACGTCTCACATCTCACATCTCACATCTCACGTTTTACTATATTTGCGCCTCCTATGCAGGTACACCGTAACATAGAACAATTACCCTCCTTCCGGAATGCCATTCTCACCATTGGTACATTTGATGGTGTACACCTGGGACATGGTTCCATCATTGCGCAAATGAAAAGGCTGGCAAAAGAGGTGAACGGGGAAACGGTTATCCTGACCTTTCATCCGCACCCGAGGCGGATAGTAGGAAAAGAACCCCAATCTGTTTTATTACTGAATACCTTAACTGAAAAAATCAGGTTGCTGGCAGAAGCCGGGATTGATCACCTGGTGGTTATTCCCTTTACGCCGGAATTCGCGCATCAACGTCCGCAGGCCTATGTAGAAGATTTTCTTATCCGGTATTTCCATCCGCATACGGTAATTATTGGATACGATCATCGCTTTGGCCATAACCGCGAAGGCGATTTCAAGCTGCTGGAAACCTATGCCGCCAACCAGGCATTCGGACTGGTAGAGATTCCCGGCAAACTGCTGGAAGCTTCCACCATCAGCTCCACCCGCATCCGGCAGGCATTGCTGCAGGGTGATGTTCAGCTGGCTGCCAATCTGCTTGGGTATATGTATTTCTTTGAAGGCATCGTTGTAAAAGGAAACCAGTTGGGCAGAACCCTGGGGTATCCAACTGCCAACCTGCAACTGACCGACAATGAAAAACTGATCCCGGCCAACGGTGTTTATGCTGTAACTGTACGGTTAACCGACTCTGTTAGTAACAGGTATGGTTACCTGAAAGGCATGATGAATATCGGGGTACGCCCTACTGTGGATGGATTAAGCCGGGTAATTGAAGTGAATATCTTTGACTTTGATGCAGATATTTATGGGCAGACCATCCAGGTTACCCTAAAACACTGGCTGCGGGCAGAACAAAAATTCAGCGGGCTAGACGCGTTGAAGGAACAACTGGCCCGCGACAAATCAGCCAGCATTCAATTGCTCCGGGAAAACAGTTGATTATTGCATGATCTTGACCAGCAATTCTTTCATCAGGGAACTGTCGGCCGTACCACTGTCATTGATTCCGATGGAACGTAGGTTGTATTCATGTAGGAGCAGGAGAATTTTTTCTACGCCTTCATAGCCATACCGCTGCGAACACTGAACATAATCTTTTACAAAAAAGGGGGAAGTGCCAATAGTGGAAGCGATCAGTTTCTCATCGTTTGTCCGGGCTCCGAAAACCATGAACACTTTACTGAAGTAATTATACAAGGCCGGAAGGATCATCTGAATGGGGCCGGCTTTAGGATTGCTTTCAAAATATTGAACAATCCGGATCGCCTTGGGAAGATCTTTACGCGAGATGGCATCCTGCAATTCAAAAACGTTGAACTCTTTACTCACACCAATGAATTGTTCAATATCATCTTCGGTGATAGTAGTTCGTCCGCCCAGGTTGATCAATAATTTATCAATTTCATTTTCGATCCGGCTGAGGTCATTGCCAATATGATCTACGAGCAGCAGACAGGCTTTTTGCTGAATGGTGTACCCTTTCGACTGCACCATTTTTTCCGCCCATGCGGGCAACTGGTTTTCATATAGCTTTTTGGTTTGTACAAAAACCGTTTTTTCTTTCAGCAGTTTGGCCAGTTTGCTTCTGCCGTCAATCTTTTTTTCTTTGTGGGCAACAACAAGGATGGTAGAACCAAGCGGATTCGCGATATAATTTTCCAACTTGTCCAGGTCTTTCATTTGCTGTGCTTCTTTAATCAGCACAACCTGTTTTTCCGAAAACATGGGATACCGCATACAGGCATTGATAACATCTGCCCAGTTGGCTTCTCTTCCATAAAATATGGAGAGATTGAAACTTGCTTCTGATTCGGTCAGGATCTGGTGTTCTGCCACCTGCACTACCTTGTCTATATAATAATCTTCCTCTCCTTCCAGCCAGTAAACCGGCTGGTATTGTTTTTTCTTCCAGTTCTCCAGAATTTTTTCTACCGACATGCTTTTTATTCAGGATTGCAATAATAATTGAAAGCTGGGAAAAAAATCGGAAATTCGCGCAGCGCCTGCATTCTACCCTACCTGAAGACGACTCCGTTTACCCCCTTTTATTTTTTTGGCACGGTTTTCGAAATGCCTTTCCTATCAGTCACTAAAAAACCATTTTAACCCGGTTTCAGAACCATTTTTAAAACTGAAAAACAATACATAATGAGCACATCAAACTATCCATCAGCCACCCCTACACAGGAACCCAAAAAAGATTATAAGGGTTTGATCATCGCGCTTCTGGCAGCAGGTCTGCTGGGAACATGGGGTTATTTGTTATGGAACAATAACAAAAATGAACAAACTATTCAGCAGAAAGAAGCAACTATCGCTCAGGTAACTGACGAGAAAACAGAGTTGCAGCGCAACTTCGATGCTTCTCTCGCCCGTCTGGATTCCGTTACTGGTTTCAACAACCAACTGGAAGGAAAACTGAACGACAGAAACAGCGAAATTTCCAAGCTGAAAAAAGAAATCCGCAGCATTCTGAACAAAAGCAATGCTACTGCTTCAGAACTGAAAAGAGCGAAGACCCTTATCACAGAAATGAATGAGAAGGTAGCTAACCTCGAGCAGGAAGTTGCCCGTCTTACTGCTGAGAACACACAGTTGAATACTGATCTCGGTAGCGAAAGACAAAAAACTACCCAGTTGTCCAGCGATCTGGCAACTACTACATCTGCTAAGCAGGAACTGGAAAAAACAGTAGACATCGCTTCTACCCTGAATGCTTATAACATTGCCATCACTCCGATCAATGAAAAGAACAGCGGTAAAGAAAAAGTTACTACTTCTGCAAAGCGTGTAGACAAACTGGTTATCTCTTTCGATGTTGACAACCGTATTGCTCCTGCAGGAAGCGCTGAAGTATATGTAGTAGTAATCGGACCTGATGGTAAGCCAGTATCTCAGGAGAGCCTGGGTTCCGGTAGCTTCACTACCCGTGAAGATGGTGACAAGCCCTTCACTGCTAAAGTTCCTGTAAAGATCGAAACCGGTAAGAAAACTCCTGTTGAGTTTGCCTGGAAATCTTCTAACGACTTCCAGCGTGGTAACTACAAAATTGAAATCTACCACAATGGTTTCAAGATTGGCGAAGGAACCCGCGAACTGAAGAAAGGTGGTCTGTTCGGTTAATCTGGCTGGCAAGTATCATCATCATAAGTATAATGTGTGGAAGGCCGTCTCAAGTGAGACGGTCTTCTTTTTTTGGAAGAAGGGTTTCCAAAAATTCAAAAAACATAAGCGAAAACTGGAGCTTGGCCACCAGTTTTAGAAACCTAATGGAGTGCTTCATGAGTGCTTCATGAGTGCTTCACTAGTGCTTGTAGAGTGGTGTGGAAGTGGTGATAGAGTGGTCCCGAATGACTGAATGGATAGAGAAAAGAGCCCGAATGGACGAATAAAATAGGCCGAACTGCAGGAACTTACTACCAGAAAAAAGAAGCCATCCTGGAAAGGACAGCTTGATTTGATTAACACATAAAACAATCAGTTAACACGTGAGCTGGTTGTTCAGCACCCGTTTCGCTGAAAGACCGTATTCGTAAGAAATATCTATTAATGAGATAGCCTATCGTTTAGCAAGCTTGTTTTTCGATCCGTTCAGGGAGTGATTCAAATGGTATCATTCTAATTTAATACAGACAAGTGCCTCCTGCTTAAAATGGAGAGGACAATCGCCTGACGAGCACCTGACAAAAACCTGACAGGATGTTAACTAATTGAAAACGTGTAAAATAGGTAATTCCTTAACCAACTTATATAGCTGCGATATAAGCCTCCATGTTGACTTCTTTGGTTATATTGAAACGCTGCCGGAGACGTTGCCGGGTCTTGTGTACACTGTCAACGGAAATTCCGAGCATGGAGGCCATCTGCTTACTGGTTAATTGCAACCGAATCAACGCCGCCAATCGTTGTTCAGCTATAGTAATATCCGGTACCTGCTGCTTGAGCTGGGAAAAAAAGCTTGGATAGATCGTCTGAAACAAGGATTTAAACTGATACCATTCCTCTTCTGTCAAAATTGTTTGCTGCGCCAGTTCCGCAATCAGCGCCTGCTGATCTTCCGTATTCATTTTATGAAGAATCTGTGCTTCCAGCTTTTCAATCAGACTGGTTTTTTCTGCCACTTTTTTTGTAATGATGGATAATTGATGCCGGGCGGACACTATTTCCGCTTCCATCGTTTGTTTATCGCGCTCCAATTGTTCAAGTTTCAACCGGCTTTTCAATTGGTGCCGGTTAAATAGTAGCAACCCAATTAAACAAAGCAACACAAAAACTACAACAAGGATATTCCGTTGCATCGCCTGCTTCTCCTGCTCCCGCTGAAGTGCGCTTATCTGGTACCTGTTCTTTTCATCGTTTGCCCTTATTTTGGAAACTTTAATACTACTCAAAGCAATTACCCGATTCAGGGAGTCATTCAGAAATTCGTATTTTTTAGTGTAGTAAAATGCACTATCATATACACCAATGGTTTTGAATAACTCCACCGCTGTAGCATAAATATTTCGTTTATAAAAAGGTTCCCGCGCGACCTCCAGAAATGAAAATGCTTCACGGATGTATTCCAATGCCTTGGAATGATTGCCCATTGCAAGCTGCGTGCGTGCGGCCCACTGCAGGGAATTGGCAGCATTATCCAACAATTCCACTTCCTTACTGACGGTATAATCGAACAGCAATAAGGGTAGCGCTTTTTCATATTGTTGGAGTTCAAAATAGACCTGACCCATATTTCCGCTGATAATTCCCTTCCAGACCTCCTGATTAACTGCGTTTGCATAGTCCAGTCCTCTATTGTAATAATAAAACGCAGAGTCATATTGCTGCAATCGGTGATAACCAAGTGCTGCAGTGTTATGTGCCCACATAACACTGACCGAATCCATATTATCCCGCATTGGCCTGGTCGTCTGGATTGATTTGACACTGTAATAAATACTTTCCTGATATTCTTTAATCTTATACAACAACTCACCCAACATGCGGAAGTAAAAAGGATTGATGGGTATATCCAGCTTTTCCTTTAATTCCAATCCGTTGATAAAATACATCATGAATGCTTCATACTCTTTCAGCGCATAGCATATTTCCGCATAATTAATACTGATTTCAGCAATTAAACGATCATTTCCTGATGCATACGCCTGTTGAATGGCTTTATCCAGAAAAGTTATAATCTCCAAAGGAGAAGCAAGTTTCAGTATTGGCTCAACTTTTAATCCATAGTCCAGTGATGCCATATAAGCGGCATGTGCCTTAAGAATTAATAACCTTGCTTTAAAGTGGGCTCCATCATCGGCTGCTTCCAGCTGCTCGAAAAAAGAGGCTCTTTCAGGAACTGGCACCCATTCGAAATCCTGCAGAAAATGACCCGTGTAGACGGAACGGTCGCTCAGCTTTCTTACCCACTCCTCCCTTGTAAAGCTGGTATCTTTAGCGCAGGCGATTCCTGGAAGGAAGAAAACCAGAAAAACAATACCAATAATAATCCGGGGATGAAAGCTCATAAACTACTGTGGGTATTCAAAATACCGATACCAGCTTACAATAGCAAATAAAGTTGAATGCAAAAAAAAGTGCCCCGGCAAGGAGGCACTTTTAAGTTAGCTATTTGATTCAAGATTATCTGAAGGTATAACGGGCAGAAATTCCGAAGTTATCACCACGGAAATTGCGGTGCTTGTATCCTGGAGCATCATAAGGATCAACAATTCCGAAAGTCGGACGAACATCTGCAGAAAGATTCAACGGAATTCTTTCAAACTTATAGTCAATTCCACCGGTTGGGAAAATACCTAATCCAAATCCCTTGTAATCGTCATAGTTAGAAAATGAATTATAGGCAGTCAGACCGCCACCCACGTACCAGCGCAGACCGGGTACCGGCTTGATTTCAAAATGGTGCTGGTACGCTGCACTGAACGCAACTGTTACCCAATCAAAACTGCCATAGCTACGGCCACGGAAACCAAGGTTAAATTCAAGTGCACCTGGTTTGGTTACATGTGTTTTATACGATGCAGATACCAGGTCGTCATATCCTCCAATTCTAAGACCAATAGCACTGGTGTAGTCGCTCTGCGCTTTTGCACTCATTAGTCCGGCGACCATTGCAAAGGATAAAAAAAGTTTCTTCATAAATGAGATTTTAGATGACGCAATTTACAATAAAGAAGGTATATGCAACTATTATACC
>CAZJNY010000163.1:0-8384 GCA_964547405.1 uncultured Flavihumibacter sp. | reverse complement strand
GACGACAATGGCGGCAACTGTGATGTAAACGGATGGAGTGCCTATGATGCCAGTCGGGTTGCCATCTGGAAAGCCTATTACGATACGCTGCAACAGAAAGCCCCCGGCTCTTATGTCATTCTCGAACACCTGGGTGTAAACAACGAGGAAAATGAATTATCGAATTATGGTATGATGCTCTGGGGGAATATGAATTACAATTTCACGGAAGCGGCAAAAGGTCAGATCCCCAATTCCAATTTCAGCGGCGCTTTGCATACGGTTCGTAACTGGCAGAAACCACACCTGATCAGTTATATGGAAAGTCACGATGAAGAACGCTCCATGGTAAAATGTAAAACGGAGGGCGTTAGCGTAAGCGGGTACAATATCCGGGAGGAAGCCATCGCGCTGAAAAGGAATGAACTGGCGGCCAGTTTCCTGCTGGCTATGCCCGGACCAAAACTGATCTGGCAGTTTGGAGAACTGGGATATGATTTGTCGATTAATTACTGTCCGGATGGAACCGTCAATAACAACTGCCGTACTGATCCCAAACCCATTCGCTGGAATTATTACCAGAATGCCAACCGGGTGCAGTTGCGAAATGTCTATAAAACCATGCTGGAACTGCGGAATAACCCCTATTTTGAAAAGCTTTTTATTGCAGGGGATGTGCAGCAGGACCTCGGAACTGCCACCAAATGGCTGAGGGTTACAAGCGACAGTTCCAAACTGGTGGTGGTTGGGAATTTTGGAACCAGCCAGGCACCGGTACAGATATCTTTCCCGCAGGCGGGAATCTGGTATGAATTATTCACAGGTGAACCATTTGCTGCCACTGGTAACGCACAAAGCATAAATTTGCCGGCAGGCGGATACAGAGTGTACCTGAACAGGAATCTGAATGGAACCACCCCAACACCGGTACGGGATATTGAAACAACGGATGTATTCCGTTTGAGAATGAGTCCCAATCCGGTTCAGGCCAGCTCCATCATCCGCTATGAATTACCGGAAGCAGGAAGGGTTCAGTTTACCCTGATGGACCTGAATGGAAGAACAATCGGGACCCTTCCGGTGGGTAACAGAGCGATGGGAGCACACCAGGCCAGGTTGGATCCTGCACTGGTTGGAAGTTTAAGAAAAGGTGTATATCTGTTGCAGCTAACGGTAAACGACAAGCGAAAAATAATAAAACTGCTGGTGCAGTAACAACAACAACATGAAACAGATTTCGAGATTCAGTCACCTGGGTGAATTGAGCGACAAAGATTATTTCCGGATTGCCCTTTCTGTGGATTGCGTGATTTTTGGCTTTGAGGACGGTGAATTAAAAGTACTGGTCATCAAATGTAATATTAAGGAGTACAAAGGCATGTGGTCCTTACTGGGCGACCTGGTAAGGCCGGATGAGGATCTTGACTCAGCTTCCTATCGAATTCTGAAAGACAGAACCGGGTTGGATGATGTGTACCTGGAGCAGGTTCATACGTTTGGTAAGGTTAACCGTCACCCTGCGGGAAGAGTAATCACTACTACCTATTTTTCCCTGGTGAATATCAAGGATCACCAATTGAAATTATCCGATAACGAATTGCACTGGCATCCGGTAAAAGAAATTACCGAGATGGCCTTTGACCATAAAAATATTCTGGATACCTGCCTCGATCGCCTCCGCGAAAAGATTCCTGATCATCCGGTGGTATTCAATCTGCTGCCAAAAAAATTCTCCCTGCGTGAGTTGCAGAGCGTTTACGAAGCAGTACTCAATTGCGAGCTCGACCGACGGAATTTCCGGAAAAAATTCTTCATGATGGACTGGCTGGTGGACCTCAATGAACTGGAAGAAGATGTTCCCCACCGACCCGGAAAACTATATAAATTCAACGCAGCCAAATTCGCCAAAAAGGGTAAAAAAGTATCCTGATTGCCGGCTGTTGTCCCCCTGTCAAAGACTTGATAAATTGATTTTCACCTTCTTATTTGAGATTGTGGAAGCACCTTATTGCCACTGACTTTCAGTCAAAAAAAAATCTTTAACAAAAGTTAACAACAAGAGAAAATATTGATATGTTTGTGTACTTTTTACACATTTTTAATATGTAAAAAGTACACATAGCCGGAATAACGATTTCTTCATTATAAAAAACGCAACACGTACGATTATGTCATTGAAACGTCTGCTTACGATTGCCTTGCCGTTGTTGTTACTTACACTTCTGCAGCAGGGCGTTTATGCACAAACAAAAACAATTACCGGTAAGGTTACAGACAAAAAGGATGGTACACCGATAGTGGGTGCCTCAGTTTTGGTAAAAGGATCCCAAACCGGTGTGCAAACTGCTGCGGATGGCAGCTTTTCCATCACTATTCCGGAATCCGCAAGAACCCTGGTCATCTCTTCCGTAGGGTTTGGCAGCCAGGAAATTTCCACAGCCGCTTCCAGTTTTTCCATTTCACTGAGTGCAGACAATGCAGCACTTGGGGAAGTGGTAGTGGTTGCCTATGGAACACGTAAAAAATCAGATCTCACAGGTTCTGTTACATCGGTTACTGCAAAAGAGTTTCAAAAAGGGGTGATTAACTCTCCGGAACAATTGCTGACAGGTAAAGTAGCCGGATTACAAATTACAACAGGCGGTGGTGCTGCCGGTGGCGGTAGCCGGATCCGGATCCGTGGTGGCGCTTCCCTGAACTCCAGCAATGATCCCCTGATCGTGATCGACGGAGTTCCTTTAGATGGAGGAGGAGTGGCAGGTTCTGCCAATATCCTGAACACCATCAACCCCAACGATATCGAATCCATGAACGTACTGAAAGATGCTGCAGCAACTGCTTTATACGGTTCCCGTGCATCTAACGGGGTATTGATTGTTACCACTAAAAAAGGAACCAGCGGTAAACCCAAATTCAATTTAAATTCCACCCTTTCACTCGGACAGTTAACGGATAAAGTTGACGTATTGTCTGCCGGTGAATTGAGAAGTCTGATACAGGCCGAAGGAACGGAATCTTTTCTCCGCCTGCTGGGTCCGGCCAATACCAATTGGCAGGATCAGATTTTTCAGGATGCAGTTGGTTTCGATAACAACTTCAATGTGAGCGGATCAATCGGAAAAAAATTACCCTACCGCTTATCTGTTGGTTACCTCAATCAGGAAGGAACGCTTAAGACCAATGAGTTTGATCGTTTCTCTACATCCCTGAACCTGAACCCCAAATTCTTTGATGATCATTTAACCCTGAATGTGGCGGTTAAAACAGCCACTACTGCCAATCGATTTGCAGACGAAGGCGCCATCGGATCGGCTGTTACCTTTGATCCTACCCAACCGGTTTACAGTGGAAAACCGGAATGGGGTGGTTATTATGAGTGGCTGCAAAACGATGGATTGCCCATCAATCTTGCAACACGTAACCCGGTTGCCTTACTGAATCTTCGCGATAACCGTTCCAATGTTTTTCGTTTTATCGGAAACGTTCAGGCAGATTATAAACTGCATTTCCTTCCGGATCTGCATGTACTGGTTAACCTGGGTGTTGAATACAATGAAGGAGAGGGCCGCGATGCTTTTGACCGCCGTTCTGCTACCAACTTCCGTACCATCGGACGGATTTCTGAATACCGGCAGATGAAACGTAACCAACTGGCGGATGTATCCCTTTTTTACACCAAAGAATTGCCTTCCATTAAAAGTAAGTTCGATGTACTGGTTGGACATAGTTACCAGGATTTTCTGATCAAGAACTACAATTTTGCAGCCTTCGGTCAGGATGGAAAACTCATTCCCGGATCTACTCCGAACTTCCCGTTTGATGAGCCCCGTTATCGCCTGGAATCCTACCTGGGCCGCCTGAACTATACGCTTGCCAATAAATATTTACTGACTGCTTCCATTCGGCGTGATGCAAGCTCCAAATTCTCTCCGGATACACGCGTCGGATATTTCCCCGCGGTTGCTTTTGCCTGGAGAATCAATGAAGAATTTTTCCGCAACAGCAATACCCTGAATGATTTGAAACTTCGGTTGAGCTGGGGTGTTACCGGTCAGCAGGATATCGGTGATTTCTACTCGTATCTGCCCCGTTATACGGCCAGTACACAAACAGCACAGTACCAGTTTGGAAATAGTTTCTTCTCTTTCCTTCGTCCTGCCGGATACGATCCGAACATTAAATGGGAAACTACAGAGACAGCCAATATCGGACTGGACTTTGGATTCTTCGCCAATCGTATCTCCGGTAGCATCGATGTTTATCAGAAAAAGACAAGGGATTTGCTGAGTACGGTTCCGGTTGCGCCTGGTTCCAACTTTGTAAACCAGATTACCACGAACGTTGGTAACATTGAAAACAGGGGTGTTGAATTTGTATTGAATACAGTGCCTGTCCGGACGAACAATATCACCTGGGACCTCGGCTTCAATGTAACTTATCAGGATATTAAAATCACGAATCTGTTGAAACAGGAAGATGCATCCTTCACCGGAATTGATGTATTGGGCATTGCCGGTGGTACCGGTAATACCATCGCCAAACACCTGGTGGGCTATCGTCCTTATACTTATTTTGTTTACAAGCAGGTATATGACCCGGCTACCAACAAACCCATTGAAGGATTGTATGAAGACCTGAACAGGGATGGTCAGATCAACCAGTCGGATCGCTATCTGTTCAAACAGGCTGCACCTGATTTCCTTTTTGGTATCAATACCCAGCTTCAGTACAAGCGCTTTATGGTTGGCTTAGCCGGTCATGGTACCACCGGAAACTATCTGTACAACAACGTGAACTCTGAACGTGCGGCCTTCCGCAATGTGCAGAACCCGATCAATTTTATTCAAAATACCACCCGCAGTTATTACAATACCGGCTTCTTCAACAACCAGTATCTCTCTGATCATTACATCGAGAATGCCTCTTTCTTCCGACTGGATAATATTAACCTGGGTTACACCGTGGGTAAAGTATTACAGGGCAGAGCGAATATGCGCCTGGGTGTAAGTATTCAGAATGTATTTGTGATCACGAAATATTCCGGTCTTGATCCGGAGCTGGCGAATGATGGTGTGGACAATACCATTTATCCCCGCCCGCGTATTTATTCACTGGGTTTGAACCTTGATTTTTAATCAACAATTGTTTGCAGTATGAAAAATTTGATAAAATCAAAATTTGCGATAGTAGTGCTGGGCGCAACATTGTTGGGCTCCTGCGCCAAAAAACTGGATTTATTTCCTACCAATGACTTAACACCACAAACGGCCTATGCTACTCCGGAAGGATACAAAGCAGTATTGGCAAAAATTTATGGTGGAATGGCTACTACTGGTAACCAGGGTCCGGCCGGACAATCAGATATCCAGGGCCTGGATGAAGGTTCTCAGTCGCCTTTTATCCGTGGGTTCTTTAATTGCCAGGAATTGCCTACTGATGAGGCGGTAGTTGCCTGGAACGACCAGACCATTCAGGATTTTCACGCGCTTCGCTGGACAGCCGGTGATCCGTTTTTACTGGGTATGTATGCACGCCCTGTATATAACATTACCATTTCCAATGAATACTTACGGGAAGCCACAGACGAAAAAATCGCTGCCCGTGGTATCTCTGGTGCGGCTGCAGCAGAAATAGCGGCAACCCGCGCTGAAGTCCGTTTCCTGCGGGCCTTCAATTATTGGGTGATGATGGATCTTTTTGGAAAATCAACATTTGTTACCGAAGCAGATCAGATTGGTACCGCGCTTCCGAGGGAGATTTCCCGTGAGGAGCTGTTTGCCTATATCGAAACAGAACTGAAAGCAATCGAAACAGAAATGCCGGCTGCAAGATCGGCTGAATATGGCCGCGTTGACCAGGGCGCTGCATGGGCTTTACTGGCTCGTCTGTATCTGAATGCGGAAGTATACACGGGTACGGCCCGTTATGCAGATGCGCTCACGTATGCTAAAAAAGTAATTGATGCCGGTTATGAATTGCATCCGGATTATCGCGAAGTGTTCATGGCGGATAATGACAAAGCGGCCAATGAGTTCATGTATGTAATTAACTGTGATGGTCTCAGAACACAGAGCTTTGGAAATACTACCTTCTTTATTCATGCCGCAGCGGGAGATAATTTCGCTTCTTATGGAACGAATGGTGGCTGGTATGGATACCGTGCCACTACTGCACTCGCCAATAAATTCGCAGATCAGTCTGGTAATACGGATGAGCGCGCCATGTTTTCCAATCTGAATAATGGCAGCATCAGTTCAATCAGTGATTTCAATCAGGGTGTTTGGGTGCGCAAGTATGTGAATATCCGTTCCGATGGCGGACAGGTAAGTGATGTGAACCGAGAATTTTCAGATGTTGACTTCCCGGTATTCCGTTTGTCTGAAATGATTCTGATCTATGCGGAAGCACATCTTCGCGGAGGTGGCGGAGATCTGGCAACAGCCCTTACCCAGTTGAACCGGATCCGTTTCCGTGCATACGGACAAAGTTATGGTCCCAATGATGCC
This sequence comes from uncultured Flavihumibacter sp., assembly GCA_964547405.1. Taxonomy (GTDB): domain Bacteria; phylum Bacteroidota; class Bacteroidia; order Chitinophagales; family Chitinophagaceae; genus Flavihumibacter. Next base: position 1,899 of record CAZJNY010000163.1, on the reverse strand, counting down.
GGAAGAATCCTGAGCTCAGACCTGAACCTTCAATTTATCCTGGATGAAAGAGCCCGGGAGTTATTTTGGGAAGGCCATCGCCGTACCGATCTGATCCGATACAATCAACTGACAACGGGTGCTTACCTGTGGCCCTGGAAAGGTGGGGTTGCTTCCGGAACAGCGGTAGATGATAAGTTCAAACTTTTCCCGATTCCGGCAACCAACAGAACGGCCAATCCTAACCTGAGTCAGAATCCTGGTTATTAATTCAAAAAATTATCTGAGATATGAAACGCTTGTCAATCTTTCTATTACTGGGTGTGTTGCTGACCACCCTCTGGTCTTGTGAAAAGGAAGAAAACCGAATCTATTTTGAAGGAGGTACGGCACCCGTGCTCACTACCACCAACACTAATCCAATCTTGAGATTTGAGGATGGAGATAAAGAAGCTTTTCGGCTGAACTGGACCAATCCGGATTTTAAGTTTACGACCGGGATCAGCTCGCAGGATGTAAACTATATCATTGAAGTTGATACGGCAGGAGCGAATTTCAGTCGCCCTACCAAAGCTTCGGTTGGTGTTAACCGTGAGTTGAGCAGAACATTTACCGTTAACCAGTGGAATGAACTACTCCTGAACACGATGCAGCTGGAACCAAAAAAAGAACATAACCTGGAAATGCGGGTGGTTGCCGCCATCGGAACAACACCCACTGCTTTGTATTCCAATACGCTGGCAGTAAAAACAACTCCCTTCGCATTACCTCCGAAAGTAAACCCACCAGCTTCTGAAACGCTGTTTATTGTAGGGAATGCTACGGCTAGTGGCTGGACGAATCCGGTACCTGTACCCAGTCAGCAGTTCACCCGGGTAAGCGAAACCTTGTATGAAATTACGATAGACCTGGTAGGAGGTGGAGAGTATCTGCTGATTCCAACCAATGGACAGTGGGCAAAATACTGTGTGAATGATGAGACTCTTCCCGGTTTATCCGGCGGCGGAGATTTTGTAAGAGAAGGCGGAAAGAATATTCCAGCTCCGGCTGCAGCAGGCAGCTATAAGATTACGGTAGATTTCCAGCGCGGCAAATTCACCGTAGTTAAACAGTAATTAACCAGCACTAAAAGCATTTGCGATGAAGCGTACAACATCTATATTTTTCAACACCCTGCTGGCGGCAGTGCTGCTGACCGCCTGTGAAAAAGCAGAGGATCTTCCTTTTTACGAAAATGGAGCTGCACCGGCTGCGACTGCTTCGGCCAGTACAATCGCTCCACTGCCATCCGATTCCCTGGCTGCCGGATTAACCATAAACTGGTCGAACCCTGGTTATGCCGCCGATTCAGCTACCTATAAATATGTGGTGGAAATCGATCGTGCCGGCAATAATTTTCAGCATCCCGCACAACGGGTTGTGTCCGGAACATTGAGTACAACCTATCTGAATAAGGAGCTCAACAATATCCTGCTCGAAAAAGGTTTTGAGTTTGGAACACCCTATGATATGGAAGTTCGGGTGATATCTTCTTATGCCAATAACAACGAGCGACTGATCTCCAATGTACTTCCGGTCAAAATGACGCCGTACAAAATACCTCCAAAGGTTGCGTTACCTACATCCGGAAAACTATTTCTGGTGGGAAGTGCAACCGGAGGAGGATGGAATAATCCGGTTCCTGCACCTTCTCAGGAGTTTACAAGGCTGGATGAAACTAGTTTTGCCGGTGTTTTTAATCTGAAGGGAGGAAACGAGTACCTCGCAGTAGCAGTGAATGGCCAATGGGATGAAAAATTCGCCGTTGCCAATAAAAATCTTCCGGGATTAGCGGAGGGTGGTGATTTCGGATTAGGTTTGAATGATAATATTCCAGGTCCCGCTGCCGATGGTATCTATTTGATAGTGCTGGATTTCCAG
>CAZJNY010000162.1:0-8472 GCA_964547405.1 uncultured Flavihumibacter sp. | reverse complement strand
CACCACCTCTGAAAGGATGAGCCGGTCCGAGTATGACAATGTGCAAAGACATTTCAACTAATTAATCCAGTCCGATTTTTTCTTCAATGAGGTAATGATTTCTTCCAGGAGAGTTTCTGGCAATCAGTTCACCCAGAAAGCCCGCTAAAAATAACTGAGAGCCAATGATCATGGCCGTTAGTCCGATATAAAAAGCAGGCCGGTTACTAAGACTGACTTCCGGGTTCAGAATTTTGGCAACAACCAGATAAATAATGGACACAAATCCGATTCCAAAACTCAGGCTGCCCCAGAATCCAAAAAAATGCATCGGCCTTTTGCCATATTTTCCAACAAAGGTGATGGACGCCAAATCCAGAAATCCGTTTACAAACCGGCTTAGTCCAAACTTTGTTACACCGTATTTGCGGGCGCGGTGTTCGACAACTTTTTCTCCGATTTTCCGAAAACCGGACCATTTGGCGATTACTGGTATGTAGCGATGCATTTCGCCATATACTTCAATACTTTTTACTACTTTTTTGCGGTAGGCTTTTAATCCGCAATTGAAATCGTGCAGGTAGATGCCTGAGACTCTTCTGGTTGCCGCATTAAAAAATTTAGAGGGCAGATTTTTGGTAAGGGCATTGTCGTAGCGCACTTTTTTCCAGCCACTAACCAGATCGTATCCTTCTTCCAGCACCATCTTGCGGAGGCCTGGAATCTCATCCGGTGAATCCTGTAAATCTGCATCCATGGTGATGATTACATCGCCTTTGGCAGCTTTGAAGCCTTCATTAAGTGCTGCCGACTTACCATAATTACGCTGAAATTTTATTCCTCTGATATGTTGCGGATCAATCTGCTGAAGCTGGTTGATAATTTCCCATGACCGATCTGTACTGCCATCGTCAATGAACAGAATTTCATAACTGAATCCATTTTCAACCATGACGCGGTTAATCCATTCCGTTAGTTCTGGAATGGATTCCTCCTCATTGAGCAATGGTATCACAATTGACAGATCCATGTAGTTGCTTTATCGTTTTACCTGTTTAATCAGAAATCCGATCAGTACAGATTTTATAAAATCAAGAATCAGGTTTTGACCAATACCCACCAGTCGCTGTACCCAGGTTATGGGCTGCTTTGCATATTCACCCATTTTGATCAGTTCCCTGATTTTTTCTTCCGGGGCATTAGCTTCCTTTAAGCGCTGCACATCTTCCCGGTTGAGCTGATCAACCATACGAAGATAGGCTGACGGATCAACTATGTCAAACAGCAGGTAATTCGCCAGGGCATAGAATATTTCAAAGATAATATAGCTGAGAAAGGCAAAGCGGATAATCAGCTTCCAGTCAATTGCCCAGTTTTCTTTCTTTTGAATAAGAAATGCGGCGCCAGCTACAAAAAGAAAAACAAGCGGGAGTAATGCATAATACTTATGAAAACTGACCATGGTACCGATACCCTGGTTCCAGCTAAAAAACAATAGTCCGGTAAATACGAGTCCGAGTATGACGCCTGTCAGCAGGGAATAGGAGTAGATCGTTTTCAAGCGTTCAGACTTAATTTAGTTCCCAGCATAGTTCCAATAACCCTGCCGGTAAATGAATGTCCGAGAAAGGGAGTATTCAGGCATTTGGAACGAACCTGGTCTTTGGTAAATACATATTCCTGATCTGGCACGTAAAAGGTAAGATCGGCACAGGTTCCCACCTGAATGACTGCTTCCGGTAAACCAAAGATGGAACGGGCATTCAACGAAAACAATTTAAGCAATTGTTCATCGCTTACCTGGGGTACCGCTTTTCTGACAACACTATAGGCCGATTCAAGTCCAATCATTCCAAATTTCGCATATTCAAATTCCAGGATTTTGGCGTCGTAATCGTGTGGCTGATGGTGGGTGGCGATGCAGTCGATCGAACCATCCAGCACTGCTTTTCTCAGTGTATCACGGTCGGCGGCTGTACGCAGCGGCGGATTTACTTTCAGGCTGGTATCATACTGAACCAGGTCCTCATCGCAAAAATAAAGATGATACGGGGTGATGGAGCAGGTGATGTCCAGTCCGCCTTCTTTTGCTCTTCGGATATACTCTAATGATTTTGGAGAACTCACAGCTGTAAAATGCAGACGGCTGCCGGTATAGCGGGCCAGTTTGATATCTCTTGCCACCATTAATTCTTCCGCCATAACTGGTTTTCCGGGAAGCCCTAATTGGGTGGAAATAATGCCCTCATTCATAAGACCATGCGGGGCCAGACTCGTATCATCCGGAATCTGGATGATCAGTCCGTTGAATGCTTTTACATATTGCAGGGCTTTCACCAACAGGCCGGATGATTGCACTGGTTTCAGCCCATCGCTGAAAGCAATGGCGCCACTGGCATGCATATCATACATTTCTGCCAATTCTTTGCCTTCGGTGCCTTTGGTAATAGCACCCAATGGTACAACCTGAACCGGAAGCGCGGCTGATTTTGCCATGATGTACTCAACCTGCGTTTTGGCATCAATAGCAGGCCGGGTATTGGGCACTACAAACACGCGGGTAAACCCTCCGGCAGCAGCGGCTGCGGCACCCGATTCCAATGTTTCCTTGTGTTCAGATCCCGGATCATTAAAGTGGGCAAAAGGATCTACCCAACCCGGAGATACAACCATTCCATCCATTTTGATTGATTGGGCGTCAGCTGCCTCAAGGCCCTGGCCGATGGCAGCAATCTGACCATCCTGAATGAGAATATCTTGTCGGGAACCGTTAAAAGGAGAGCGGGGATCGTTGATTATAACCTGTTCAAATAAGTATTTCATCAGCGTAGAATGCTGCGAAATTAGGATTGTTATTTCATTTTTGTGAAATCAAATTTTGGTGTACTTTTGCCACCCCGCAATTGAAAAACGCTGAGCGTTAAGCAGTTGTAAAGTTCGGGACGTAGCGCAGCCCGGTAGCGCGTTTGCATGGGGTGCAAGAGGTCGCTGGTTCGAATCCAGTCGTCCCGACAATATTCAAAAAGGCAGCCCCTCCGGCTGCCTTTTTCACTTTTCACCTTTCACTTTTCATCTCTCCTGACATACTGTTGTCACTACCCCCTCTTTCCTTTGCTCTATCACTAAAACAAATGACCATGAATGAAACAATGAACCATCCTGTCAAATCCGAAATCCTTTCGTCTGCTGAACTGTTCGACCACTGGCAGGGGCATCGCCGGCTAACCCGAAAAGCGATCCTGGCTTTCCCTGAAAAAGAGTTGTTTGAGTTTTCAGTAGGAGGTATGCGTCCTTTTTTTGAACTGGTGATGGAGATGGCTACACTCGCTGTTCCTGCCATTGAAGGCGTTGCCACCGGAAACTGGCCAGCTGTTGACCATACTGGCGGCGAAAAGCGTCCCAAAACAAAAGAAGAACTGCTGGATTTTTGGGATGCCGTAACAGAAGAGATGAATGACAAATGGCCGGCGATTGATGACTCCCGATTCGCCCGGGTAGAGATGGCATTCGGACAGTATGAAGGTACCAACCTGAGTACTATTCTTTACCTGATCGATAATGAAATCCACCACCGCGCCCAGGGCTATGTTTATCTGAGAGCGCTTGGCATTCAGCCGCCCTTTTTCTGGGAGAGATAAGCAAACATGGATTCGGCCCATCGCCTGTATTCTTTTGCAGAAGGATGAAGGCCATCCGCTGCAACCAAACTGCTGTCCGTTGCAGCCTCTCTGGATCCCGGGGTAATATCGATATAACCAACAGCCTGCTCACCGGCAAGCTGTTGGTTAATTTCATTAAAGCGATCAATGGCATAGGCAATTTCCTTTCGGTTGCGATCCGCAGCAAATGGGGTAACTCCCCAATCCGGAATAGACAGGACAAGTACCCGCTCTTTTACACCACCCGCTAATTCAATAGCGCGTGCCAGCAACTGTTTGAAATGATCAGCATACTCTTCGGTTGTGCGTGCCCGATACTGATTGTTTACCCCGATCAGCAAACTGACCAAATCATAGGGCGCCTGAAACTGGTAGTCTTCCATCGCCGCCTGCAGTTCATCGGTGGTCCAGCCGGTTCGGGCAATAATTTCAGGGGCTGCCATCGCCATACCATTTTTTCTTGCAAGCTGTACCAATTGGTAGGGAAAAGATGAAGTCAGCAAAACCTGTTCACCAATGGTATAAGAATCACCTAAGGCCAGATAGCGGATCATATTATTGTGCAAGATAACCGCCGTCTACGGCATAATAAGAGCCTGTTACGAAAGATGCTTTATCAGAACTTAGCCAGAGTGCCAGTTCTGCTACTTCTTCAGAAGTTCCCAGCCGGCCAATAGGATGCAGTGATTTAATCTGCTCCAGGGTGGAATCATCCAGTGCATTGGTAAGCATTGGAGTTAAAATATAACCCGGACCAATACTGTTCACCCGCACACCCTGACTCGCATATTCGATGCCGGCAGCTTTTGTTAAGCCAACCACGCCATGTTTCGCGGCTACATAGGCAGGAGAGAAGCGTGTTCCAACAGCACCGAGAATGGAAGCTATATTGACGATAGCTCCTCCTCCGGATTTCAAAATGGCAGCCAGTTGGAAATGCATGCCATAAAAAACCCCATTGAGATTGATGCCAATCACTCTATTCCAGCCATCAATCGGATATTCGGCCGTTGGACCTAAGGGCCCGCCAATTCCAGCATTGTTACAGGCAATATGTAACCCACCAAATTCCTGCACCGCTTTTTCTACCAGCAGGCGATTGTCCTCAACAGAGGAGGTATCCGCTTTAAAAAATATAGCAGTGCCGCCGGCTGCCCTGATCTGCTGAACGGTTTCTTCTCCTCCCTCCTGGTTAATATCAGACACCAGTACCTTAGCTCCCTCGCGTGCATAACAAATAGCAATAGCGCGACCAATACCCGATCCCGCGCCGGTAACAATTGCCACTTTATTTTCCAGTATAGCCATGGTTGATTTTTTTATAAAACTACGGGGTTGCATTCCGGAAAAAACTGACCAGAATCAGGTCAGCAGTTAATTTTGAGTCCAGGCATCCCGCTCATCCGGACTGAATTTCCAGGGTGCAAAATTGTTTTCCACATTGGAGAACATCGCATTCCATTCCTGGGGAGCATTACTGGCTTCCATAATCAGGGAGCGACGCAGTTCCAGAATTATTTCAAGCGGACTAATGCTAACCGGACAAGCTTCCACACAGGCATTACAGGTAGTGCAGGCCCTTAATTCTTCGGTGGTGATATAATCATTCAGGAGTGTCTTTCCATCCGGTACAAACTCCTTGTTTTTATCGATGTTTTTACCCACTTCTTCCAGGCGGTCGCGGGTATCCATCATGATTTTACGGGGGGATAACAACTTGCCGGTAGTAGTAGCCGGACAGGCAGCAGAGCAACGACCGCATTCGGTACAACTATACGCATCGAGCAGGTTTCTCCAGCTCAATTCCATCACATCTTTGGCACCGAAAGAAGGTGTTTCACCAGCCTCTGTGGGTGCCAATTCCGGTTGCATGGCATACAATACTTCATTTTGTATGGCCGGCATATTTTTCATTTTACCCTGCTCTTCCAATCGCGCATAGTAAGCGTTCGGGAAAGCGAGCAGAATATGCAGGTGTTTGGAAAAAGGAAGGTAATTCAGGAAAGCAAGGATACCGGCAATATGTAACCACCAGCAAATCCGCTCCAGCAGTACCAGACTGTTATCACTCCAGTTATTTAGTAGTGGCTGAATGAAAGAAGACACCGCAAATGCGCCGGTAGCATGTTCGGTGTATCCGGCAACACCCCGTTCCTGCAATACCACATCCGCAGCGTTCATGGTCAGGAACAGCAGCATCAGGAGAATCTCTGTAATCAGAATATAATTTGCATCAGAGCGCGGCCATCCATCCAGGTCTCTGGAAACAAAGCGACGGATCTTCAGCATATTTCTTCTGGCGAGGAAAATCAAACATACAACAAGCACTCCCAAAGCCAGCCATTCAAAACTATTGATCAGAAAGCGATAGAAACCCATACCGAGAAAACCGGTAAAGAGCCGGTGTGTGCCCAAAATACCATCCAACACAATCTCCAGTACTTCCAGGTTGATGATGACAAAGCCGGCATAGATAACAAAATGCAGGATGGCAACCAGCGGATTTTTGAACATTTTCTTTTGGCCGAAGGCGAGGAGTAACACATTTTTCCATCGGAGATCAGGATGGTCAGAATATTTTTCTTCCTTACCCAACAGGATATTGCGGCGAATGAATTTCACCTGTCTGGAAAAAAACCAGCCGGCAGCAAGCAGTAACAATACAAAAGCAATTTGTTGCAGGTAATGCATAAGATCGGTATTGTGCAACTAAATTAAGTGATTTCGCATAGGCTCAATGAATTGTTGTAATTTTTCGCCCTGAAATTCAATTATGTCTGCGAATCGAAAATATATCCTGGATGCTCCGGCGGCAGCCAAGAAACTGGAAAGAATGGCCTATGAAATGGCAGAAGAACTGATTGGCACAAAAGATCCTATCATTATTGCCGGAATCCGCGACAATGGCGTTGTAATGGCCCGTCTGCTGGCCACACTGATTGAGCAGATTGCAGGAATCCGCTCTGAAATCCTGGAAATCAGTCTGGATAAACGTCACCCAACTACCATCACACTAAGTAAGGAGATGGATTTTTCCAATCGTACCATCGTGCTGGTAGATGATGTTACCAATAGTGGCAAAACCATTTTATATGCGATGCAGCCCTTCCTGGAGCATCACCCGGAACGTATTCAGATTCTTACCCTGGTAGAGCGCACCCATAAAGCCTATCCGGTAAAAGCAGATTATGTAGGGATCAGTCTGGCTACTACCATGCAGGATCATATCTATGTAACCGTGGAAGGGGATGCAGTCAGCGGCGCGTATCTTGAATAAATTTATTGGTGCAGCCAGTGGAAGCGGAAACCTCCGCCATTATTGTATTCCAGCGCAGGGGCAGGAATTTTAATGGCATTGAGGGCAGTGAAAATAGTGCGCACCCATTTTTTTCGGGTAGGGATCCGCGTTAAGTCTACATCCGCGGAAAGATAATATCTTCTGATACGGGCAATATCATTTCTGTTCACCGGGGTACCATCGGTTTCTGTCCAGGTATTGCTCATGCCGCCCAGCATCAGGTCACTGCTATACCCAACCGAAACATTCAGCCATTTGGGGAGCTTTGCTGCTGGAAAAAACCGGTCCAGGTTAGCACTCAGCCAATAGGTTTGTCCATTATAATCTTTGAGTATTCTTTCCGCAAAACCGGCACCGAACAATTCTTTCTGACGGTTTTTAAGTTCAGATGGATAGCTATAGGGGAAATAACCCATTTTTATCTGGATGCGCTGTTCTTTCCAGCCCAGTTCCTGTGAAACATAGGCCGCTGCGCCTACGGTGTTGGCAGCGATATCCCACCAGCTGAAACCCCATTTGGCAGAATAGGCATCCTGTAATTCGATGATGCTCTGGAAAGCCATAGCACTTGCGCCTCCCATCCATACGGCCTGGTTGTGCCGCAGTCCCGCCCATTTCCAAACCTCACCGGATAACCGGCCCAACTGATAAGTGGTCCAGATATGTCCGGCTTTATCTAGCTGGTTCCATTCCTTACTATCATCAAAGAGGTGGAAGCCCTGGCGTTCATACCCATCGTACCAGGCTTTATTGAGTGCGATATAGGTGCCTGCCCAAACAGCTGCATGCCCCCCGGCCACCCACCATTTGCGGGAGGGGGGGCTATAACGACCTACTGCGCATGGTCCCGTTTTAGTGAGTAAAGTAGTATAAGTACCAGGGATGGGCCATGATTTTCTCAAAATGCTATCCGGTAGTGCTTGCGATAATGCACAGGACCATCCTGCTAAAAGCAAAAACAGTAAACTACTTCCAGACTTCAGCAAAACTTTTATTCGCACCAAATCAAATCATTTCAGCCATAAAAATACGTTTTACCCGGCTAAACAGATTCCATTCAGATTCTATATCTTCAACCCCGATAAAAAAAGCGAACCATATGGATGCAGCAATACAAGCAAAAGTGGACCAGTGGCTGAATGGCAATTACGACGCCGAAACCAAAGCCAGCATTGAAGACCTGATTAAAACCAATCCAACTGAACTGACAGATTCTTTTTACCGCAGTCTCGAATTCGGAACCGGTGGCCTCCGGGGTATTATGGGAGTGGGTTCCAATCGGATGAACAAATACACGGTAGGCATGGCTACACAGGGCTTTTCCAATTACCTGAAAGCCTCTTTTCCGAATACGGAAATCAAAGTGGCCATCGCACATGATAGTCGCAATAACAGCCGCTTTTTTGCTGAAACCACGGCCAATGTGTTTGCGGCCAATGGTATCAAAGTATATCTATTTGAAGCCCTGCGCCCCACTCCGGAACTGAGTTTCAGTATCCGTCACCTGGGCTGCCAGGGTGGAGTGGTTTGTACCGC
>CAZJNY010000161.1:0-8473 GCA_964547405.1 uncultured Flavihumibacter sp. | reverse complement strand
GGATTATATCAAACGCAGGGCCTCCGGAAAAATCCGTTTTGAATTTCTGGCGCCCCCCTCTGGCAGCCAGGTAATTCCCTTATCCGCGACCCTGTTCGACTGGGTAATTGAGAACCTCCTGAAAAATGCACTGGATGCGATGGAGGGCCAGGGACAAATCAACGTCCAGATACAGGAAACTGAACGCCAGGTACTGATTGATGTAACTGATACCGGGAAAGGAATTCCTGCAACCCATATCGGGCGGGTATTTGAACCGGGTTTCACCACTAAAAAAAGAGGCTGGGGACTGGGACTTTCCTTATCCAAACGCATCATCGAACAATACCACCGGGGGGAGCTGATGGTAAAGCAATCTGAACCGGGCAAAGGAACAACGTTCAGGATCCTCTTACCAAAGGAAGCACCCCTTCCCAAATAAAATCCATTGAAATCTTGGCGGCAATTGGCTGAAATCCTTACATTTGCCACCGCTTTTAAAGCGAGCCCAGGTGTTGAAACTGGTAGACAAGCCACCTTGAGGTGGTGGTGCTGGAAACGGCGTGCTGGTTCGAATCCAGTCCTGGGCACGGAATAAAAAGGGAAACCCTTGATAGCAGCAGCTTTCAAGGGTTTTTTGATTCAGTATCTTCTGAGATCTTTTATAACTGCGGAAATCCATTCTAAATAAGGTTGATGCAGCAAAACATCCGGCCGGAATCCTGTCTTATCAATTGGTGCTGTGTCCGTCCAGCTGGATTTCACACTGGGTATTGTTACAATAAATTGATTCGATGGCATCTTTAGCGGAACAGACATTCCTTCATAATCCATCATTCCAATCGTATTCGTTCCATACCGAACGGTTTTGGAAGACTGCCTGGTCAGATAAAAGAAATATTCTGCAGAGCTCCCGCAACGATCATCCACGATCAATGCCACTTTCTTCGGAAAACGCGTGATGGAGTCCAGCGGAAAACGAACACCAGGAACAGGATAAAATGCCTCTTTTGTTAGGGGCAATTCCGTATAGGCTTTTTTATACTGTTCCAGTATTTCAGCAGGAAAATATTTCCGGTACTCCTCCGGAATGGGACCTGTGGCAAAGGGCTCCAGATCCGCCAGTTTTAATTTCACATTATCAGGAGTTACCCGCACCAGTGAAGGAGCCTGCTCAATTGGACCTGTCATCAAATAGGGCAACAAGGAAACCCAGCCAGTACTTCCACCACTGTTTCCCCTTAAATCAATGATCAGATAAGGGCGACTCCTGATGGCTGAATCATGCCTGGCGACTAACTCAGCGATTTGCTGGTCATTGTTTCCAAAGGAAGCGATTCGCAGATAAGCAATATCAGCTGCCGGTTCTTCGTAATACAGCCCCTTGTACAGGTTCCAGGCAGTAAGTTCTTTTTGCTCACGGTCATCAATACCCGCAGTATTCATTTTACTGTACATCGTTTCATTCCAGAACTGAAGCAGATTGCCATACAGTTTTACAGGAATAGAGGTACTGATAAACCGATCAAATTCTTTTACATGCAGCTTTTCTCCCGTTTGCTGAATGGTAAAATATACAAAGCCAACCGGGAAATTATCAACTTTGGAAGACAGGCGGATTCCCTCATACAGCCCCGGTTTTTTTTGAACGATTGCAACCTGGATGGCAGAATCCGAACGAATCCACCTCCCTTCCAGTGTCGAAGGCCGAGTGTTTTTGAAGGATTGATTCAGTCTTGCTTCAGTAGTTGGTACCACTACGCTATCCACATCAGCACCGGCCTGATAGGCTACAATAAAATGTTTATCATAAAAAAAACGAACATAGTCCGCCAGCAGTTCATAACAGGCTTTAGGGGTTGTAGTAATTCCTGCAGCTTTTCGCAGAGAGCTTACCATCGAACGATACCTGCCCAGTTGATTACCTTTTATCTTTTCAGGATAACCGGCATAGTTCTGCTCTGTTTTCACTATCAACGAATCCAGATTTGCTTTACAGTCACAAACCGTCTGCTGACTCCTGGCAGAAATTTGCAGCAACAGCAGTTGAAACACAAAAATAAATTTTCTCATGGCACTGCTAATATCAAAAAAACCAGTCAATACCGAACACCATTCATATAATAACCTATCCACTAAGGCCTCGCATAAGGCAGCCGAATCAGGCTCCTGGCAGTATGATAACTATCCATTCCGCTGCAGGTAATTGTGCCGGCTGCATCCAGGTCAATAAAACCATCCGGACCAACTACTTCATCGGGAACGAGCACCTGCGTAATTTTTCCGATAATGAAATGGGTCTGATTCAGGTCGATGGGAATATGCTGCATCAGTTCGCAGGCTAACTGAATTCCACTTTCTTTTACGAAGGGCGCAACCACTCCTTCTTTATATTCAGGTGTTAATCCAACCGCTTCAAACTCACTCATTCCTTCCGGATATTTGGCACTTGTCTGATGCGCCTCTTCGATAAAGCTGGCATGTACATGATTAAGCGTGTATACGCCGGTTTTTAAGATATTGCCCAATGTATTTTCCCCTTCTTTATTTGGTCGAACGATTAGTCCGCACAAGGCCGGATCAGCCCCAATATGGACCAGACTGCTGAATAAAGACAGGTTCTCATTCCCCTTTTCACTTTTTGTCCCAACCAGTACCAGACTTTTATAGCCTCCGATAGAATTGATAAGATTGGCTCTGTACCGCCGTTCCAAAGCAGTCAAATCTGTCGTATTCAATACCATGTAAAATTGATTTTGAACAACTAACAGTTCAGGGCTGAAATGGTTATGGTTCAATCCGGTTCAAAATTTCCACCAGCTTTTCAGGCATCGAAAAAAAGGGAGAATGATCCGATGGCAACTCAATAATCTCCCTGCAGGATACATTTCCAGAGAGCGCCGTTTTATCCAAATCTTTTGCCTTCGTACACAGTATATAATACTTAGGAATCTGACCATACTGTTCTTCTGTTAACTGAACAGGTGTACCGAGTACGGATAATGGTCCGGGTCTCAGTCTTGCTAACGCGTATTGCAGGTCTTCCTCTGAACAATCGGCATAGAGCAATTCCTTCACCATAGCGGGATTAAGCGCTACCGTACGCTGATCATCGGAAACTTTTAAGGCTTTACTCAACGGTGGACCACCCGGACCAGCAAATTTTTCAGCCAGACTGAAAACCGATTCCCCGTTTTTTGGTAAAAATGCATCCAGAAAAACCAAGGCACTAACTTTTTCTTTTCCCAATTGCTCTGCTGCCTGTGCGATGACAAGTCCGCTGCTGGAATGACCCACCAGTAGTACCGGATCTGCCTGGGCCAATACTTCCTTTACTACTTTGTTTACGCAATCAGCAAAAGAGACCTGCTCCGTTGGTGTGGGATCCATCCCAAACCCAGGCAAATCAAACACAATCACCTGGTTTCCGGATGACTGCAACAGGGGAACCATTTTGTTCCAGCACCAGGCTCCATGCCACTGGGCATGCACCAATACAATTGTCTTTTTTGCAGATTGGGAAAAGCCTGAAAAAATCATAAGCAAACTGATAAATAATGATAGAACTGGTTTCATATGCGATCGTTAACCAGTCAAAGTTGACCCGCTTCAATTGCTATTCAGTGGTAAAAAACGGACATTCCTTCTCATTAGCAGACCTGCATTTGTCTGAATCGTTCCTGGTAAACAGGACCGGCCAATCCCAACTGGCATTCAGGCGATTCCTGCTCCAGCAAATGAAAGCCAGTAGGTGATCGTCCGGTAAAGGCCTGGTAATCTTTCACCAGGTGTTGGTAATCGTAATAGTTGGCTTCTACGGCTACTCGTAACCAATCCCAACCCGGATTGGCATTCCTGGCATTGTAGGCCCGTATAAAGCGCATTAACCGCAAATATGTTTTAGGATTTACTCCCATACGATCCTGAAAGGTTCGGTTAAATTGCCGGGCAGATAAACAGGCTTGTCCGGCCATCCAGTCAAGCGATACCAGTCCATCTCTTTGAATCATCCATTCAATCGCTTCATCAACAGGATGAAGCGTTTTGCAACTCCGTTTAGTTATCCAGCCAGCCAGCCTATCACCAATAGAAATTAATTCAGTATAACTCAGGGCGGCTTTCAGCTCTTCAAAAAATGGACGGATACCAGGAAAGATACAATCCGCAGGCAGCAACTGATTAACCAATTCTGTAGCAGGAATACCCGTTAACCGGAAGATGGCGGAAGAATGAAAGACCACCTGAAAATTCAGAAACTCCCCAGAGGTAATCCTTGGCATGACACCGGTCTGCTGACCAATCAATGCCATTTGATAAGGGAAGCCGAGGATGGTTTGATCAGATAAAGCAAGCGACATTTCACCTTTTAAAATAAAATGTAAACAGAGTTCTGGTTTGGGCGGATAGGCTTTAAAGAATCGGGAGTTTTGTATGGGTGAAGTAAAGTGAACAATACGAAAACACTTTACAAGACCCTTTAAAGAAGGGTGAGGCGGAAAATCCTTCAATAGCATGACAAAATAGTGTTACTATAAATTTACTGAATATGAATCTGTTTACGGAACTGCACCCAATGCATTTTTCAAAGAATTTATAGACACCCATAAACCCGGAAAACTCTTTATACCTGCCGAAGGAGAAGGCCACCACTACTTCGCAAACAATACCACCAGGAACTGATCAAATCCATTCGGCCCGGTGGTTATCTGTGTCATCAGAAAGAATTGCAATTGAATGAAGGCTCCTTTCATTCAGGAGCAGCAGCTTACGCTACAACTTAGTTTTCACCACCAGGCAAAACAGCAATTAAATCCACTTCCAGTTTTGCAGCGGGTTCATACAACCTGCTTACCTGTACCCAGCTCGCAGCAGGAAAATCATTTTTGTAAAAAACTTTTCTGGCAGCATTGTAAGATTTCATTGCTTCTATATCCGTGGTATACAATGTCTCTTTTACTACATGGCTAAAATCTGCTCCAAAAGCAGCCAGGGATTTACCCAGATCAGCATATAATTTTGTAATTCCATCTGAACTAATATCTGCTGTGGGTATTCCGGAAATATAGAGCGTATTACCTACTTTAATTACCTGAGCATAACCAGCAGAGCTGTCTTGCTGCTGCTCTATACCCCAATGCCATTTTTCCTTTTTCAGCGGCAGATTTTTTAGTGCTGCAGCATCCTTAGGCAATGTCGTCACCTGTTCGTTATTGCAGGCCATTGCTGAAATAATCAGTCCGCTAATAAGAATAGTTGTATTTAATTTCCGAAACATTTTTTTCTTTAAACTACTTCAAATAAACGGATAAACTTCACCGCTCATCAGATTAATACCCCACTGCTGCAACGCAAGCAGGAAATGTTAAAATAAATCAGAAAGGAATGGTGTTTTCCCCAATCCCCCCCGATGGCATGGTTTTAGAAAGAATAAGACTAAACAGAAAACATGAAAAACATTCTTAAGTTAATGAGCGTATTGCTGATAGGAAGTCTTGTCTTTATTTCCTGTAGCAAAAAAGATGATCCGACAGATAACAACCTGTTTGTAGGTTCTTATGAAGGAACTATCGGATATGTTAAACAAGGTGAAAACAAATCAACTGACAACGGAAAAGTTACAGTTGTAAAAGTTGGCAATAACTACAATTTTGTTTTTTCCGATGGCATTCCTGATCTGAAAGGAGTACAGTTTAAAAGTGACGGATCTACAGCAGTTGTATCAGTAGATAACGATGAATCCAAAATGATTCGCATCACCGCTAATGAGCTTACCATTGCGTATACCAAAGATGGTGAAGCCTGGGTAGCGAATTGCACTAGATAATCTTCATAAAGCCTGAGCATGCCTCAGGCTTTATTCATTTTTCCGATCCGCATTTATTTTAAGCCGCAATGCCGGCAAATCTTTTTTGTATTGTTCCGGATCCCAGGACATATTAAAGCCTCTCAGGTAGGTTTGAATGGGTGGTAAATTCATCGCTGCACGTCTTTTATCTAGATTATCAGGATCCGTTACGGGCATTAAATAGTAGGTATTGCTAATCATATCCCAGCCGATCTGACTTCCGTAAACCTGATCACGTCCCTGCCTGACAGCAATACGATCTTCTAACAATGCAAGGCTTCCTGCCTTTAGCTTTCCTGCTTCTACAGCTCCTCTTGCCATTGGCTGATATTTTAACTGAATATCCAGATCAGCATGCTGGATTACAAGAAATAGTGCCCTGTTTCCCGAAACACCCACTTCTTCCGGTCCACGCCAACCATATTTATCCAGAATAGCAGTTACTTTCAGCACATTCAAACTATCAGAAACTTTCATCGAATCCAACACCACCTTCATTTCTGTAGAATTATATCCATAGGTTTCCCGGTAATAGGATAATCTGTTACGCCATTGCTGATCATCACTATAAACCTTATCAAGAATTTTTGAAAGGGAATCATTTACCTGCGTTCTTGCAGCATAAGACTGCAAGAAAAAAGCTGCTGACCAAACTAATAGGGCAAATCTTTGCATACCAAAAATTATCTGATCAAGACCAAACTTCCTTTTCGTGTTACCACTTCTCCGGGCCTGCATTCCAGTTCTGCAAAATACACATAGGTACCTGAAGGAGCTGGCAAACCAGCCCTGGTACCATCCCAGAATAAATGAATGTCGTCAGCCGAAAAATTATTTCGTTCAAACACCTTATTACCCCAGCGATCGTAAATAACCAGTTGTTTGATATGCCCGGCTCCCATAATCACAAAGCGATCATTTTTACCATCATTATTCGGACTGAATGCATTTGGTATGGATGCGCCCGATGCTCCGCAAATAACCTTTAAACTGAGCGTATCAGCAGCCATACAGCCGTATTGGTTAGCCACTGTTACTTTATAGGTAATATCAGAAACTGGCTTACTCAAAGGAGAGGAACAATCATAACAATCGAGAAACCTGGCCGGCGTCCAGTTATAACGAACCACGTCAGAGGACGCAGTTGCGTTTATCTGAAAACTGTTACCGCTCAATACCACTCCCCCATCACCCGCATTAATCGTCGGCAATGGGCGTACCATTAGCTCTATGCTTGCGGTATCTGAAAAACATCCTTTGCGATCAAACCCCACAACGGTATAGGCAGTAGTTTCCAATGCAGTTACAAATGGATCAGCTACTGTTGTACTACTTAAGCCTGCAGTATTGTTGATCCATTCATAATGCGTCGCTCCTGATGCTAAAAACTGTGCCCGTTCTCCCACACAAAGCTCATTAATTCCGGAAAGACTCACTTGTTCTTTTGCTATCACCCTTATAATAGTGGCCGCTATGGCACTGCATCCCAAATCATCTTTGACCGTTACCTTATATTCAGTTGAGAAGGGCGGGGAAGCGAGCGGATTGGCAATACCTGAATTGTTAATCGCGCCGGTTGATTGCCATTCATATGTTTGTCCGCCGGAAGCAGTTAACTGAACCGATGCCCCTTCACAAATTTCAGGATCCATCGGATAAATCTGAATAACCGGATTATCGCGCACTATTAATGTTCCATCCAGCTGTACCGCTTTTTTACAGCCGTTACTATCGGTTACCAGTAAACGAGGTTGATAGGCACCTGGTTTTGCAAACTGGTATACAGCCTGACTTGTTTCTCCACTTACTACAGTACCATCTCCGAAATCCCAGGCATAGTTGAGCATGTTCTGGTTCGTTGATTTCAGGGTAAATGAACCATCCTTGCAGACTTCCAATACATCTGAAGAAAATGCAGGAGTTGGTTCTCTCAATTCAATTGAATCATACACCGACTCTGTAACACCATTATAGCCATACACCAACAATTTGATTGTATACTTTCCCGCCTTTTCATACACATGACTTGGATTGGCTACGTTCTCCAGTTTTTGTCCATCTCCAAAATCCCATTCCAAACGGGTATAATTCTGGGATTGACTGGTGAAGCGGACCACTACCGGAGGGCAGCTTCCCACCGTAACAAAATCACTGGCTTTGGAAAATCCGGCTACAAAATTTTTCACTGCCAGCTCCCTGCTAAAAACCGATTCACAACCGGATAGCAAATCTGTTGCAGTAAGAGTTACCTTATAGTTACCGGGCTTAGTGTAGATATGAGCTGGATTTTCATCCTGTGAGCGGTTTCCATCTCCGAAATCCCATTCATATTGCACCTTGTTTGCTCCAAATGTATTGGTAGTATTGTTGAAGCCGGGATTGGTATTTAGTTCAATGGTAGCTGCTGGCATATCAAAGGAAGCCATAGGGCCATTCACTGCTACCTGTTTGGTTGCAGTTGATGCAAAGTTGCCGCAGCCACTTTCATCCCGGATTTTTAGCTGAATGGAATAATCCCCTGGTTCTGTATACTGGTGCGATACCGCTACGGGTTGATTAAATTCTTTGATGGTTCCATCCCCAAAATCCCAATTCCATTGAATAATCGTAGCATTGTCTTTTGTGGAAGCATCAACCAGTTCGATGGGC
>CAZJNY010000160.1:0-8523 GCA_964547405.1 uncultured Flavihumibacter sp. | reverse complement strand
TGTACACCTGCTGAACCTGCTCACCATCCCTGCGATTGTGATGGTATATTATTTCAAACGCTATCAGCCAACTGCCTGGGGAACATTCTGGGCCTTTATAGTAGGCTGTCTGATCACCGGTTTTGTACAGGTGGTAGTAATTCAGTGGTCGGTGAAAGCTGCCGGCTGGTTTGATATCCAGTTTGTAAACGGACTGGGAATGCCCTTCTTCTCTGGTTTTATAGCCTTCTTTATACTGTTGAGTGTATTATTCTATTATGGTCTGTACACCGCAAAGAAGAACCATTGGAACTTCCTGCGCCTTGGTATCTGGTGTGCGATCTTCATGTTGCTGGGTTACAGCAGTTATGTAACTACCATGATTCGCTCCAATGCCAACCCTGCAGTGGATATGTACAATGTGGACAACCCGCATTCACTGGTAGGTTACCTGGGTCGTGATCAATATGGTGATTTTCCTCTTTTATATGGACAAATGTTCACCGCTTCTCCAAAGGATTATGCGGAAACCAAGAAAAAATATTCCAAAGGAAAAGACAAGTATGAGTTCATCGGTTACGATATCAAACCGGTATATGCCAATGAAGACAAAATGCTGTTTCCAAGAGTATGGGATGGCAGTAACGACCAGGGACATGCGGATTTCTACCGCGACTGGCTGGGGCTTGCGGAAGGGGAAAAACCCAATATGGCCGACAACGTGAACTTCTTCATGGGCTATCAGATGAACTGGATGTACTGGCGTTATTTCATGTGGAATTTTGCCGGAAAACAGAATGATGTGCAGGGCTTCACGCCAGGCAATGTGCGGGATGGCAACTGGCTTTCAGGAGTATCCTTCATTGATAACTGGCGCCTTGGCAACCAGGATGCAATGCCCGAAGCATTAAAAAACAACAAAGCCAATAACAAACTTTACTTCCTCCCACTGATCCTTGGCATCATGGGACTGATTTACCAGTATTTCGCCAATCGCAGGGATTTCATCGTGGTGGGATTGCTGTTTTTCTTTACCGGCGTCGCCATTGTACTCTACCTGAACCAGGCGGGCAACCAGCCCAGGGAGCGGGATTATGCTTATGTGGGCTCCTTCTATGCCTTTGCGATCTGGATTGGTCTGGGTGTACTACAGGTTCGTGAATGGCTGATGAAAAAATCCGGCGAGCGTATTGCAAATATGAGTGCCGCCCTGGTTTGTTTGCTGGCAGTTCCCGTATTGATGGGCTTCCAGGAGTGGGACGACCACGACCGGAGCAAAAAAGTTCTGGCCCGCGATCTCGCGAAGGATTACCTGGAAAGCTGTCCGCCTAATGCGATTCTCTTTACCTACGGTGATAATGATACCTATCCTCTCTGGTATGCCCAGGAAGTAGAAGGTATTCGGCCGGATATCCGCGTCATCAACAACAGCCTGTTGGGCATCGACTGGTACATTAACCAGCTTCGTTATAAAGTAAACGAAAGTGATCCGATTGATGTGATCTGGTCAGAAGATCAGATCAGAGGCCGCAACCGCGATTATGTGATTTACAATCCACGTCCGGATGTGAACCAGGAGCGCTTCTACGATCTGTATGATGTGATGAAAAATGTGGTAGGAAGTGATGATCCATCGTTCAAAGTAGCACTCACTGGCGGTGAAAATATCAACTACCTGCCAGCGAAAAAATATGTGCTGCCGGTAGATGAGCAGGCTGTTCGGGCCAATGGTATTGTAAATGCCGGAGACAGTGTGGTATCTGCAGTACCGGTAATCATTCCGGAGAACAAAAACACCCTGCTTAAAAATGATCTGGCCATCCTTAATATCATTGCCGCCAATAAATGGAAGCGCCCGATCTGCTTTACTGCACCATATACCGCTCAGGAACTGGGCTTCGGTAATTTCATGCGCAAAGATGGATTGACCTATCGCCTGGTGCCGATCTCCAACAATACCGGTTTCAATACCGATTGGATGGTAGACAAACTGAAGAACAAATTTGGATTCGGCAGTGCAGATATTGCAGGAGTTTATTTTGATGAAGAAAACCGTCGCCACCTGAATACCATCCGGGCTGCTTATGCAGATGGAGCAGGTGCACTGGCAGATGGCAATCGCAAAGACGAAGCGAAACAGTTGCTGGATATGGCCGACAAAGGAATCCTCCAGGAAAATATGCCATATGCCATGCCAAGCAGAAGCAATCAGCATAACTATTTCACTTTCCGTTTCCTGGAAGCTGCCTATAAAGCCGGACATACAGCGCTGGCGGATAAGGTATCCAAAGCATTGCATAAGGATTTCGATCAGCAGTTGAAATACTATGCACAATTGCCGGATCGCAAACAGGAAGCCATGCGCAATGAAATTGCGGGTGCACAGCAACTGGTGCAGATGCTGCAGATGCTGGAGAACAATTACAAACCGGGCTCATCGGTGCAACCATCGATTGAATCAGGTGGTGTTATTGGCCAGCCACAGGATAGTTCAAAACAATAAATGACAAGCGATTATCATACGAAGGCCGTCCGTTTAAGGGCGGCCTTCTTTTATTCACAGGCATCCATAACTTTTTAGGTATTAAGTTGTAATTTATACTGGAGGAGAACAGATAACATGAAAGGATTCAAGTTTAGTGGGTTCCGACCGGATGAACAAGGCAAAACACCCTTCGAAACACTTTTACAATTATTTCTCGAACTGCTGACCTATACCAGTGGGGATGTTGGGGAAGCCCTGCAATGGCTCAACCAGCTCGACCGTCAATATGAACTGACCAGTGAAGAATATGGGATGGGGGATTTTATTGAAGACCTGAAGGCGAAGGGCTATATTGATGAAGACCCTGCCAATGGAAATATTAAAATCACGCCCAAAACGGAGCAGGGCATCCGGAAAAAATCACTGGAAGAAATCTTTGGTAAGCTGAAGAAAACACGCCAGGGCAATCACAACAGTTTCAAAACAGGTGCCGGAGATGAAGTGAGTCCGGATACCCGGCCCTTCCAGTTTGGGGATATGCTGGAGCAAATCGATTTTACGGAGAGCATTCGCAATGCCCAGATTAATCACGGCGTGGAGTCTTTCCAGATGAGGGAGGATGATTTGCAGATCCGCGAAACGGATTTCAAAACGCAGACCTCTACGGTACTGATGATTGATATTTCGCATTCGATGATCCTCTATGGAGAAGATCGTATTACGCCGGCAAAAAAAGTGGCGATGGCACTCAGCGAGCTCATCACTACAAGATATCCCAAAGACACCCTCGATATTGTGGTATTTGGGAATGATGCCTGGCCGGTGGAGATTAAAGACCTGCCCTATTTGCAGGTGGGACCATATCATACCAATACGGTAGCCGGACTGGAACTGGCGATGGATATCCTGCGGCGAAGGAGAAATCCAAATAAACAGATCTTCATGATCACGGATGGGAAACCCACCTGTTTGAAAGTGGGCCGGCGATATTATAAGAACAGCTTTGGGTTGGATCGGAAGATCACCAATCGTTGTCTGAACCTGGCGGCTCAATGCAAGAAACTGAAAATCCCGATTACCACTTTTATGATCGCTTCGGATCCTTACCTGCAGCGCTTTGTCAATGAGTTTACAGAAACCAACCAGGGGAAAGCATTTTTTGCTTCACTGGATCATTTGGGAGCGTTTTTGTTTAAGGATTTTGAAAGTGGGAAGAGAAGCATCCTGAAGTGAGAAGTATGAAGTGAGAATTAAGAAGTAAAAAAGAAAGAGCAATCAAGAACATTGAATTAACGAAAGATGAAACAAATTAATAGCATAACAACACTGGGTGAATTAAAGAAATCGGGTTATACAGCGAGGTCGGTGAAGGAAGAAATCAGGGAGAACCTGATCCAGCATATCCAGGCGGGCACACAACCCTTTGAAGGCATTATCGGATATGAGGATACGGTGATCCCGGATACCGAAAGAGCGCTGCTGAGCCGGCATAATATATTGTTCCTGGGCTTACGCGGACAGGCAAAAACGCGAATGGCCAGGCAGATGGTAAACCTGCTGGATGAATATATTCCAACGATAGCGGGTTCTGAAATCAACGATGATCCATTCGCGCCCATCTCCAAACATGCAAGGGATCTGATCGCGCAGCACGGAGATGAAACACCCATTCACTGGGTGCACCGGTCTGAACGGTATGGCGAGAAATTAGCAACACCGGATGTAAGTGTAGCCGATCTTATTGGAGACATTGATCCGATCAAAGCAGCCAACCTGCGACTCAATTTTGCGGATGAACAGGTGATTCATTATGGTATTATTCCCAGAAGTAACCGGGGTATTTTTGTCATCAATGAGATACCGGATTTACAGGCAAGAATCCAGGTAGCCCTCTTTAATATTCTGGAGGAGGGAGATATACAGATCCGTGGATTCAAATTACGCATGCCACTGGATATCGTGTTTGTATTTACGGCTAATCCCGAGGACTATACGAACAGGGGGTCTATTGTAACTCCCCTGAAAGACCGGATTGAAAGCCAGATCCTGACACACTACCCCAAATCCATAGAAACCTCCATGGCTATCACGGAGCAGGAAGCGGATGTGAAGGAAGAGCAACTGAAGAAAGTGGAGATCAGTGATATGGTGAAGCGGATCATTGAACAGGTGGCTTTTGAAGCGAGGAACAATGAGTATGTAGATAAAAAAAGTGGCGTGTCTGCTCGACTCACTATCAGTGCCTTTGAAAATGCCATCAGTGCGGCTGAGTTAAGAGCTCTTGTGAACAAGGAGAAAAAAACGCAGGTCTGGATGAGTGATTTGCTCGGAATCATACCATCCCTAACCGGAAAAATTGAGCTGGTCTATGAAGGTGAGCAGGAAGGACCTTTCCAGGTGGCCATGAATTTATTGGATAAATCAATCCGCACCTTATTTGTTCAGTATTTCCCCAATCCGGAAACCATGAAGAAAAGAAGGAATACGGGTAAGGAATCCGTGAAAGAGGAAGAGAATCCCTATAAATCCATCACGCGTTGGTTTGATAGCGGCAACCAGATTGATCTTTTTTTCCAACAGAAAGATGCAGACAAACTGTTACGCCTATACGCAGTTGACGGCCTGCATGCACTGGTGAAAAAATTCTATCCCAAGGCCAATGAAAAAGAGACCGCCTTATTGATGGAATTTGTATTGCACGGATTGTCGGCTTATTCGCTGATCAGCAAAAAGATCATTGAAAACAAAATTGAATTCAAGGACCTGATTGGTTCGATGGTGAATTTGGGAAGTGGTTCCTATCGGGATGAGGAGTTGGACAGCGATGATTTCTCCTGACCCAGTAGGATACCAATACGGAACCCGGTATTGAGCGCCAATGCCGGGGCCTTTCCTACCTTGATATTGGTATAATGATAGGCACTGTATTCGTCTACCCCTACTTCCGTTACTTTGGCGGAGATAATCTGTCCGTCTTTTTTATAGATCTTGTCCTGTGCCTGAAGCGATAAAATACCCAGCAGCAGGCTGCCTGACCAGGAAATCTTTCCCGCTGCTGCATCCCGTTTAAATAATATTTACTTCCCGTTCGAGTGCTACTCCAAATTTAAACTGGACGCTTTCCAGGATTTCCTGGCTGAGGCTGAAAATCTCCTCACCACTGGCGGCTCCATGGTTTACCAGTACAAGTGCCTGTTTTTCATGGCAGCCGGCATCTCCCTTGCGGTAACCTTTCCAGCCACATTGTTCAATCAGCCAGCCGGCAGCCAGTTTAACCGTACCATCTATTCCGGGGAAAGCCACCATTTCTGGATACAGGGCCCTGAGTTCTTCAAATTTTTCCTGGCTGATGACCGGATTCTTAAAAAAGGAACCTGCATTACCGATTTGCGCCGGATCAGGCAGTTTGGAACGCCGGATATTCATAACGGCCTGGGCTATGCGCTGAATGCTAATATCATGCACACCCATTCTTTCCAGTTCCTGTTTGATCGCTCCATACTCCAAATGAAAAATGGGATGCTTGCGTAAACGAAAGGTAACAGAAAGAATAATGAACTGATCGCGGTAGCGATTTTTAAATACACTGTCGCGGTACCCAAATTCACAATCCAGCGCAGTAAACGTATGCACTCCTTTATCCTGTTTGTGCCAGGCTTCCAGGTCCCAGAACACATCTCTCAACTCCACCCCATAAGCGCCGATATTCTGCATGGGAGAAGCCCCCACTTTACCAGGAATAAGGGAAAGGTTTTCGAGTCCGGACCAGCCCTTATTTACACAATACTGGGTGAACTCATGCCAGTTCTCCCCTGCTCCTACTTTTATGAATACATATTCTGCATCTTCGTGAATTACTTCAATACCCCGGATCTCATTGCGGAGTACCCAGCCAGGCCAGTTACGCGTTAGCAGTAAATTGCTGCCGCCGCCCAATACCAATACCGATTGTTCAGCAACAGGAGTTTGTTGAACAGCATAGAGGATTTCTTCGAGGCTTTCGGTATCTTCAAAGGACGCCAGCCAACGGGTGCTGGCATCGATTCCGAAGGTATTGTAAGGTTTCAGCGAACTGTTTTCAAGGACTTTCATAATAACAATAATACAGCAAAGGTATGAGCAGAAAAGCCTGTTTGTTAGGTGCAACCGGATTAATCGGGCAACATTTATTGCAACTCCTGCTGGAGGACCGGTATTATACAGAAGTACATGTGCTGGTCAGGAAACCAATGGGAATGCAGCATCCCAGGTTAGTGGAGCATGTAATAGATTTCAGTGTGGTGGCTGCTTATCGTCCGGGTATTGAGGGTGCTGAAACGGTTTTCTGTGCGGTGGGTACAACGCTTAAAAAAGTGAAGGGCGACCGGGATGCCTATCGGCGGGTTGATTATGATATCCCGGTAACTGCAGCAACCGTAGCCGCCGAGTCAGGCGTATATGGCTTTATCCTGGTTTCCTCAATTGGTGCGGATGCAGCCAATAACAATAATTTTTACCTCAAACTAAAAGGAGTGGTGGAAGAGGCGGTATCAAAACAGCTGATCCTGCAGTTACATATATTCAGGCCTTCACTGCTACTGGGTAACCGGACAGAAAAAAGGTTGGGTGAAAAAATAGCCCAGTTTCTGGCGCCGGTTTATTCGCTGTTTATGGTAGGCAGTTGGAGAAAATACAAACCCATCAATGCTTCTGTGGTAGCACTGGCTATGCTGGAAGCTGCCAAGTCTGGAGGCAAGGGAGTATTTATTCATCCCTATGACAGCATTCTGAAATTTACAAAGGATCCACGTCCGGAATAACTGTAACCGATTTAAACGGCGGTTGTTGATGCAGATGAGCCGTTAAAAGTTCGATCTGTTCCTTGCATTGTAGCAGGAGTCCGGCTTCTTTAGGAAGTTTAATCACCAGTTCCATACGATATTGATTCCGCACGCGGTTTACCACGGGAGCAGCCGGTCCCACCAGGTATTGCCCGAAATGTGGTTTCAGCCAGTTGGCCATTTGCTGGGATGCCTGTCGCACAATGGCAGCATCCTTATGACGGAAGCTAAGCTGGATCATGCGGGTGAAAGGAGGATAGCCAAAGAGTTGCCGGTTATTCAGTTCGAATTCCGCGAAGGCCTTGTAATCGTGTTGTTGCACCAGCATTAAAATGGGATGCTGCAGGTTACGCACCTGGATAAGTACCAAACCCTGTGCTCCCTTTCTCCCTGCCCTCCCACTAACCTGTTCCATCAACTGGAAACCTCTTTCGTTGACGCGGAAATCAGCAAAACCCAGGATGGCATCTGCATCCAGGATACCGACAAGGGCAACCTGGTCAAAATCCAGGCCTTTTACAACCATTTGCGTACCCACTAAAATATCCAGCCGGTGTTGCTCGAACAGTTGAATCAGTGCATCATGCGCATGTTTTCCTTTAACGGCATCCACATCCATGCGGGCAATTCTGGCTTTGGGAAAAATCTCCTGCAGGGTTTCTTCAATACGTTCGGTACCGAAATTCTGCTGAGTGAAATTGTGATTGCCACAGGCTTCACAAACGGCCACTGTAGGATAGGTGGTACCGCAATAATGGCAAACCAGTTTGTTCTGGATCTTATGGTAAGTCAGGGATACATCACAGTTCTTGCAATGGGGAATCCAGCCGCAGGTCTGGCAAACCTGGTAGGGCGAATACCCTCTCCGGTTTTGAAAGAGGATGACCTGTTTCTGCTGCTCCAATGCCCGTTCGATCGCTTCCTGCAAGGGAGGAGTGATAATTGGTTTGGAGCGATCCGGCGTATAAACAAGTTTGGTATCCACCAGTTGTATTTCAGGTAACTGGATAGCACCATATCGCTCGGAAAGCTCTACCAGTCCGTATTTTCCATGAACTGCATTGAACCAGGATTCAAGCGAAGGGGTGGCTGATCCCAACACTACACGGGCATTAAAAAGAGAGGCGAGATAAATGGCCGCATCTCTTGCATTGTAGCGTGGCGCCGGGTCCTGTTGTTTGTAGGAAGGATCATGTTCTTCATCACAGATTACGAGTCCCAGTTCCCGGAAAGGCAGGA
>CAZJNY010000159.1:0-8639 GCA_964547405.1 uncultured Flavihumibacter sp. | reverse complement strand
GCAATCCGGTCGCGGTGTTTGGGATCCAGGTTGGCATGTATTTTAAAAATAAAGCCACTGAATTTATCTTCATCAACCGCTACATGTCGTTTGGTGGTTTCGCGGTCGCGGGGAATGGGCGCAATCCGGATAAATGTATCCAGCATTTCTTTAACACCAAAATTATTGACCGCACTTCCAAAGAATACCGGCGCCACCTGGGCATTCAAATAATCCTCCACTACCAGTTCTCCATGTACCCCATCTACCAATTCTACATCTTCGCGAAGCAGGTTGGCATCCCGCTCGCCGAGTTTTTCATCCAGCACCTTATCGGATAAATCGCTGATCTGCAACACATCATTATCATCTGCCCGGGTATTGGCCGTAAACAGCCGAAGATTTTTTTCCGCCAGGTTATAAACCCCTTTAAAATCCTTTCCACTGTTGATGGGCCAGGTCATCGGATGCAGGTGAATCGACAATTCTTTTTCGATTTCCTCCAGGAGGTCAAAGCGGTTTTTACCATCCCGGTCCATTTTATTAATGAACACGATTACCGGGGTATCCCGCATTCTGCAGACTTCCATCAGGCGGCGGGTCTGGTCTTCCACCCCGTTTACACTGTCCACCACCAGGATAACACTGTCCACCGCGGTTAAGGTTCTATAGGTATCTTCAGCAAAATCCCGGTGACCGGGCGTATCGAGCAGGTTGATCAAAATACCCTTGTACTCAAAGGTCATTACCGAGGTAGCCACCGAGATACCTCTCTGACGTTCAATTTCCATGAAGTCGGAGGTAGCATGTTTTTTAATCTTATTGCTTTTTACCGCGCCCGCTGTCTGGATGGCGCCACCAAACAACAGGAGTTTCTCGGTAAGGGTGGTTTTACCCGCATCCGGGTGCGATATAATGGCGAAAGTGCGCCTTCTGGCTATCTCGGTCTGATATTTCATAACGGGCGCAAAGGTACAGTTATGCGCGCTTTATGCTGACATTTTATATATTTAGACAAACTTATACATATGAAAACCTGGTTGTTACCCATCGATTTTTCCGAAACTTCCAAAAATGCAGCCCGTTATGCGGTTGCCCTTGCCAATGAAACACCGGATGTGAAACTGGTGCTTTACCATGTTTTTGGAAAAATTGCCGCCGGTTCCGATGGTACTCCTCTCGATCTTTCCAACACTACCCGTAAGGATATTGCCGAGATTGCCATGAACAACCTGATCAGTGAACTGGCGCATAGTTCCCCTATTGAAGTGGTGGCCGAAGAAGGAGAATCCCTGACTGAGAATCTGGCCCGCTATGTTCGGCACAATGGTGCCGACCTGGTGGTAATGGGACTCACCGGCGCTTCCCGCATAGAACAGCTTCTCATGGGAACCAATGCCCTGAATATGGCCCATGCAGCTGTTTGCCCGGTGCTGATTGTTCCTCCCCAGGCCAGCTATAGCCCGGTTAAAAACATCCTCTTCGCAACGGATATGAAAAATGTAAAACAGACTACCCCTGTTAAGGCGCTCCGCTCGGTACTGTCCGTTTTTAACGCCAAACTGCATGTTGTAAATGTGGATGCTGATCATTACGTGGAACTGACCGAAGAATACAAACAGGAACGTGCCCATATGGATGCCCTGCTGGATGGATTTAACCCGGATTATTTCTTTGTACGGTTCAATGATTTTCTGGATGCCGTTCAAACTTTTGTGGAGGATAAAAAGATCGATATCATCATTACGGTTCCACGAAAACACAGCTTCCTTTCTTCCTTATTCAAACCCAGTCATACCCGGAAACTGCTCTACCATACGCATGTTCCGCTGATCGCTGTACACGAATAGGGATTCCCTTTTATTCCTTAGCTTTGGCATTCATGTTTCGCAAAGCAGCCATACCATCATTTGCCTCCATGGTATTACCGGTAAATTTTTACATACCGGATTAGCGCCTCTGTTTGCTGTTTTGATTTCGTCATTAATAAACTATTTATGCCTAAAGACATTGCTTTTGCCAATGTTACCAGTGAAATTGGTACATTAAAACGGTTGTTGGTACACAGTCCGGATTCCGGATTGGGTAAAGTGGTTCCTTCCAAAGCCCAGGACTGGCTATTTGAAGACATTGTTCACCTGGATACCATTCGTCGGGGCGAGTATGATTATTATACCAAAATCCTCCTCTATTTCCTGGATCCCCAAAAAATAAAGGGTCGGCTTTCCGAGATTGATGCACCTTCCAATGACCGTAATTTTTATAAACCCGGTCACCCTGATTTTCATCGCTCCGAGAAAGTGATTGAATTGCAATGGTTGCTGGAAGAAATATTGCACGACCGGGAAATCCGCCTTAAACTGGTGGCTTCTGTTTGTGCCATTGAAGGTTGTTCTCATGCCAAGCAGATGGAATTGCAGGAGTATGGTGCCCGCGATCTGTCCAAGATTTTCATCAGTGGTACTGCCAACGACCAGAGCATGCTCTTCCCTCCTATCCCCAACTTTATTTTCACTCGGGATATCGGAATCACCATCAACAATCATATCTTATTAAACAAGCCCGCGAAAAAAGCCCGCACCCGCGAAGCTTTGCTCGTACGCTATATCTTCTTTCATCATCCTCTCTTTGCAGACCTTCGGGAAAATATCATTGAATTACCCGATACGCACCAGCATTTCCTGCTGCCCAAAGAAGGGGATGATAAAAAAGTTACCCTGGAAGGTGGTGATGTGATGGTGGTTAGCAAAGACCATGTGCTGATTGGTGTTTCAGAAAGAACCAGCCTGGAAGCTGCACATCAGGCCGTGCATGCCCTTTTTGAAAAGAACGTGGTGAAAAAAGTTTCGATTGTGAAAATCCCCAAGAAACGGGACTACATGCATATCGATACAGTCTTCACCCAGGTGAAACGTAATGTATGGGTGATGCTGGGCAGCTTCTCCAAAAAAGCCATCAAAAAAGAAGATGCTGATATTGTACAGCGCATTCTCGAAGGAAAGAAAACCGATAATAAAATCCAGGTAATCCAGTTCCGTAAAAAGGATATTGATAACCCGGTATATTTCGACAACCTCGAGGATCTGCTGACTGATATCAGTCGCAATGATCTCGACTGCGATGAAAAAGTTCGGTTTATCTATTCCGGAAACAATGAATTTCCTTTTGATGCCCGCGAACAGTGGACTGATTCCTGTAATGTGCTGGCGCTGAAAGAAGGAGTGGTATTGGGATACGACCGTAATGATAAAACTTCCATCGCCTTTCAGAAAGCCGGATTCAGTGTGTTGCATGTAAAGGAACTGCTGGAAGATTTTGAAAATGGCAGCAAATCTCCTGAGTCGTTGGAGAATTGCATCATTCTGATGCCATCCGCTGAATTGTCCAGGGCCAGAGGCGGATTTCATTGTATGAGCATGCCTTTGCTCAGGGATGCGTATTAATTAAAATTCAAATTTGCATGCAAACGACCAATCATATCATGATGATCCGTCCCGTGAATTTCAGCTTCAATGCTGAAACCGCGGTGAATAATGCTTTTCAGGTAGCAGGTGCAGCTGACCAGGCACAGGAAAAAGCCAAACAGGAATTTGATCAGATGGTAGCCCTGCTCCGGGAACATGGAGTGGATGTAACTGTTATCAACGATACGCCCGAACCCTATACACCTGATTCCATTTTTCCGAATAACTGGGTCAGTTTTCACGACGACGGAAAAGTAGTATTGTATCCAATGTTTGCCCCGAACAGAAGAGCGGAACGAAAACCGGCTGTACTAACGGCCATCTTTAATCGCTTTTCACACAGGGAGATCATTGACTTTACTGCGGCAGAAAAAGAAAATCGATTTCTTGAAGGTACCGGCAGTATGGTCCTCGACCGGGAGAACAAAATCACCTATGCCTGCTTATCGCCCCGCACCGAAAAAAAACTGGTGGAAGATTTTGCGGTCAAACTGGGGTACAGCGCGGTCTGCTTCCGGTCGGTTGACAAAAAAGGTCAGGAAATTTATCATACCAATGTGATGATGTGCATTGCAGATAAATATGCCGTCATTTGTATGGACTCGATTCCGGATGCCAGTGAAAAGCAACTGGTGGAAGCTGCCATTTGCAATAGCGGTAAACAACTTATCACTATCAGCCTGGATCAGATGAATTCCTTTGCGGGAAATATGTTGCAGGTGCGCAATGCAGCCGGAAAACGATTTCTTGTCATGAGTTCACAGGCTTATCATTCGTTGACACCGGAACAGGTTCAGCAACTGGAATCTTTTAATCCCATTTTACATTCGGACCTGCGCACTATTGAAACCAATGGTGGAGGCAGTGCCCGTTGTATGATGGCGGAAATATTCTTACCGGAATCAGCCAGCTAATAATTGTTTGGCTACCTGCAAAAAGGAACGGGGTTGATAACCCAGTTCCTTTTTTGCTTTCTGAATATCGAAGCCGGTTTTTGCCGGACGTTTTCCAGGTTGCGTAAAACTTGCCGCAGTTACTTTTTCCATCAATCCGGCATCCCATCCGCCCAGTTCGGCAATTGCCAGTCCCATTCGGTACGGGGTAAATACTTCTTCACCGGAAATATGCCAGATACCAGTTTTTCGTTGCTCCACCACCAATGCGATTCCTGTTGCCAGGTCATTTACATAGGTAGGCGTACGAAACTGATCATCCACCACTTTAATTTTGTTACCTGCATTTAAGTTATCCCGAAGCCAGCTGAAAATAGTTGAACGTCCATGGCTATACGCATTTCCATAAACCAGGCAGGTTCTTACAATTGCCCAGGGAACTTCCGCTGTTTGTACAATCGCTTCCGCTTCCAGTTTGGTTTGCCCATACCAGCTGACCGGATTCACGTCGTCTTCTTCTGAATACATGCCTTTTTCTCCATCAAACACAAAATCGGTGGACACAAAGAGAAAAAAACAATTCTGTTCCTCTGCATCCAGTACCAGCCTGGCGGTGGCTTCCACATTGATATTGTGCGCTTCTTTTTGTTGCTGTTCACAGGTATCCACCTGCGACATGGCGGCACAATGAATAATTGCGGCAGGTTGCTCTGCTTCTATGATGCCCTGTAACTCAAATGGGTGCGTAATATCAGCAGCAAAATAGCGGACTCCCTTAATTTCTTCCGGCAGTCTTGTTGGTCCCTTTCCGGTTGCAATTACAGTATGTCCCCGTTGCGCTAATACCTGTACCAATTCCTGTCCCACAAATCCATTGGCACCGGTAACCAGAATTTTATCCATTCTATTTATTGATTGTTTTCGGGGTCAATCCCATTTCATGGTAAATAAAAGAAAAAATATCCGCCGACAATTCGATCGACTTGGTAAGGTTACTCGCGCCATGTCCTGATTTGGTATCAATCCGGATTATTACCGGATTGGGACCATTATAAGCCGACTGTAATGTAGCTGCATATTTAAAAGAATGGGCTGGTACTACCCGATCGTCATGGTCTGCTGTGGTGATTAATGTGGATGGATATTTCAAGTCGTTGCTGATATTGTGCAATGGCGAATACTTATATAAAAACCCAAACTGATCCGGTTTTTCACTGGATCCGTATTCCGCAATCCAGTTCCAGCCGATGGTAAATTTCTGGTAGCGTAGCATATCCATTACACCCACCTGTGGAATTGCAACTCTAAACAATTCCGGACGCTGGTTAATAACGGCACCCACCAGTAATCCGCCATTGGATCCACCCTGGATGGCCAGATGAGAAGGAGAAGTATACCTGGCTTTAATAAGATGTTCTGCTGCCGCGATGAAATCATCAAACACATGCTGCTTTTTTTCCAGCATGCCATCCTTATGCCAGGTTTCACCAAATTCAGCTCCACCTCGGAGGTTCGCAACTACATAAATGCCACCCTGCTCGAGCCAGGTCAGGTTTACTGCACTGAAAGAGGGAGTCAAACTGATATTAAATCCGCCATAGCCATACAAAATCGTTGGGTTGTTTCCGGTAAGCGGCAATCCTTTTTTATGGGTGATAAACATTGGTACCTTGGTGCCATCCTTGCTGGTATAAAATACCTGTCTGGTTTCATAGGCATCCGCCTTGTAACCCGGGATCACCGGAGCCCGGTACACCCTGCTTTTACCTGTAACGGGATCCAGTTGAAAAATCGTGGGCGGATAGGTATAGGAACTGAATGTATAGAAGATTTCATCCCCTTTTTTATCAGCGCTGAATCCACCTGCATTCCCGATACCCGGAAGTTCTATCTCACGGATTTTTTTGCCATTCAGGTCGTACTGATAAACATGGCTGCTAACATTTTCAAGGTAGTTGACAAATAAATAGCAAGCGGCGGTTGAACTGCTTCGGATGGGAAACTTTCCCTCTGGTATCACTGTTTTCGAAGGGCCGGCCTTTCCATTTTTTACCTCCATTTCGAGAATGCGGTAATTCGGTGCACCATCATCCGTAGATAAGAAAATGCGGTCTCCGCTATTATCAATGAAATCGTAATTCGTATTGCTTACTTCTTTCACAAGCGGAATCCAGTTTTTGGTGGCCGCTGCATTATCTCTTATCCAGATTGCATTGCCCAGAAATCCTTTGCCCCGATCACTGATGGTGAGCACGCTGAAGCGTTCATCCTTACTGGTTTCCAGCATATGAAAACGCTGCGGATTGGCAGGATCTTCATAAATAAGCTCATCACTGGATTGCGGTGTGCCAATCTGGTGGTAATAGACCTGGTGATTTTCATTTTTGGTGGACAATTCCCTGCCTTTTTCAGTTGCCGGATACCGGCTGTAATAAAAGCCCTTGCCCTGCCAGGCAATGCCGGATACCTTCACCCAGGAAATGGTATCCGCTAAAAACTGCCCGGACTGCATATCGCGCACCAGGTAGGTTTGCCAGTCGGACCCTCCCATGGACAATGCCACCACTGCATACTTGCCATCTTTCGAGAGGGAGAAATTGGCCATCCGGGTGGTGCCATCCGTTGAAAACTGGTTGGGATCAAGCACCAGTTCTTCCTTTCCATTCAGTCCTTTGGTGCGATAGAGCGCCGATTGATTCTGCAGTCCTTCATTTTTATAATAGTAATAATAATCCCCCTTTTTGCCTGGCGCCGAATATTTCGCATAATTGCTCACATCCAGCATCCTGTTTTTCCATTGCTCCCGAAATTGGATCTTTGACAGGTAACCAAAACTTACGGCATTTTGTGCTGTTACCCAGGCTTTGGTTTCCGTACTGTTATCATCTTCCAGCCAGCGATAGGGATCCGGTACCTGCGTTCCATGATAGTTGTCGACGGTATCTACTTTGCGGGTGGTAGGATAGTTCAGCTGCGCGAAGCCTGTAATACTAACATTTGTAAGTATGATCCAGCACCAATATTTATTCCACATATGTGAATTGTTTATTGATTTTCAATAGTAAGTGGTGGTTGTAGGGGTATGTAGTGACTACATAATCAAGGCAAATCCTTATTTTTGGCGCGCCTTATCAAACGACTGCCTAAAAATAGGAAAGCTTGTCATATAATTTAGCACATGTAAAACCAAACTACCTTAATTTAATTCGATGAGCGACAGCAAGGTTACAAAAATTGGAGTACTGACTTCTGGTGGCGATTCTCCCGGGATGAATGCCGCTGTTCGGGCAGTAGTCAGAACCGGACTTTATCATGGCTTGGAAATGTATGGTGTGGTGAGAGGATATGCGGGTATGGTGGATGATGATATTTTCAAAATGGAATCACGTTCGGTTGCGAATATCATCCAGCGTGGTGGTACGATTCTGAAAACAGCCCGGTGCAAAGAATTTTTCGAGTATGAAGGCAGAAAAAAAGCCTACGAAAATTTAAAGAAAAGAGGCATCAACGGACTCGTGGTGATTGGTGGTGATGGAAGTTTTAATGGTGCGTTGAAGTTCAGCCAGGAATTTGATATTCCCTGTATCGGTTTACCCGGTACAATTGATAAAGATATAGCAGGTACTGATTTCACCATCGGTTTTGATACCGCAGTAAATACTGCTGTGGAAGCGATTGATAAAATCCGCGATACGGCAGATGCTCATGATCGTTTATTCATTATCGAAGTGATGGGTCGTGATGCCGGTTATATCGCACTGCATAGTGGTATCGCTACCGGCGCAGAGCATATTCTTATTCCTGAAAAGAAGACCGATATCGAGATGGTGATCAAAAGTCTGCAGGAAAAGGAAAAACGCAGAAAACTGGTTAACCTGATTGTAGTGGCAGAAGGCGATGAATTCGGAGGTGCTGAAGAAGTGGCCAAACATGTAAAAGGAAAATTACCGCATATTGATACCCGGGTTTGTATACTCGGACATATTCAGCGGGGTGGATCTCCTACCTGTCTCGACCGGGTTATCGCCAGCCGCATGGGTTATCATGCTGTTGAATGTCTGATGACTGGCCGGAACAATGTAATGGTGGGAATTCAGAATAATAAAATGCATTATACGCCACTGGAAAATGCAGTGAAGGCCAAGCAAAAGATCAATGAAGAGTGGATGAAAATCGTAAAGATTCTCGCCTCCTGAGTAAACTTATACAGCAAGCAACGTAAAATTAAATTATGTCAAAACACGCCTCTAAATACCTGCACCAGGAAATGGATAAAGAAGCAGGCAGGCAACATGCTTTTAAA
>CAZJNY010000158.1:0-8708 GCA_964547405.1 uncultured Flavihumibacter sp. | reverse complement strand
TAAATGTACTATATTAACAGAAGGATGAAAAAGCCGAATCCATTAAAAGGGTATACCTCCAGAAATCAGGTGGAACTGATACGGGGTGGAAGAGCGTATTTTGAATCCCTGGTTCGGCTGCTTGATGAAGCAACGCATTCCATCCATTTTCAGATGTATATTCTTGATGAAGATGAAACCGGCGGACAGGTGCTGGAGCATCTTTGCCAGGCCGCAGAGCGCGGTGTCAGTGTTTATATGCTGGTGGATGGATATGCATCCGTGCATTTGTCAAAAAAAAGAATCCGCGATATCCGGGGGAGAGGCGTTCATTTTCGATGGTTCGAACCACTGCTCAGATCCACTAAATTTTATTTCGGAAGAAGATTGCATCAGAAAGTTTGTGTGGCAGATGCCAGTAAAGCGCTGGTGGGCGGGGTGAATGTGAGTAACCGGTACAATGATCTACCCGGACAAACAGCCTGGCTCGATTGGGCCGTGCTGGTGGAAGGAGAGGCGGCAGAAAGATTATACCAGGTATGCCTGGAGTTATGGAATAAAGCCGGATGGGGCAAATCCAAGCCGGTGCAATTCAGGTTGCCATCGCACAGAAAACCATTGCCGGATGAAACCTGCCTGGTAAGGGTGCGGCGCCAGGACTGGGTGCGTTTCCGAACAGAAATATCGGCCAGTTATCTGCGTATGATGCAGGATGCGAAAAAGGAAGTGTATATGTTGTCGAGTTATTTTCTGCCTGGCCGTCAGCTACGCAAAGCCATGGAAGCCGCTGTGAAAAGAGGCGTGCAAATCCATGTGATTGCGGCCGGAAAATCAGACGTGCTCATGGCCAAACAGGCAGAACGATATCTCTATCGCTGGTTACTGAAAAACCAGATTGCCCTGTATGAATACCAGTCGAATATTTTGCATGGAAAAGTGAGTTGCGCGGATGGTAAATGGGCAACCGTAGGATCCTTTAATATCAATTTTATCAGTGCCTATGCCAGTATTGAGCTGAACCTTGAAATACTGAATGAAACATTTGCCGCAACCATCAAACAGGAATTACTGGAAGTGATTGAAAAGGAATCTATAGCTGTAACAGAATCAGAAAGTCAACAGAAATATGGATGGGCCGCACGTGCCTGGCAAAAGACCTGTTATACCAGTATCCGCCTGCTATTTGTGCTGTTTACGTTTTACTTTAAACAACGGAGAAACTAGGTTATACCTCGCATTGATCATCGATGCATCTGCGCGGACGAATGAATCCGGTGATAAAAATAATACCACCAAAAATGTATAGCGGCCAGGCATCCTTATAGAAAAATGCGATGCCGATAAAGAGTCCGCCAAGACCAAAACGCAGGATGCGGTGAAACCAGACAGGATTTATTTTTTCTAACATAGCAACGGATTTAAAAGATATAATTTACGATAAGATTATAATTCGACATATTCACTTTGTTCGCGAGGTATTTAGGCGCATAGGATTCATTACCCAATGCTGATTTGTGCACATACAAAAACTGAATATCCATGCCTTTCAGGAAAGCCTGAAAATCATATTTCCAGCTTAGGTTCAACTGCTGATAGGAGGGAGTAGCGTATTTGTTGAAAGCTGTGTTTTGTACATCTGGCAGGTAATACTGCCCGTATCCGAGAAAAAGTTTGGAGTGCAGTTTATCCAGTTTGTAGGATGCCTTTAATGCAATTGCATTTACATCTGCATAGCCATCATTTCGTTCTCTCTGAAGAAAGGTATAAAAAGGATCCTTGCCCCATTCCCGCGGCATCAGGTAGCGGCCATCTTTGGTAATGCGAGTATAGTTCAGGGAGATATCCCAGGGGCGATGCAACAATCCGATACTCCCACCATAAACAACTGATTTTCCTCCTTTGGTAAAATAGGTTTTCGCAGGATCTTCATTGCCGCCCTGGTTGATGGCGTCCTGCCGGATTAGTTGCAGTCCGGCTGTGAGGGTAGTATGCTTATTGAGTGGAGTGCGCAAATCAGCCTGCACCATCGCGGTATTAAAAATGTTTTCTACCAACTGATTCCATACCTGAATGCTGAGCGAAGGATGGATTTGTTGCCGGATACTGGCGATCAGTACCCCCTTGCTGCTAAGTGCGTTTTTGTAGTTGGAAGGTTTGCCATCCGGTCCAACACCCGACGGGTAAATGCCGATGGACTCACCAATGGAAAACCACCTGACAGTACTACGGGGTGAAATCTGCCAGAGATAGCCAGCCTGCAGGGTTGTACGGGGGGCGGGTTTCCAGTGGATTTGCAATCCATCGATTCCCGTAGCGCGCATCCGGCCATCCTGCTGGTTGATAAAAGGCATATCGGGTAATTGTTTACCGATGGTGGCTTTAAAGGATTTGTGCTGGTATTGCAGGTATAATTCTTCGAGGCGGTTGATATCATTTTTGTTGGAAACATCCTGAATATCAAAGAGACCAATTTCATAGCGGTTGGTGGCATTGCTAACAGGGTCCGGTTTCGACAGATCGGAGGAAGCCAGATCATAAATAAAGTAGCCTCCCAGTCCGACACTGAAACCATGAAAGGAACCGGTTTTGTAGCGCAATCCGCCTCCGATAGCAGTAGCTGCATAATCCCGTAAGCCACTGGCATTATCAGTTGCCATAGAGAAGAAACGGGCATGTCCATGTATGGTACCGGATCTGAATACATGCAGCAAAGAGCTGGTATCCTTTGCCGGAGGTTCGGGTTCCGGCAGGTTCTGGGTCCAAGCTGTAGTTGTAAAGCTGAACAGCGATAGTAGTAAAAGGAAAATCCGGTACATCATGGTGGTGCAAAACTGAAAAAAGACAGGAAGAACTTTTGTGATATGCATCACGCTGGGGCGGGGAGCCGGAACAAAAAAGGGCTATTTTTGTTAAAATTGAAAAGAAGTTATGGGCATCATGCGTCAAATTGCGGAATACCTGTATATCAGGAAAAAAGATCCCACCAAACCGGAAACCCAATGGATCAAATACATGCATGGCATTAACCGGCTGTCCATTCTGATGTTCCTGGCAGCATTGATCTTCCTGTTCATCAAACTCGTTTTCCTTAAAAAGTAAGTAGCGGCGGGTTCCTATATTTGTTCCATGAAGTATTATATCATCGCCGGAGAAGCCAGTGGCGATTTGCATGGTGGCAACCTGATCCGCGAGATAAAGCAAAGAGATCCGGCGGCAGAAATCCGTTGCTGGGGCGGTGATCTGATGCAGGATGCCGGCGCCACCCTGGTGAAACACTACCGCGACCTGGCCTTTATGGGTTTTGTGGAAGTGGTGGCCAACCTGCGTACCATACTTCGCAACCTGGATTTCTGTAAACAGGATATCCGACAGTTTCAACCTGATCTGCTCATCTTTATCGATTATCCCGGCTTTAACCTGCGCGTGGCCGATTGGGCAAAACGGGAGGGCTTTCATACGGTGTATTATATTTCGCCACAGGTATGGGCCTGGAAAGAAAACCGGGTGAAAACCATTAAGGCATCTATCGATAAAATGCTGGTGATCCTGCCCTTTGAACTGGACTTCTACCGCAAATGGAACTATCCGGTTAGTTATGTTGGGCATCCGCTGGCAGAAGTGATTGAAAAATACAAACAGGACAATGCTCAGCTGGCTAGAAATCCCCGAATGATAGCTCTTTTGCCCGGAAGCCGCAAGCAGGAGATACTGAAAAAACTTCCGGTGATGTTATCGGTTACTCCCGCCTTCCCCGATTATGAATTTGTGGTTGCCAAAGCACCGGGAGTAAGCGATGATTTTTATGCGCCCCTGCTGGAAAGATTTCCGAATGTTCGAACTACCTCGAATGCAACTTATGCTGTATTACTGCAGGCTACAGCAGCACTTGTAACCTCCGGAACCGCAACACTGGAAACATCTTTGTTTGGTGTGCCGGAAGTAGTTTGTTACAAGGGCAATAAGATTTCTTATCTCATCGCGAAGCGCCTGATTAAAGTGAAATATATTTCCCTGGTGAACCTGATTATGGACAGACTGGTAGTGAAGGAACTGATCCAGGATGATATGAATACACAGAACCTGGTGGCTGAATTGAAAAATCTTCTGCACAACCAGGAATACCGGGGCCGGATCCTTTCAGATTATGATCAGTTGCGCGCGTTGCTGCTGAAAGGCGGTAATGCCTCTGCAAAAGCGGCGGAAGAAATAGTGGATTATGCGGCCAGCTTGATGAGTAAGACAACTACACCATAAATCAGTGTCGACACAAAAATGCCTTTGGCTGTTTTATCACGGCGACTGTTTATATAAATCGTAAACAGGATGGCGTTGGCAATAAGAGACAGGCTGCTTACTCCCGTGAGCAGTGATTTCAGTTGTTTCAGGTAAACCAGGTATTCGCTGAAGCTCACATGACGGGGCATGAATACGATCAGGTAATAGAGCACCAGTCCGAGTAATGGTGCCAGGAATCCGAGTATCAAACCCAGTTGAAGACTATCTTTTTTTAGCATTGAGTTTCCAGCTTTTTTCCAGTTTGGTTTTAAGAACGTAATTCGTGAGGTCAAATTGTACAGGCACCACGCTAACATAATTATTCTGCAGGGCCCATACATCCGTATCTCTTCCTTTATCGAAGTTCAGAAACTCTCCGGTCAGCCAGTAATACCTGCGGCCGTGGGGATCCTGGCGCTCAAGAAAATCTTCCTGGTATTTCGCATAGGCCTGGCGGCAGAGTTTGATGCCTTTGATCTGGTCTTGTGGTACAGCGGGAATATTCACATTCAGGACAAGATGTTTATCCTGTTTTTTGCTCAATACCATTTCAGTGATGATTCGGGCATAATGTGCGGCAGCCGTAAAATCAGCTTCAATGCTATAATCCATTAAGGAGAATCCAATGGAAGGAATGCTTTCAATAGCAGCTTCAACGGCAGCAGACATGGTACCGGAATAAATCACATTGATGGAGTGATTGGCCCCATGATTGATTCCGCTTAAGCAGATATCCGGTTTGCGATGCAATACTTTATCTACCGCAAGTTTTACACAATCTACCGGAGTGCCGGTACATCCATAGGCTTCAATGCCATCATAAAGTTGAACAGGATGTAAGCGAAGGGGAGATCCAATGGTGATGGCATGTCCCATTCCGGATTGCGGTTTATCGGGTGCTACCACTACAATTTTCCCTAATCCGCGAACCGCTTCCACCAGGTTCTGAATACCCGGAGCCGTTACGCCATCGTCGTTGGTGATCAGGATGATTGGTTCTTCTTTTTGTTTTCTGCTTGGCATGGAGCAAAGATAGGAAGTGAAAGGTGAAAGGTGAGAGGTGAAAGAAAGTCAAAGGTGAAAGGTGAAAAGTGAGAGGATGTGAAAGGTCAAAGGTGAAAGGTCAAAGAAGCAGATCAAAACTTAATAGGGGACTTCCGCTTTAACCTTCTTCTTTTCACAATCTTTCACTTTTCACCTTTCACCTTTCACATTTATCAAATGGAAATTTTTTGGGAAAAAAATTTCCATTTGATAAAATTCTTAGTATTTTCGTGCTAAATCTGTTAGTATGTCGTTTGCCGGAAGAAATCTTAAACACTTACGTAAGCTGCGGGGTTGGACGCAGGAGGATTTTGCTGCCAAGTTAAAGATTAAGCGTTCCTTATTGGGGGCCTATGAAGAAGAAAGAGCGGAACCCCGACTGGAAGTGCTTGAAATGGTGAGTGAACTTTTTAAAGTCAGCCTGGATGAGCTCTTCCTGAAAGATCTGTCTGAAACCAGGGGCAGTTATATTGCAAAACGTCGCGCGCAGAAACTGGCTTCGGAACCTACTGTCATTCAGTACGTGCCGATGAAAGCAGCAGCCGGTTATTTAAACGGATATGCAGATCCGGAGTTTATAGATGAGTTGAATACGTTTACGCTCCCCATGCTGGCACCGGGTTCCTATCGGGCTTTTGAGATTGTAGGTGATTCCATGTTGCCTACTCCCAGTGGTTCGATCATTGTTGGAGAGAAAGTGGAAAATACCGAGCAGTTGAAGGCCAGCAATACCTATATCGTGGTATCGCGCCAGGAGGGGATAGTTTACAAGCGCATTATGAAAAATGCACGGGCCAAGCAGAAATTGACCCTTATGAGTGATAACCCTGTTTACCAGCCTTATCAGATTGATGCCAATGACGTACTGGAGATCTGGCAGGCGCAAATGGTTATTACCCGGGCCAACCAGCAACAACGCTGGGATGTTGATCAACTGGCATCCATTGTATCCAATCTTCATGAACAGGTAAACTCACTGAAGAAAAAAATGAATTAGCAGGCTTACCCCTGATGCATATCTGTTGTTTTTAGTACTATGGGTTAGAAAGGCCCCGTTTTTACGGGGCTTTTTTTTGTCCTTCCTTCAATAAATCGCAAATGCTTCTTTGAAAGTATTGCAATGGGCATTGACAATGTCTTTAATGTCTGGTGAATAACCGCCGCCCATAGAAACCACGCAGGGAATGCCAGCCTTTTTCAGTGCACTGAAGACCATACGGTCTCTTTCCCTGCAACCCTCAATTGTAACCTTGAGTTTACCAAATTTGTCAGTCTCCAGAATATCGACTCCCGAATTAAAAAAGGCGATATCCGGCAATACGCTTGTCAGCAGTCCAGGCAGGTGCGCTGCCAATTTTTGCAGGTACTCTTCTGTACCGGTTTCATCTTCCAGCGGTACATCCAAATCAGATTGTTCTTTGTGAAAGGGATAGTTATGCCGGCCATGCATGCTGAATGTAAAGACCTTCGGATTGCCCTCAAAGAGTTTGGCGGTTCCATTGCCCTGGTGTACATCGAGGTCGATGACGATTGCCTGCCGGATGCTTCCTTCTTCCAATAGTAAATTGGCGGCAACAGCTACATCATTCAACAGACAAAAACCCTCGCCTCTGTCGGCAAATGCATGATGGGTGCCGCCTGCTACATTTAGTGCTACTCCATGCTGAAGTGCATGCCTCGCACAATTAATCGTGCCCTGCGTAATTCTGAATTCCCGCTCAGTCAGGGCTTCGGACTGTGGAAACCCTATATGACGCTGTTCTTTAGCCGACAGGGTCTGGTTTAGTAGTTTTTGAACATATCCGGCTTCATGGGTTTTCAGTACCCAATCTGTTGGACAACTATCCGGAGAAACCAGCGCCGCTTCTGTAATCACACCTTCATAGAGCAGCTGTTCGGGAATGAGTTCGTATTTCAACATGGGAAACCGATGTCCTGCCGGTAGCGGATGCGCATAAATAGGATCAAAGGCAATAAATCGTTCGCTTAGCTTCATTGAATGGGGATGATTTCCTGTCCGGTTATGGCAAATACAGATGCTCCTGCTTCCGGAGCTACCATGGCCAGTCCGGAAAATCCACTGAAGGCTGGCAGGATCGCAGTTTGTTTGCCGAAATAGAAACAGGGGAGGCGAATAGATTGTTTACCGCTTCCGCTGAGTCGTATGCCTGGATGCAGGTGGCCGGAAAATATATAGGTATCGGTGTGCGCTTCAGTTCCCATGTCTTCCAGGTCATGAATAAAGCTGAAGGGGCCCCTGGTCAGCATTCCCTGTTCGACCTGGATCTCCTGTTCCTGGTACCAGTGATTGTGTAAAATATCATGGTTTCCCCTGACCAGTGTTATTTTCAGTGCTGCATGATCTTTTCTCCAGCGTGCAAACCAATCTGATTCCCGGTTATAACTGCTATGAAAAAAATCACCCACAATGATGAGTTCTTTTGGCTTATAGTATTGTACCAGGTGAAATAGTTTCTGCAGGTCCTGTTTAAATACTTCCTGGGGTACTCCAATGCCGGATTTCCTGAAATGACCGGTTTTGCCGAAATGCAAATCCGATAAGATCAGGGCGGATTGATCCTCCCAGTAGATCGCTTTCATGGGGGTAAGCCAGAGCTGTTGACCGAAAAGGGGAAAAGAATGCGGCGCTTTCATCGAAGGACAAATCTAAATGCTTTATTTTTAAGAATTCCTAAATCAAAACACCTCCATATGAATGTTCTCAACCCATTCGAAGAAGAGAAAAAAAAGTTACCCACCATGCTGAATGTGCTAACCATTCTCACATTTATTGGTTCGGCTTTTCAGTTGTTTTCCATTCCGCTTTCCAAGTTCGGCATGAACTTCGCCAAAAAAGCACTGGAAAATCCGGATGCACTGGAATCCATGAGTGAAAAAGATGTGGCTGAACTGGAAAAAAGTGTGCGTGTATTTGATCTGATGGAAGCAAATGCAACACCGCTCTGGATCGTTACGATTCTTTCGGCTGTGCTTTGTATTTATGGTGCTATCCAGATGAGAAAACTCAAAAAAGATGGTTTCTATATTTATGCAGTGGGTGAAATCCTTCCGGTGATTGGTTTTACCATCATTCTGGGTTTCTCCAATGTATTTATTGGTACCAGCAGTTATGTGTCTAACCTGGCTTTACCACTGTTGTTTATTGGTTTGTATGCCTCCCAATTAAAGCATATGAAATAATCAGCGGA
Organism: uncultured Flavihumibacter sp.; assembly: GCA_964547405.1. GTDB lineage: Bacteria > Bacteroidota > Bacteroidia > Chitinophagales > Chitinophagaceae > Flavihumibacter. Next base: position 201 of record CAZJNY010000158.1, on the reverse strand, counting down.
GTAACTGCAACTGCATTTTACGAACCCGGTCTTCCAGGCTTTCGGAGGATAATTGTTCCCGCTTGCTGTCTACTTTAATCGGGAAACAGAAAGGAGTCAGTTTTTCCGGGAACCGCAGTACAATCCGGCTCTGCTGTATGCGTTCCAGCATATTTCGCAACCGGGTTTCTTCCATCTGCTGGTCAAATACTTCCTGGTAGG
>CAZJNY010000157.1:0-8734 GCA_964547405.1 uncultured Flavihumibacter sp. | reverse complement strand
GTATTGTATCAGCGGTGCCGCTATGTGATGGAAGAAAACCATCGCCTGCTGAATGCCTGTAAAGCGCTTCATGCCAATGATCTCCGAACATTCGGAAAACTGATGTATGCCTCCCATGAAGGACTCTCCAGGCTATATGAAGTAAGTTGTCCGGAACTGGACTTCCTGGTGGAACAGGTGAAGCCGGTAGAGGCGGTGTACGGTGCCCGCATGATGGGCGGTGGCTTTGGTGGCTGTACCATCAATCTCGTGAAATCAGAAGCAGTCAACGAACTTATTGAAACTGTCGGGAATCTCTATCAGGTGCATACGGGAACCAGTTTGGGAGCCTATGTGGTGCAAATCGGAAATGGAACTACAGGTCTTTAATTTGATATCTATATGCAATCGTTTACATACATTGAACATCCTCATACCCGGAAAAATCTGTTAACCGGTGAATGGATCCTGGTTTCTCCCCACCGGACCAAAAGACCCTGGCAGGGAAAACAGGAGCAGCTTCAACAGGAGGATCGACCTTCGTTTGACCCTGCCTGTTATTTATGTCCGGGTAATGAAAGAGCCGATGGCACCCGCAATGATCAGTTTACCGGCCCGTATGCATTCACCAATGACTTTTCTGCCCTGCTCAGTGATACGCCGGAAGGATCCATGGAAATTGGCAACCTGCTGGAAGCAAAAGCGGAAAGAGGAATCTGTCGGGTTATTGGATTTTCACCCAGGCACGATCTCACGTTGCCCCTGCTTTCTGTTCCTGAACTGGAAGCCGTGATTGAACTATGGTGTACCGAATTTCTGCAACTCGCCACAGTTTCCTGGATTCAGTATATCCAGGTATTTGAAAACAAGGGTGCGATCATGGGTTGCAGTAATCCGCATCCGCACGGACAAATATGGGCATCCTCTTCCATCCCGGTGGAAATCCTGAAAGAACTGATACAGCAGGAGGACTATTATGAACAAAATGGCCGGACGCTACTCAGTGATTACCTGCAACTGGAATTGAAGCAACGGGAACGTATACTCGAAGAAAATGAACATTTTGTAGTGCTGGTTCCCTTCTGGGCAACCTGGCCTTATGAAACGATGATTGTATCAAAGCGCCCGGTTAACTATACACATGAGTTTTCCGCCGAAGAAAAACATTCACTGGCATCCGCACTTAAAAACCTGACCACCCGGTACGATAATCTTTTTGAAGTATCCTTTCCCTATTCCGCAGGTATTCACCAGGCACCAGTTAACCAGGCGGCTGTTTCCGGATGGCATTGGCACATGCATTTTTATCCGCCTCTGCTTCGGTCTGCTACCGTGAAAAAATTTATGGTGGGGTATGAAATGCTGGCCAACCCGCAACGAGACATTACTCCGGAATGGGCGGCTGAACAACTACGGAAACAGTCTACACTACATTATCGCACAACTTCTAAATCTTCATAAAAAGAGCTGCTCATGAAAAAAACGATGCTGCCAATATTGCTCCTGGTTTTTTTTGCCTGTTCAACACCGGAGCAAAAAACCGGACAAACTGCAACCGAAACAACCATGCACTATCAATTTGATTCCGTAATCAATGGAAAGAAAACAGCCCTCTACTGGCTGACCAATGATTCGATAAAAATTGGGATTACGAATTATGGCGGACGCATAGTCAGCCTCGAGGTTCCTGATAAAACAGGAAGCCTGCGCGATGTAGTGGTAGGTTTTTCTTCACTGCAGGATTTTATTCAGTCCAGTGAACGGTATTTCGGTGCTACCATTGGCAGAGTAGGTAACCGTATCGCCAACGGTAAATTCAGTCTGAACGGAACTACTTATACCTTATTTACTAATAATGGTCTGAATACCCTGCATGGTGGTAAAACAGGTTTTCAGGATGTGGTTTGGGATGCGGAACAACCGAACGACTCAACACTGTTGCTGCAATATATTTCTCCGGATGGAGAAGAAGGTTTTCCTGGCAAACTGAGTACTGCCATCCGGTTTACGGTAAGGGCTGACCGCTCGCTTGAAATTCAATACGAAGCAACAACTGATAAAGCAACCCCGGTGAACCTCACCAATCACGCTTTCTATAACCTGAATGGAGAAGGGGCCGGAACCATTAACCAGCACCTGCTTCAACTTCATGCAAGTAAGTTTACACCGGTTGATTCAACTTTAATTCCAACCGGAGAACTATTACCGGTTGCCGGAACACCGTTTGATTTTACAGCACCGCAACTCATCGGTGCCCGGGTAGATGCTGACAATGAACAATTGAAATTTGGGAAAGGCTATGATCACAATTTTGTTCTGGATGATGCCGGGGCCTGGAAGAAAGCTGCCATGATTACCGGCGACCAGTCGGGCATAACTCTTGAAATCTGGACAACCGAACCAGGTATTCAGTTTTACGGAGGAAATTTCATGCAAGGTAAAAACAGTTTCAAATCCGGTGCAGTGGATGCGTTTCGTACCGCTTTCTGCCTCGAGACCCAGCATTTTCCGGATGCGGTGAATCAACCGGCTTTCCCGAGTACGATACTACAACCCGGACAGACCTACCAGACCCGCTCATTGTATAAATTTTCGGTTCAACCCTAACTGATACCTGCCATGAATATTCTGCACGCCAAAGACTATATCGTATTCATCATCTATTTCCTGATTGTTGCCTTATATGGATGGTGGGTCTACAATAAAAAGAAATCGGCACAAGCCAGCAGCAAGGATTATTTTTTAGCGGAAGGATCACTTACCTGGTGGGCCATCGGCGCTTCCCTGATTGCCTCCAATATTTCTGCAGAGCAGTTTATTGGAATGAGTGGTTCCGGTTTTAAAATGGGACTGGCAATCGCAACCTATGAATGGATGGCTGCTGCCACCCTGATTATTGTTGCGCTTTTTTTCATTCCTGTTTACCTACGCAACAAGATTTATACCATGCCGCAATTTCTGCAACAACGCTACAATGGCACGGTGGCCATGATTATGGCGGTATTCTGGTTGCTTTTATATGTTGTCGTAAACCTCACTTCCATTTTATACCTCGGTGCCCTGGCCGTCAGCAGTATATCTGGTATCAACTTTACGGTTTGCATGCTGGCACTTGGATTGTTCGCAATTGTAATAACACTGGGTGGAATGAAAGTGATCGGCTATACGGATGTGATCCAGGTTTTCTTCCTGATTCTGGGTGGATTGGCCACAACCTATCTGGCACTTAATCTTGTAAGTGATGAATTCGGTGCCAGTGGTGCCTGGGCGGGACTCGGATTGTTGCAGGAAAAGGCAGATGATCATTTTCATATGATTTTTGATCAGTCCAATTCAAATTATATTGACCTGCCTGGATTATCGGTATTGATAGGAGGTATGTGGATTGTCAACCTGAATTACTGGGGTTGTAATCAATACATCACGCAACGCGCACTGGGCGCAGATTTAAAAACAGCCAGGGCAGGTATTCTTTTTGCCGCATTTCTCAAATTACTCATGCCCGTCATTGTAGTGTTACCAGGTATTGCTGCATTTGTATTGTACCAGGAAGGTAATTTCCAGGAAGCAATGCTGCAGGATGGAGAACTGAATCCGGATCGGGCTTATCCGGTTTTGCTGAACCTGCTTCCACCAGGTTTAAAAGGGCTGGCCTTTGCTGCACTAACTGCTGCAGTGGTTGCTTCCTTAGCCGGTAAAGCCAATAGCATCTCTACCATTTTTACACTGGATATTTATAAAAAACGAATTGCACCAGCTGCAGACGAACAAAAACTGGTAAGCATTGGCCGTATTACAGTTGTTATTGCCATTCTGCTCGCGATTTTTATCTCTCCGTTTTTAGGTATCGATAAAAAGGGTGGCTTTCAATACATCCAGGAATACACCGGTTTTGTTTCGCCTGGTATTTTTGCCATGTTTATTCTTGGCTTTTTCTGGAAGAAAGCTACTTCGAACGCGGCCCTTTTTGCTACCATTGGTGGCTTTTTACTTTCCGTGTTCTTTAAGTTTTTACCGGGTTTTGTTGATCTGAGTGGTCTCATCCCATACGGATGGGCAATCGCCAATTCAAGTGGGGTAGCCGAAATTCCTTTTATTGACCGGATGGCTATTGTGTTTGTAATCTGTATTGCCGCCATGTATATTATCAGTACCATCGAACATGCACGCGGGGTACGACCAAATGCGCTGGAAATTGACAAAAAAGAGTTTACTCCTGATCCGGCATTTGCAGTAGGAGCGTTGCTGGTAACTGGATTACTGGTGGCTTTGTATGCTTTATTCTGGTAACCGGATTATTCTCGTTTGTCCCTGATAGTTAGTTACTGATATTTTTTCCGCTTCGGCTTCAATTGGGAGGAGTCGGGAAGACTGAGACAGGAAAGCAGCACCATAATGAAGTTCTGCTTTCCTTTTTTTATTGCCGGGCAGATGAATTTCAATCCATGCATCCTGGGCCGCCGGTACAAAATTCCGGAAACCGGCCAGCGCAGCTGCAGAAAAAACCTGCAGACTATCCTGGTTCTGGCTGGCAATAAAAAGCCGCTCCTGGTTACTACGGTGAAGCAGCGACAATGCTTTCGCGTCTCCGGGTACATAGAAGCCCGATGCTGCTATTGTGGTTGCTGTGAAATCACCTGTTCCGCTTCCTTTCAGGTATAATCCGTTAAAGGCATCATGCCGGCCACTATAAGGTTCCATTCCATAGTCATTTCCCACCAGCAGCAAATCCAGGTTACCATCGCCATCCATATCCTGGGCCTGCATACCAAAAACAGGAGCTTCCTGAGCCGCCATTGGAAGCGGCCGGATGGTAAAGGTTCCGTTCCCGTTGTTCTCGATATAACTGCTTTGCATATGCGTAGCATTCAGCACCAGCGCACTGCTCCGCTGGCTGCTGGTCAAAAATTCATTCAGTCCCGCATTTCCATAGGCTTTGTAGGTAGGGAATTTTTTCCGAATAGGTAACCATTGGCTGATCATGTCATCCCTTGATGTCATTGGGTATAATTTCCTGCTGCCATCTTCACTTTTGTTATAACAGAAAACAAGTGGATCCATCAATCCATTTTCATCCCAGTCGCCAGCATATAAAAACATTGGTTCAGCAATTGTTCCCCGGTAAGATGAATTTAATCCGAGGTTACCTGCCACATAATCCATATCTCCATCCTTATCAAAATCACCGGCAACCAGGCTGTTCCACCAGCCCGTATGGGAAGCTATTCCCGATTGCGCAGTGATGCTTTTAAAACCGGTAGCGCTTCCCTCGAAAAACTGCAGGGGCATCCATTCGCCTGCCAGCAAAAGGTCTGCTTTATGATCGTTGTTGAAATCAGTAAACAGCGCATCTGAAATCATACCAGGAGTGGCTAGTTCCGGGCACAGAGAATTGGTAACATCAATAAAACTGCCTCCGTAGTTTTTAAGCAGGTATGACCTGGGGGCGGTTGGATAAGCGCTGGAAACGGACCTTCCGCCTACAAAAAGATCCAGGAGTCCATCGCCATCAAAGTCTGCTGCCCGCACTACGGAACTGTTGGTGGTCATGGATGGCAACGCAGATCGTCTTGCTTCAAAATTTCCCCGGCCACCATTGAAATAGAGGATATCCTGACTGGCGGGATGGCCAGGTGCCAGTTCATAACTTCCGCTTGTTTTGTACAGATCAAGATCGCCATCGTTGTCGGCATCAAAAAGCAGCAGTCCCATGTCCTCACCCGGATGCTTATCCGAAAAATCGATGAGCGTAGTGTCTTTCACAAAACTTCCATTTTTCGCTTGTAAAAAAAAGGTCGTGCGCTGGCCTACGGAAGCTCCGATCACCAGGTCTTCCAATCCATCACCATTGATATCTCCTACGGCCAGTGCCGGACCGAACTGACTTAATTTGTGTGGTAAACTAGCCTGGAAATTATAGTCGATCGCATCTCTTTCCTGGTGCCTGAAAGGCAGCAAAGCGGTATTCGGGGTAAACAATTGTTGCTTTTTATCAATAACAGGACTCTTGCCCTTCCTGTTATTACCGTAGTTGTAAGTGATGGTTTTATTCAAAGTCATTTCTGTGGTAGAGAATACTGTTCCATCGGGCCAGTGAATCTGGAGGGAGTCGATTTTCATAGCGGGACTGATCGCAAAATGCGCAATCGGTTCAACAGAGGAAAGGTATCCGCGTGCAGGCTGGTGTTCGTAAAAAAGTTGCTGCCCCTGCCTTATAAATACCCGTATGGTTGCTCCATAAGCATTGCTGTTTTGCGGGGCGCCAGTCAGTTTTATCCGCAAGGTGGAATTACCAGGTTGCGCTTTATCAGCCAGTTTGTTTTCATACAAAAAGACCGGATCATTCAGGTTATTAATCAGGATATCCAGATCGCCATCCAGATCCAGATCGGCATAAGTAGCACCTGTAGAAAAAGATGCGTGTACCAGTCCCCATTGGGCTGATTGTTGCTGAAACCCTTTTTCTTCGCTATTTGCGTACGCATAATTGGGCAATTTCACGACAGGCAAGGCAGCAACCTGTGCCAGTTTATACGGACCCGAATGCCCTGATTCATTGCTCTTGAAAGTTATGTAATCAAGATCCGTTACGTCTCTGGGAAGCCCATTGGTAATGACCAGGTCCCGAAGTCCGTTGTTATCAAAATCTGCTATCAGCGGGCACCAGCTCCAGTCCGTTGCCTCCATATTGAACAAATAGGCGAGGTCGGCGAATACCGGATTGCCGGCAGGTGTTTTTCCTTTGTTGAACTGCACTACATTTCTGACATACTGATGGCTATATCCGAATCGCTGGCTATTGTAATAATTATAATATTCATTGCCGGCAAGCATGCTCTTTTTCCGCTGATTGTTTTCGGGTAACATCTCCAGCGATACCATATCCTGCAGGCCATCATTGTTAAGATCTGCAAAATCAGTACCCATGGCATTCCACCCGGTATGTTTAAAATAATTGCTCAGCTGGTTGGTAAAGCTTCCATCTCTGTTATTGATGTAGAGTAGATCATTGGAAACAAAATCGTTGGCCACATAGATATCCGGCCATCCATCCTGGTTAATATCGGTAATTGATGCAGCATGCCCCCAGCCTTCCCAGGTGATGCCGGCCTGTTTGGAAACGTTGGTGAATTTTCCATTGCCTTCATTGCGGTAAAGCCTGTCGGTATTCCTGGCAGTTCCATCACTCAGTTTTGGCCGGAAGCGGATTGGTGTCGCAGGGTCATAGAGTTCATTGGTCAGGAGGTAACAATCGAGGTCGCCATCGCGGTCATAATCAAAAAAATAGGCCTGCGTGCTGAAACCGGTATCTGCCAGTCCATAGTCGGCCGCCATTTCCCTGAATTCAGGAATACCTTTTTGGGAAAGTCCCTGATTGATATAAAAAAGATTGGTACGCTGCAGGGAGTTTTTCCGAAAAGAGGCGGATACATAAATATCCTGCCAGCCGTCATTGTTGATATCAACTACGGAAACACCGGTGCACCACCTGCCATCGCCATTGACCCCGGCTGAACGGGTGATATCCTCAAATTTCAGGTTGCCTTTATTCTGATAGAGTTTGTTTTCCACCATATTACCGGCGAGATAAATATCCGGAAGTCCATCGTTGTTAAAATCACCAATCCCAATGCCGCTCCCATTGTAAATATTAGCCTGGTTCAGGATATTCAGACTATCGGATTCGGTTAACCGATTTTCAAACTGCAGGCCTGATTTGTTGGCGGGAATTAATTGAAATAGCGGGCTGCTGTTTTTTTGTGCCTGGACAAAACTCGCCAGTAACAGCAGGGGCATAAGCAGGAAGCCGCTTGTTGGACAGGCATTTCTCATAAAAGCAATCGTTTACATCACAAATTACTCGTTGCCGGGCTGGCCTCCCCGGTATCCTGTTTCATTCTGTATTCAAATTGTAACAGTCCGGGTGGTAAGGAAGTGGCTCAACAACAGAAAAAGTTGTAAATTATCAGCTTATGAATAGCAACCCACTTCCCTCGCTGGACAATGAAATTCCGCTGACAGAAAACCAGGTACAGGAATTCCGCAACAATGGACATCTCCATGTGCGGGGATTATTATCGCCCCGGGAGCTGGCAGTTTACCGGGAGGCCATCAATGAGGCGGCTTACCGGTATAATACGGAAACCAGGGCACTGGCCGAAAGGGATACCTATGGCAAGGCATTCCTGCAAATCATGAATTTATGGGAAGTTGATGAAAAGGTTCGTGCATATACCCTGGCAAAGCGGTTTGCAAAAATGGCTGCGGCTTTGCTTGGCGTTGAAAAAGTGAGGCTTTACCATGATCAGGCACTGTATAAGGAAGCGGGAGGCGGACATACTCCCTGGCACCAGGATCAATATTACTGGCCCCTGGATACCAGCAATACGATTACCATGTGGATGCCCCTGATTTCAATCGACGAAGCGATGGGTATGCTCACTTTCGCTTCGGGTTCACATAAAGCAGGTGAAGTGGAAAATATTGCCATCTCCGATGAATCGGATCAGTTGCTGAATGCCTATGTGAAAAACAAAAATTATTCCGTATCCAGGCCCGCCAGCATGGAAGGGGGTGATGCCAGCTGGCATTACGGCTGGACGCTTCATTGTGCTCCCGGAAATCAATCTGATACAACCAGAGAAGTGATGACCATCATCTATTATGCGGATGGCGCAACAGTTACACAGCCAAAAAACCAGCACCAGGAGAACGACCGCCAGCGATGGCTTTCCGGAGTTGAACCCGGCGCGAT
>CAZJNY010000156.1:0-8801 GCA_964547405.1 uncultured Flavihumibacter sp. | reverse complement strand
TCGCTGATAACCAGAAAAAGACTGCCGCAGCACAATGAGTTCATGAACAATGCCTATCCATTCCCGGCCAAGCCCCGCAACCAGTGGGAAGTTGGTATCAAGGGAGGTTTATTTAATATTTTCGGAGATGTTCCTACTGTTTTCCCAACTTTCGGAGGTGGCTTACATGTTCGGAAGGCACTTGGATACATGTTTTCCCTTAGAGCAGAATTTATGTACGGGGTTGGTAAGGGCCTGAACTGGAAAGGAAGAGGGTCTGGTATCAACAGTGCGTGGAGAGGTGAAGGATATGGTGTGGCCCCGCTTGGCATTGTATTCGATAATTACCGTACGGTGATGAAAGACCTGAATTTGCAGGCGATCATTTCTTTTAACAATATTCGTTTCCACCAGGCGAAGTCCAATTGGAATGCATATGGTATCGTAGGTTTGGGTGCCAGCTGGTATAAAACCAATATCAATGCGTTAGACGACGGTGGAAATCCTTATAATTTCAGCTCAATCACAGTTCAAAGCGTATATAAGGAAAGAAAAGAAACAAAGAACCAGCTGAAGGACCTGATGGACGACAGTTATGAAACCCCAGCTGAAACCGATGGTGATGCACGCCCGAAACTGGGTGGGAATACCCTGGGTGGAAACTTTCATTTTGGAGCAGGTCTGGCTTTCCGGGTTAGCCCAAGGGTAAATATCGCGATTGAAGATCGCTTTACGGTTACCAAAAACGATCTGTTGGACGGCCAGCGCTGGCAGGCAGCAAGAACCGGAAATCCGGAAACTCCATTTGGTTCTATTCTGACTCCTGATTATGACACTTACAATTATTTCACGGTAGGTGCCAACTTTAACCTGGGTGGTAAGTCCACAGAACCCCTGTACTGGATGAACCCACTTGACTATGCGTATAACGAGATCAATGCTCCCAAGCATATGAAACTTCCCAAGCCAATCCTGGACGATGCTGACGGTGATGGTGTAACAGATCAGTTTGACCTGGAACCCAATACCCCTGCAAATGCGCCTGTGGATAGCCATGGCGTAAGTAAGGATACGGATGGCGATGGTGTTCCTGACTTTAAGGATAAGGAACTGATCACACCAACACAGTGTCAGCCTGTTGACGCTGACGGTATTGGTAAGTGCCCTGAGCCTGCCTGCTGTAAAGAACTGAGAGAAGGTGGATTCGTTGGTGGAACACAAAATCAGTGCGCTATCGGAGACCTGCCAAGTATTTCTTTCACAGGTCGTACCGTTTCTCTGAACAACGACTCTAAAGCTGTACTGGCAAGTGTTGCTGAGAAAATCCGCACCAACCCGAATTGCCGTATCGCAGTAATCGGTTACGGAGAATCCAGCAAATCTGCACAGCAGTTAAGCTGGGATCGTGTAAACGCTGTTATCAACTACCTGGTTGAACAGGAGGGTATCAGTGCCGACCGCTTTATCTTCAAGTATGGTGAAGGCGGTGGAGATCCGAATACGGTTGATCTGCGCGACGGATCAGCAGAAGATGGACCGAATGCAGTGCCCGCACCGCACCCGAATCTTCGCAAAAGGAACTAATAATGGTTAATATTGATATAAAAGAACCCCGCATATGCGGGGTTTTTTTATATTTGATCAAATGTGTTAACTTTGCCAGCCTTTATGAGATCAATCCTTTTTGTATGCATGTTAGCGGTGTTGGCTACCGGATGTTCCAAGTTTGCTAAAGTGCAGAAAAGTACCGACTATGACTATAAGCTGCGTATGGCAGATCAGTATTTCGCTAAAAAGAAATACATGTATGCCCAGCAGCTCTATGAGGAGCTGTTCCCCTTGTTAAAAGGTGGAGACAAGTTTGAGGCGGTCTATTATAACTTTGCGTATTGTGCCTATTATATGCGGGATTATATGAATGCAGAAAATCTCTTTAAGGGATTTGTTGAAGTATTCCCGACAAGTAAAAGAGCCGAAGAGATGGAGTATATGCGGGCTTATACCTATTATAAACAATCTCCGAAAGTAGAGCTGGATCAGACCAATACCATCAAGTCAATGGGATTGATGCAGGCCTTTATCAATACGCACCCAGGATCTGAAAGAAACAAGGAAGCTACCGCCATTATTGATGAAGGCCGGGCGAAACTGGAACTAAAAGAATTCCGGTCTGCCGAGCTGTATTTTAATCTTCGTCAGTATAAAGCAGCCGCTATCGCGTTTACGAATCTGATGGAGAATTATCCGGATTCAGACAAAAGCGCGGCCTATAAACTGGAAGTAATACGTTCTTATTTTGAGTATGCGGTTTTAAGTATTGATGAGAAAAAAGAAGAACGGTTTACCAAAGTTGTTGAACAATGTAATGAGTTTGCTGACCGGTTTCCGGAAAGTGAATTAAAAGCGGAGGTTAATAACTTCCTTAACATATCGCAAAACAATCTTAAAGCAATAAAAAATGAGCAAGTTAAGACGTCAGCTTAGTTCCAATACCAGTAACGTAGCGGAAGCAAAAAACCTGCTGGAAATCAAAGGTAGAACTGGTAATCTCTATGAGTCAATTGCCGTTATTGCCAAAAGGGCCAATCAGATCAATATCGGTCTGAAGGAAGAACTGCATAACAAACTTGAAGAGTTTGCTACTCATACAGACAGTCTGGAAGAGATTCATGAGAATAAAGAGCAGATAGAAATTTCCAGAGCCTATGAAAGGATGCCAAACCCTGCATTGCTGGCTACCCAGGAGTTTATGGAAGAGAAAGTGTATTACCGCAAGAATGAGGATAATCTGTTCAGTTGATTCTTATCCATATATTTGTTAAAGCGACGGCCCTGCTGTCGCTTTTTTTTTAATTTTATTACATGTTGCAAGGAAAAAAAATCCTGCTTGGAATAACCGGAAGCATTGCCGCTTATAAATCGATTACCCTTGTTCGCCTCCTGATAAAACAGGGGGCAACTGTAAAAGTTGTGATAACACCGGCTGCCCGGGATTTTGTTCCGGTATTAACGCTTTCCACGCTCTCTAAAGAACCGGTAATAAGTGATCTTTTTGATGAAGCTACCTGGGCCAATCATGTCATGCTGGGCAGGTGGGCGGATCTATTCATCATCGCTCCATTAACCTGTAACACGCTGGCTAAAATGGCCAATGGGCATTGTGATAATATGTTACTGGCTACTTATTTGTCGGCTACCTGTCCGGTTTGGGTAGCTCCTGCTATGGATGAAGATATGTGGTATCATCCGTCAACGAAAAGAAACCTGGATGCCCTGAGTTCATTTGGCAATCATCTTATTCCAGTTCGTTCGGGTGAACTGGCCAGTGGATTAACCGGGCCAGGCCGGATGGCCGAACCGGAGGAAATTCTGGAACTGATTATCGGGCATTTTAACCAGACGAATAGTATGGCTGGGAAAAAAGCATTGGTTACAGCAGGACCAACCTATGAACCCATCGATCCTGTCAGGTTTATAGGAAATCATTCTTCCGGAAAAATGGGGGTAGCATTGGCCAAAGAACTGGCAGCCAGAGGTGCGATGGTGCAGTTGGTTGCCGGGCCAGGGGTGCAGGCACCGGAAGACCCCCGTATTCAGGTACACCGGGTAACAACGGCTGAGCAAATGTATGCAGTTTGTACCGGCCACTATTCTTCCGTAGATCTCGCTATCATGTCAGCTGCCGTTGCAGATTATACGCCGGAGTCAGTTGCATCGGAGAAAATCAAAAAAACAGAAGGCGGAATGGATATCCGGTTGGTGAAAACCCGGGATATACTAAAAGAACTCGGACAATTAAAAAAAGCAAACCAGGTATTGGTCGGCTTTGCCCTGGAAACCAACAATGAAAAAGCCAATGCCCTGCAAAAACTGGAATCTAAAAATGCAGATCTGATCGTGTTGAACTCATTGCAGGATAAAGGAGCAGGATTTGGCGTGGATACCAATAAAATTACCGTGTTCGACAGAAGAGGAGATGAAATCAATTTCCCTGTAAAGCGCAAAACGGAAGTGGCAGCCGATATTGTTGACCTGATTCAGAATAAGTTTTATGCATAAGAGATTGCTTATACTATTTTGCCTGTTTTGCCTTTGTAAATATGGGCAGGCGCAGGAATTACAGGCCAAAGTAGTGGTGATGTCCAACGAGGTTGGATCTAAAGTGGACAGGAAAGTTTTCAATACCCTGCAGAATGCACTCACCAATTTTTTGAACAACCGGAAATGGACCAAGGATACCTATACCACCAACGAACGCATTAAGTGTAATTTCCTGATTACCATTAAAACAGCCCTGGATGGAAATATTTATCAGGCTACATTAACCGTACAGGCGGCCCGGCCGGTATATAATTCAGCCTACGAAACACCTTTGATCAATTTCATGGATGAAAATCTCCTGTTTCGATATGTGGAGTTTCAGCAGCTTGAATTCAATGAAAACCGGGTTAGCGGCAACGATCCGCTTGTTTCGAATCTGACAGCCGTGCTCGCGTTTTATGTACAAATCATTCTGGGTATGGATGGGGATTCATTTTCGCTTAAAGGCGGGGAGCCCTATTTTATCAAAGCGCAGAACATTGTCAATAACTCTCCGGATAGTCGGGATATACTTGGCTGGAAAGCCTTCGATGGTCAGCGAAACCGTTATTGGTTAATGGAGAATCTGACCAGTGCGAGATACAATCTTATTCACGATGCCCTTTATGGGTATTTCCGGCTGGGACTGGATCAGTTCTATGAAAAAGAAGCAGAGGGCCGTAAAGCGGTATTAAATGCACTGCAGCAGTTTAATACAGTGAACAGTGAGATTCCGAATTCAATGGTGCTTCCCTTTTTTTTCCAGGGTCGTACTGGAGAATTAAGTAAGATGTTTAAAAAATCACCACCAGATGAAAAAGCAACTGCTCTGGATCTGTTGTCGCGATTGGATATTACAAACGCAAATACCTATAAACAGGAACTCCGATAATGAAATCATTTTTCTTTCTGCTGCTAGTTTCAATGGTCGTATTGCTGTCCTGTTCGGATGACACAGGTCCTAAGCCTGCGTTAAGCCAGATGGAAATGGTACCGCTTGTCTACCAGCTGATGCTGGCAGATGAAATCAGCGTTGATTATCAGAACCGGGATTCTACAAGAAGGCTTGATTCCGTTCGTGCAAGGAAATACGACCAGGTTTTTGATCTCAACAATGTCGATTACAAAACATTTAAGGAGAGTTACGATTATTATTTGGCCCGTCCGGATCAGCTCAAACTGATCTTCGATTCGGTGGAAGCATTAGGAAACAGGGACCGGTTGGCCAGGATGATTCCATCTGCTGCTCAGCCGGTAATAAAGCCTAAACCGGTGAAGCAGGAAAAAAAAGCAGAATAAAACGATTGCTGTATGAATAAAACCATGTCCCATGCGGATGAAGCCATTCAGGATATCCAGGATGGTTCAACACTCATGCTGGGAGGCTTTGGCCTCTGTGGCATTCCTGAAGCAGCCATAGCAGCCCTTGTAAAAAAAGGCATAAAAAACCTGACCTGTATTTCAAACAATGCAGGCGTTGATGATTTTGGCCTGGGCTTGCTCTTAAAAACCCGGCAGATAAAAAAAATGATAAGTTCTTATGTTGGCGAAAATGCGGAATTTGAAAGACAGTTGCTACAGGGCGAACTGGAAGTTGATCTGGTGCCGCAGGGTACACTGGCTACAAGAATCCAGATGGCAGGCATGGGCATTCCAGCATTTTTCACACCGGCAGGAGTAGGTACTGAGATCGCAGAGGGAAAAGAACAACGTGCGTTTGATGGAAAACAATACCTCATGGAGCTGGCATTGTCTGCCGACTTTGCATTGATAAAAGCGTGGAAGGGAGATCGGTATGGGAACCTGGTATTTAGAAAAACAACCAGAAATTTCTCATCGTCCATGGCAAGAGCAGGAAAAATCACGATAGCGGAAGTGGAAGAGCTTGTGGAGCCGGGAGAACTGGATCCTGACCAGGTGCATGTTCCCGGAATATATGTCCATCGGATTTTCCAGGTGGATCAGTATGAAAAGAGAATCGAACGAAGAACTGTACAATTATCATCGTAAAAAGTCCAGGCAATATGTTTACAAGTAAAACCGAATTGGTTGAATCGATGGGAGTGGATCCGGAAATTGCCGCTTTTTTTGTGGACAGAAAACCGCCGCAGAATAATTTATACTGGAAGGGCAGGTATCTGTATGTGGCAAGGGGAACCGGTTATCTGTTTATACCACTTTTTTTTGATTTGAAGGTGAAAGCAGGTGTGCCCGCAGATGTTCTTCTGCAGGAGAAATATGTGCAGACCATGGAAGAACTGCTGCATATTGCTGCAGCATATGAATTTGGACAAAAGGATTTTTCGGTACATATTCAGGAAATAGAGGAACTGGTAACACCCAGGTTGGTGAATCAATCCCTGTTTAATGAATTACACACTTATTTTAATCAGCTACCTCTGGTAAGGACAGGGCGAATTGGTACCGATAATCCGGCGCTTAACAGAGGGGATGCCTTTCTTTATCTTCTTACAACCATTCATATTCCGGAAGCAGTTCTGGCTGTTGTGCTGGATTGCTGGTACCAGTTGGTGCCTACTTTTTTGTTATTGGATGATATCATGGATTTTCAGGAAGACCGTAACAATCAGGAAGAAAATTCGCTGGCATTTTATGGATATAATGCAGAAGGCATAAAACAAGCGATAGGAGTAGCGAAACAGAATTTTTCAGCATTGAAGAAACTGAATCCGCTTTTATGTGAGTTCTTTGAAAATACACTTGATAAGAAAATTCAGACACCGTATTTCCAGCACATCTTAAATAATTGATATGGCATTAGACAAATTTGGAATTGCCAAAAGGATATCCCGGGAATTGAAAGATGGTATGTATGTGAATCTGGGAATCGGGATACCTACCCTGGTGGCGAATTATATCCCGGCTGGCATGCATATTTTTTTGCAAAGTGAGAACGGGATTTTGGGAATGGGTCCTTATCCAAAAGAAGAAGAAGTGGATGCAGATCTTATCAATGCCGGAAAAGAGACCGTGACCATAGTGCCGGGCGGGGTATTTTTTGACAGTGCAGAAAGTTTTGGCATGATACGGGCCGGCAAAGTTGATTTAACCGTATTAGGGGCAATGGAAGTGAGTGATACCGGAGATATTGCTAATTGGAAGATACCGGGTAAAATGGTAAAGGGCATGGGCGGAGCGATGGATCTGGTAGCCAGTGCCCGAAATATAATTGTTGCCATGATGCATACCAATCCCAAAGGTGAATCAAAGTTACTCCCAGCCTGTACACTTCCATTAACAGGGGTAGGTTGTGTAAAAAAAGTGGTTACGGAACTGGCCGTGCTTGATATAACGCCTGCCGGTTTCAAATTGCTGGAAAGGGCGCCCGGGGTTTCGGTGGAGGAGATCATTCAGAAAACAGCGGGACGTTTGCTTGTTGAGGGAACGATTCCTGAAATGCACCTGGATTAATACCGCTATTAGTCGATGAGGTTGTTTTTGACGGCATAGAATACGAGTCCGGCTGTGTTTTTAGTGCCGAATTTTTCCATCAGCCTGTCTTTAATGGCTTCTACTGTTCTTGGGCTCACCTCCATTTTCTGTGCAATTTCCGAGGCGGTAAACTCCATGCAGATGTATTTAATAACATCCCGTTCCCTGTCAGTAAGTGTGATTTCGCTGTTTAGGCTGGGGATTACCTTTTGTTTCGCATGCGACTTTTTCAGTAAGATCCGGTTCACAAAATTGTTGAGGTAGTAGCCTTTTTCAAATACTTCCATAATGGCCCTTCTTATTTCAGTAGGGTCGGCGCTTTTTAATAAATAGCCATTTGCGCCGATTTCCATCAGGTGACTGACAAAACGTTCATCTTCGAACATCGTGAGTACTACAATATGGATATTCGGGTATGTTTTGGCGATATATTTGGTGGTTTCAATACCATCTTTAACAGGCATCCGCAGGTCCATAAGGATCACATCCGGAGCAGATTCGGCCAGTCCATCAATCAATTCGTTGCCGTTTTCGGCTTCCTGAACAAATTTGATATTGGTAAAAGGGCGAAGGGAAAGAATTACTCCTTTCCTGAAAATTTTATGATCATCAGCAATGGCTACTTTGATTACTCTCATAGGAATCTTGCAATTCGCGAGGAATAAAAATAAGCATTCCTTATTGATTATCCTCTCTGTTTAGCTCAATCGTGACCTTGTAATAGGTTTGTGACGCATCTTTTTCAAAAAAGATCCTTCCGTGCAGTACTTTAAGCCGGCTTTGAATATTTTTTAATCCCAGCCCGGCGGCGCTTTTAGTCATGCGTTCAAAATCTGCCTGGGTAATTCCTTTACCATCGTGGTGCATCCGGATATAGAACTTATTTCCGTTGGTATTTTGGGTAAGGTGGATAAAGCTGGAATTACTGTGTTTCAGAATATTATTGATGAGTTCCTGAATAACCCTGAATACAATCAGTTCATTGTCGGTTTGGAGGCGTTCTTTATAATCATGAAAGCGGCAGCTGGCATTGATTATGCCGGAACTGCTAATTTTTTGAAACTGATCGTTTACGGCAGATTCAAGACCAAAGTTTTTCAGCGTGGGGGGCATCAGGCTATGTGATATGTTCCGGATCAGCTGGATAGTGTCGTCAATTATTTGTTTAGCATTATAAATGCTTTGGAGTTGGGTCGTTTTGTCAAGGTTGACCAGGTTCTCATTTAAATAGAGGCGTGCCGTGGCAAGAAGTGGGCTGTTCGCGAGCTCGCGCGCACGCTCCTCGACTC
>CAZJNY010000155.1:0-8899 GCA_964547405.1 uncultured Flavihumibacter sp. | reverse complement strand
GGAAGCGGATTTTGCCTATCTTTGCAGGCCCGAATAAAACCATCGGGAAATTTCTATGTTTCAAAACATTTTTGGTAAACAATTAAACGCTGATGCTCAGGAGTCTGCTGCTGCCCCCGCAGAAGCAACTACAGCGACAACAACTGCACCTGAGGCGCCGGTAGCGACTGCTCACGACGATTTCGACTGGAGCATCGACAAGCGCAATGTTGCATCCTATAAGGATGAAGAAAAAGCGAAGTACGACAAAGTGTACGATGCTACATTCGTTGCCATTACTGATGGTGAACTGATCAAAGGATCTGTTGTTGGTTTGACAAAAACCGACGTAGTTCTGAATATCGGTTTTAAAAGTGATGGTTTGATTTCACTGAACGAATTCCGCGATCTGCAGGGATTGAAAATCGGTGATGAAGTGGAAGTGATGGTAGTGGAAAAAGAAGACCGTCAGGGTCATCTTCACCTCAGCCGCAAACAGGCCCGTATTACCCGTGCATGGGAAAAAATTGTTGAAGTTCACAAGACTGGTGAAATTGTTACCGGTACTGTTACCAGCAAAACCAAAGGTGGTCTTATCGTGGATGTATTTGGTATGGAAACCTTCCTGCCAGGTTCTCAGATCGATGTAAAACCTGTAACGGATTACGATCAGTTTGTAGGAAAGACCATGGAGTTCAAAGTGGTGAAAGTAAACGAAGCCATCAAGAACGCGGTTGTATCTCACAAAGCACTTATCGAAAGCGATATTGAAGCACAGCGTGCAGAGATCATGGGCAAACTCGAAAAAGGTCAGGTACTGGAAGGTACCATCAAGAACATCACCGATTTCGGTGCGTTCATGGACCTGGGTGGCCTCGATGGTCTGCTCTATATTACCGATATCAGCTGGGGACGTATCAACCACCCTTCAGAGGTGTTGAAACTCGACCAGAAACTGAATGTGGTAGTTCTGGATTTCGACGACGACAAAAAGCGTATCAGCCTGGGTCTGAAACAACTCACTCCGCATCCATGGGATGTGCTGCCTGAAAACATTTCTGAAAGCAATGTTGTGAAAGGTAAAGTAGTGAACATTGAAGATTATGGCGCGTTCCTGGAAATCATGCCGGGCGTAGAAGGACTGGTACACGTTAGTGAAATTACCTGGGCGAACACTCCGATCAATGCGAAGGAGTTCTTCAAACTGGGTGATGAGTACGAAGCGAAAATCGTTACCCTTGATAAAGACGCTCGTAAGATGAGTCTTTCTATCAAGCAAATGACTCCTGATCCCTGGAATGAAATCGAGAATAAATTCCCTGTTGACAGCCGTCACAGCGGACTGGTGAAGAACATCACTCCGTATGGTGTGTTTGTTGAGCTGGAGCCAGGAATCGGTGGTATGATCCATATCAGTGACCTGAGCTGGCTGAAGCGTTTCAATCACCCATCTGAGTACACTAAAGTTGGTGAGAAAATCGAGATCATCATTCTTGGTATCGATAAAGAAAACCGCAAACTCCAACTCGGACACAAGCAACTGGAAGAAGATCCCTGGAATACACTGGAAGATACCTTTGCTATCGGAACCGTGCATGAAGGAACTGTTATCCGTAAGGACGACAAAGGTGCGATCGTTCAGTTGCCTTATGGCCTGGAAGGATTCGCTCCGAACCGTCACCTCTCTAAAGAAGACGGTGGTTCTGTGAACGCAGAAGAAACCAACCAGTTCATGGTGATCGAATTCGATCGCAATGAAAAGCGGATCGTGGTTAGCCATGCCCGTACCTGGGAAGTTGCCAAAGCGGAAGAAAGAGAAGCTGTCAAGAAGGAAGCAAAAGCAGAAGCCGACAAAACCAAGAAGGCTGTTAAAAACATCCAGAGCAAGGTGGAGAAAGCTACCCTTGGCGACCTGGGTGTGCTGGCTGAACTCAAGAAGAAGCTGGAAGGCGGAGAAGGCGAAGGCGCTCAGTAATACTGAAAATCGTCAACATACAAAAGGTGCAGTTCAACACTGCACCTTTTTTTATGGCTGGAATCAAAAAAAAGCCTGCCTTGAAATGCTCCATGGAATAAGTAAACCTAGAAGGTTGGCTGCTGATTTCATAAATTTTCACTCCGTTTATGAGGCCAAATGGTTTTAATTCCCCCTTCGCTACTACGCACCTGTTGCATTCAAAGCAGGCATAAAAATGTAAAGAGCTGGTAACCCGTTCGGGTTCATGTTTTTAGTAGGGTATTGGGGTCCTGGGGTCGAAATACGGCAAAAGAATTCTGTGCCGTGGGTTTTCATGGATCTTAGAAAAGAAAGTTGATTGACCGTGGATTCGTCGGGTTCATAAGATATTGAAAGAGTTCTGGACGGTTGTTACTGGACATTGGATGGTTGGAGTTTGCGATTCCCGTCAATCAACTTCTGATACAAATGTAGCAACACAGCCAACCCTTTACAAGAGCGGAATTGCTGAATTTTAGGGATACGGTATTTACTCGCTGATTCGTAAAAATTCGACGCGGGGAAAGGATTGTTACGATAGAAAAAAGGCTAATTTTAAGAAAATTCCCTGCTATGGTAGTTTCCGAACTGATATATTTACGTAGAACTACTATAGTGGATGTTCAGGATTTTTTACAACTTGCAAACCGAAATCTTCTCTTTAGCAGGATTTCACCAATAGTAAAAATCACCGTATGAAAAAACCAGACCCCAACCATCCTATCAAGGTGGCGATAGCCGATGATCATGCTTTATTTCGTGCCGGCGTTAAAACCGCCCTTTCTGCAAAAAAAGATGTAGAGCTGATTGCTGAGGCCGATAATGGGATGCAGCTTTTGAATCTTCTTAAACATATTGAACCGGATGTGATCCTGTTGGATATTCAGATGCCCATCATGGATGGTATCAGCACATTGCCGGAAATACGTAAGATTAATCCGCATGTTAAAGTGATCATTCTTTCGATGCACAATGATCATTCCATGATCTCCAAACTTATGGAGATCGGCGCGAATTCCTATCTCACTAAAAACTCCGATTCGGAAACTATTTATCAGGCTATTAAAACCTGTTACGAACAGGAGTTCTTTTTCAACGAATTGACCAACAAAGCCCTGTTAACGGGTTTGAGGACAAGGAAAAATGAGCCGGAACATGTAATGGATGCGCAGCTTTCCGACAAGGAAATCCGCATTTTAAAATTGATGTGCGAGGAGAAAACAACCAAAGAGATTGCTGACATTGTTGATATCAGTCCGCGTACGGTAGAAGCGATCCGTGATAAACTAAAAACCAAAACAGGCGCTAAATCAATGGCCGGACTGGTTATGTATGCCGTGAAAAAAGGCTTCGTTCAGGAAACCTGATTACCGGAAGCCGGCTGCTTCATAAAAAAGCAAGACTTAATCCGCCGGATAATTCAACATTCAAATCTTCTTCCCCTGTTTGTTCAGTTGTTGAGCAAATAGGGGATTCTTTTTGGCAGAACCTACCGGCATTTACACCTGACATCACCAGGCTGACAGAAAAAAATACAAGTGCGCAAATAAACAGGAATTTTAATAGGAGAATTTTCATCTCAGTAAGGTTAAGACCAGCTTGACCATATGGATTCATCATTCGTTGTATCCGGAGAAAAAAAAAGCCGGCAACTTATCAGGCCATTCGTAATTTTTCTACAACCCCTGAGTACTAGTACCTAATCTGCCTACCCATTCATCGAAATTTTCGATAAAAGCTTTTAAATCTTCGATGGTAATGAGAATTTTAGCGTTATAATCCTAGAATCCAAATCCGACTATGAAAAAACTATACCTATTTCTTTCTGTTTTATTCAACCTGATATTTTATCACACGTCCTGGGCACAACCCTGCACACTGACCGTTAATTCGGCGGTACCGCAGGAATCAAGATGTATGGCTACAGGAACGATAACGGTTACCGCTTCAGGGGGAACAGGAAACTACAATTACCGGGTAGCGGGTCCGATGACCACTCCATATACTTCTTCTTCAATTATTTCCGGATTATCAGCCGGCACTTATACTGTGATGGTTCAGGATGTGAGTACCAACTGTGTAGCTGAGCTCCAGAATATCGTTGTTCCTGGAACATATGAAGATCCGCGCTTTAATCTTTCGAAGACCGATGAAACCTGTTTAAATGCCAGTAACGGAACGATTTCAGTGAACAATCAAACCGGTGGCCGGTCGCCCTATGTGTTTACCATTGTTGCTCCTTCACCTGCCGGTGTGGGAACTTCCAATTCAACCGGTGTATTCACCGGTTTGCCTGGTGGGGAATATGCGATTGAATTAAAAGATTCCTGTGGTGGTATTCAGACAAGACGTGTAAATGTTCTAGCCTACGACTGGTGGATTGAGCAGCATATAGGAGCAAGAGTAAATTGCCGGGATGCGAATTTTGAATTGCGCCTGCGTGATTCAAGAGGAAATGCCAATACCAATACTGCGGTTTTCGCCAGCTTCCAGTATGGAGTGGTGAATAGTCCGGGTGATACCAGTTGGTTCACCAATTATCAGTTTACCTATGATCTGGAATCAAGACGCGGGGTTCGGCTGGTGGCTAAAGATAACTGTGGAAATGTACGGGGTGTGAACTGGTCGGATAATAGTATTCCTGCTGTAGCCAATGTGGTGGCCACCTCTTTCCAGTCCTGTAACAGTTTTACGGCAACCATTACTGGCCAGGTGAACCTGACGAATCCAACCTATTGCCTGCTGAACAGCAGTAATGTACAGGTTGCCTGTAACAATACTGGTATTTTCCCTGGAATACAGGAAGGAACCTATTCCATTACGGTGCGTGATGATTGTTTTGATACGACCATTACCCGCAATTTCGTGCTGGCTCAACCCTCGCTGAGTTTGAATCCGAATGTCAGCCTGAACAGGGTAAGTTGTGACCAGGTTTCTGCTTCCGTAAGCGGACTTGTAAATTTTACTAATCCTACTTTCTGTCTCTTCAATAGTGCGGGTGTACAACTAGCCTGTAATGCCACTGGCAATTTCCCTAATCTCGTCAATGGCTCCTATTGTATCCAGGTAAAAGATGGCTGTTATGATACCACCATTACCAGGTGTTTCGCAGTGGTTCCGCTGATCCCATCGGTGGCTGCCAGTGTAACTGTAAGTGATCCCCAGTGTGAAAATGTTGATGTCAGCATCGGCGCACAAACCAACCTGACGAATCCGCAGTTTTGTTTATTCAATCAGGCCGGTGTTCAAATTGCCTGCAATACCACAGGAAGTTTTGGTAACATTCCTTATGGGAATTATTGCATGCGCATTACGAATGATGCTGCCTGTTATGATACAACTATTGAGCGTTGCTTTACAGTACTGCCTGTTCCGCCTTCTGTAAACTCACAACTTGATGTGGTAAGAAACTGTTCAACCATTAACCTGAGTGTTGGCGGACAAACGAATCTGAGAAATCCTCAATACTGTTTGTATGATGCTTCCAATACCCTGGTTGGCTGTAATACAACCGGTGTATTTACAGGCATTCCTTATGGATCTTACTGTATGGATATTCGGAATGATCCTACCTGCTACGATACAACTATCCGGCGTTGTATAACCGTAGCGCCTTTGGTTCCATCCGTTGGTTCGCTCCAGGTTGGGAGCCGTGGCTGTACCGGGTTTACAATGAGTCTGAATGGCCTGAGCAACCTGACCAACCCGATCTTCCGCCTGAAAAACAGCAGTGGAACAGTAATCGGAACGAATACGAATGGCGTGTTCAGTAATGTGCCTTATGGTGCTTACTGCATGGAAATACAGAATGATGAGAATTGTTATGATACGCTGATTACCCGTTGCATGACGGTTACCCAGAATGTTCCGAGTGCAGGTAATACACGGACCTGGAATCGCACCTGCACCGGATTCAATACCGAAATACAGTGGGTATCAAATTTCAGTTCACCCACCTATACCCTTCGGGATTCGGCCAACAATGTAGTGGCCACTAATTCCACCGGCAGATTCCTGAATCTTCCATATGGTTCCTATTGCATAGGCATACGTGATAATTGTTATGATACAACTATTACCCGCTGTCTGGAAGTGAGCAGGCCTACACCAGCAATTTCCCTGCTGGCGCAGCCATCCTGTGAATTCAACAGAACCAATATCCGTGTCAATGTATCCAATGGATATAGTCCTTATACCGTTAATGTATACACACCGGGTGATTCACTGGTGGCAACAGTAACCAGTTATAGTTCTTCTATCTGGGCGAATGGACTCGATATGTTACCGGGTGGACAGCAGTACCGGGTGGAATTAACCGATAATTGTGGAAGCGCCATCAATGGAAATGTAACACCGGTAATGAGCACCTTCAACAGTGACCTTCAGGTAACATCCAAATGTCCGTCTGGTGTAAACCAGAATGGTTCATCTGAGCTAACCGTAACCGTTAGTTCCAACCTGGGAATAATCAGTCCGGTTATTATCCGCAAAGATGCTAATGTGGTGAACATGCCTTACAATACCGGATCAGTGGCCGTGTATAAGTGGATGGATCTTGAACCTGCCACTTATGTGATTCAATACAATCTTCCGGGAAGCTGTAACAATAAGGGATATGATACCATTGTTGTGGGAGCCTATCAATATCCGCAACTGGACAAATCTGCATCGTATCAGTGTGATAATAATTCGTTCAGTGTAGGAGCGAATGTAACCGGTGGTGCTCCACCATTCATGTATGAAATAATCGGAAGTGTTCCTGCAGCACCATCAATTGTGGCACCGCCGCAGGCTAGTCCGGTATTCAGTATCAATAATGGCAGCAGTTATTCACTGGTTCGTTTGCGGGTGGTGGATTATTGTGGAAACGCAACATTGAATGACGTAAGCGTATTGCCATTGCAGAATATCGTGGTAACCGCACAGTCTGATTGTTATTACACCGATGTTACACTTTCTGTACCTGCATTTACCAATGCAAACTATGAGTGGTACCAGAAGTTATCTGAATCTGACAGTGTGCTGGTAAGTACAGACCGGGAATACAGTATACCTTATCTCGAGCCGGATGGCGTAGGAGAATATGTATCAAAAGTATCCGTGAACAATGGCTGTCTGATACGGCTCAGCTATTATAATGTTACAGGTAATTGCGGCGGTGTATTATCCGATAAAATCAAACTGAATGGAAAAACAGTGAGAAAAGCCCACCAGCTGACATGGAATCATTTACAAACCGGAGATATTGTGAGGTACCAGGTTGAGCGACTGAATCCGGTAACCAATGAGTTCCAGGTAATCGGTGAAGTAAATGCACAGGGTAATCGCGCCGGTACTCAATTTAGTTATACAGATGATCGTCTGGCTGCGCCGCTGCACCAGTACCGGATCAGAGCCCTGGATAAGAGTGGCAGGCCGAGTTATAGTAACCTGGTGAAACTGAAGCTGGAAGAAGCTGCCATACTGCCCATCCGGATTTATCCTAACCCGGTGAAAGACGTAGTACATATTGCCTTCCAGGCGAGTCAGCCGGGATTGTATCAGTTTGATCTGATGAATGTAGCAGGGCAGGTACTGATGCAGACACAGAAAGCCATAGGCGGACCCGGAACGGTAACCCTGCAGCGTAAGCTGTCTATGAAACCCGGTGTATACTTCCTGAAAGTGAAGAATACGGAAACCGGCGTGGAAACCATTGAGAAATTACTCTTCCAATAAGTTGACTGCAGCATATAAGTAATTACATTTACTTATATGCTGCAGTTATATCCAAAATCAGCAGGATTCATCCTCGTTGTTTTATTACTGGCCTGTACCAAATCAGGGGAGCCAGAAAATTTTCAACCCCTTTTTAAAGAGGCAACAGGCGTAATGTTGGCTGGAAGTTTTCCGGGAGAGGTATCGGGAATGGCAGACAGCTACCGGCAACCCGGGTCAATCTGGCTTATTGAAGACAGCCATAATGGAAATGAATTGCTGCGCGTAAATCATAGCGGAGAATTACAGCCATCGGTGGCGATTCCCGGAGCAAACAACCGCGATTGGGAAGACCTTGCCATCGGAGCGGGACCTGATCCTTCAGTGAAGTATTTGTACATCGCTGAAACCGGCGACAATGCACGCCAACACAAAGAATATGCTATCTACCGGATGGAGGAGCCAGCCGCTGGAGTAACAACTGTTCAGAACCTGGTGAAAATCCGATTTGTTTATGGCGATCAGGCATCTCACAATACAGAAGCGATACTGGTAGATCCGGCAACCCGGGATATACTACTGGTTACCAAAGAAAAGCCGGCGGGGATTTATGTAATCCGGTACCCGTATAAAACGGATGATTTGAATACAGCTGTTTTTGCAGGTGCTACCAAACTTGAAACGGTAACCGGCGCAGCCATAAGTTCAGACGGCAAAGAAGTATTGCTCAGAACCTATACGGGCATCCATTACTGGAAAAGAAAGGAAGGAGAAACGGTGGAAGCGGCCATGCAACGCGATGCGGTATCCATAACTCCGGCACCGGAGCCACAGGGGGAAGCCATCGCTTTTAAAACGGATGGTAAAGGGTTCTATACGCTGAGTGAGAATGCCGGTCTGCAGCTATCGCTCCGGCTTAATTATTATGCCCGGAACTGAGGGCTTCTTCGAGCTCATCCATGGAAATACCCATATGACTTGCGGTATACACGATGGATTCATTCCTGATTAGCAAAATCTGTGGAGATTCGTGTTCTACTCCGAATTGTTCAGCAACGGCATTAGAGATGGGCCGGTGCCGGATCAGATCCAGGAAATGGAAATCGGTATCCGACGGCGGGACAGCTTTTTCCAGCCTGTTTTTTGCCATGGCGCTGATAGAGCAGCGGGTACTGTGTTTGAAGATCACCTGTGGCTTATCCTGGGAAGCCTTTCTGATTTCTTCCA
>CAZJNY010000154.1:0-8972 GCA_964547405.1 uncultured Flavihumibacter sp. | reverse complement strand
TGCATTTTACCAGGGTAGTACGCGCTGATCACAAACGTGATGGCTTGCTATATGCAGGAACGGAATACGGTATGTACATCAGTTATGATGATGGCGCCAACTGGAGAAAGTTTCAGTTGAACTTGCCGGAAGTACCGGTTACAGATTTGACCATAAAGGATAATGACCTGATCGTGGCTACACAGGGGAGAGCATTCTGGGTACTGGATGATCTGACCATGGTGCAGACTTATGATCCATCATTGGTGAATAAATCATTGCATGTGTATCCTGTTCGGGAAACCTGGAGAATCCGGGGAGGGGGAGGATTCCGCGGTGCTACACCTGTGAATGCAGGAAAGAATCCGCCAACCGGAGCGGTGATCAATTTTTATGCAGGTAAGGTAACTGATTCCACGAAAGCAAGTGTAACCATACTTGACAAACAGAAAGAAGTGGTGAAAACCTTCTCTACCCAATCCAAGGAAGACAAGCTGGAATTGAAACCCGGCATGAACCAACTGGTATGGAATCTGCTGTATCCGGAAGGCAAGAAAGTGGATGGAATGATCTTATGGAATGGGGTGCCCGGCAGTATCCTGGCGCCTCCCGGCAATTATTTTGCGCGGGTAAAGATTGGCAACGATTCAACAGAGGTTCCCTTTGTAGTGAAAGCGGATCCGAATTATAAAATCAGTACTGCTGAATATGAAGCACAGTTTGATTTCCTGAAGCAGGTGCAGGGAACCTTCAATGACGTGCAGCAGGCGATTCTGGATATTCGTAACCTGAGAACCCAGATCAATGATTTCACAGGAAGACAGGGAAAAGGGATTCCGGCGGAGGTGAAGCAGCAGGCGGATACCATCAATAAACAATTGACAAAAGTGGAGGAAGCGCTGTATCAGACAAAAGCAAAAAGTTTCCAGGATGTGTTGAATTTTCCGATCCGGATCAATGATAAATTGTCTGGTGTGTTTGATGCAGCGAACAGTGGAAATATGGCGCCCAGCAAACAGGCAAAGGATGTGTATGCGGAATTAAAGCAGCAGGCGCAGGTGGAACTGAACCGGTTGGAGCAATTGAAATCGGGAGCAATAACCGAATTCAATAAATTGATCCGGGAGAAAAGTCTGCCGGTGATCGGGATCAAACCTGAATAGTGTGTACGTGACAGGTACAAAAAAAGCCCGGAATTTGATTCCGGGCTTTTTGATACCTGATAGAATCAGGATGTTCTTTTTTCAACTGATTCTGCCAGTATTCTTTTCAGCTTCTCTAATTCTTCCCGCTTTTTGTCCTGCTCTTTTTTAGTATCCATTATCTTCTGTGCCAGGGCCATCTTTTTTTGTTCAAGATCATTAAGGTCCCGGGTAAGATTGGCGAGTTTTGACTCGGCCTGAATGATTTCCTCATTTTGTTCTTTAATCAGATTTTCAAGGCTGTAGGAATCAATGGTTAATGAAAGTCCATTCAGATAGATTTTCGCCTCTTCCATATTCAGGTAATGAACATTTTCTTTTACTTTATCATCATTTGGGGCAACCAGTAAAAGCGAAATGGTAGCAATGTCTTTTTCACGTCGGCTTCTGCGTTCTACTTTAAAATAGAGATCTGCATTGGTGCTGTCCTTATGAATTTGGTCTGTATTTCTAAAGGTGGAGAAGCCCCGTAAATCGGAAATTTTTGATTTCCCTTTTTTTGAGAGATAATCATTCATCGCTACGTTGATGACGGATTCAGAATATGGAAGCTCAATAACTGCAGCCGGGTATAAATTTTTTTTGTATGACACACTTCCTTCCTGCGCTTGCCCAAAGGAAAAAAATGTAAACGTCAGAAAGCTTGCAGATACGATAATTTTTTTCATAATCAATAAAATACTAATGAACTGTAAAGATGAATGAATCAGAAAGCATCTTTCTTACATGATTACAACTTAATCTTGCAACATTCCCTGTTTCCTTGCAATGGCAGCTTATATCACAAATCATTTCCTTCTATATAAGAAAAATTTCGTACCTTATGTACTTGCTTTGTATACCCTGCCATATAGAATCAGTAACTGTTTTTTCTTCCAGGGTTATTGTCCCGATTCGTACGAAACAATCTCTTTTAGTCGACCAGCTCAAAGAATTAATCACAGCATTTGTAGATGATTCGAATGAGCCACTCAGCCTGAAACACTCTGCTCACCTGAGTAAAGCATTAGCGTACAATTATACCTACCTGTCATCTATTTTCTCTGCTTCTGAAGGCAGCACCATAGAGCAGTTTATTATAACCCAAAAGATTGATCGGGTTAAGCAATTGCTTACTGAAGGGGAGATGAATCTTACTGAAATTGCTTATTTGTTGCATTACAGCAGTGTGGCACATCTTTGTAATCAGTTTAAGAAAGTAACCGGACTCACTTCCAAGCAATATAATCAACTGTAATGGATAAGATTGAAGGCTGATTCAACATGAATTATAGGTAATTTTTTGTATGTTAAGTCTGTAATAATAGTATGTGATTATTCAATTCAGTAGAACGTGATTTTTGCAAAAGAATCATAGATGAGAGGAGTTCCGACGATTCTGCAATCATGGTTTTATTTCCCGCGATGAACAACGATTTAAAAGACAAATATCCTTTACAGGTCAACTCTTTTTCGCCTAAAAAAACCGACAGCCTGCAGGTAAAATGAGCCTTATTTTTTGGTGGATCTCTTAGCTGTATTTTCTTTCACTCTGAAAGCCGTGATCTTCTTCACCAGGCTTAGCGGTAATTTTTTTTCATAAGGAAATTGTATGGCTCCCTTGGATGTTTGATACCCTTTAAGTGCTTTCTCAAAATGGGTGATACCACTGGGAGAAGGATAAAATCCGATATGGTGTTTATTGGCAGCAAAATGCACCAGGTTGCCCTGCAGGACGAAAGTGGGCATGCCATACTTGATGGCTTCTGTAGCATCCGGAGCAGCCTGCTGAATCGTTTGCCGCATTTGCTTTAAGAGTTCCTGGATATCTTCCGGAAAACCGGCGATATACGCGTCAATGGATTCAACTGTTTTCATGTTGATGTTGTTTCCGCTAAGCTAACCCTGATTTTCAGAAAACAGCAGGGGTGGTTCCGTCAAATAGGGGGTTAAAAGCGCTTGCCATAGGAGAAGCCGACCCAGGGCAATATAGCGCCATCCTGAATGCCTACTACCGGGCCCACGTTGATCCTCCACATATAATTATTTCTGGTATGTTTTCGAAAACCGAAAGTGGGAATGAAGAAATGATCCACGTCAATATTCACATGATTTTTTTCGGGATGGCTTTTAAAGAGGGTAGGAGTTAATCCCAAGGCGCCTTCCAGGAACTGGTTTTCATTTTTTAAAGGGATGAGGTAGTTGAAAGCAACCGGTACAGTCAGGTAAAAACCGTATTCAGCATAAAATCCCAGACCGGCACGCATCCCGAATCCTGGTTTTTTAGAAAACTGGCGTTCGTAATTGATAGATCCGAAGAGACCATTTCCTCCGGCTTCAATGTAGGCAAAATTTTGGGAGAAGGAAGATTGTGAATGGGCAGCACAGGCAAGTGCCATACCCAGCAATAGCAGTGTAGATTTTCTCATAGTGTGAATAAGGTTATATCGCTAAACTAATAAATGGCTTGCAAACTCGCAAATTAACAGTTGGCAGTGTTCATTTAACAGGTTATTTATTCTATAAACTGATTATTATTTTAATAAGCATATAAATAAAACAAATGTGTCCAAAATTGTCTTTATTTCTAAGGTCTGGCTTTGTATAAATTATTATAATTGTCCAAAATCAATTTATATTCTTAAATTTGGCTTGATATAGTTTAAATGGTTATTGTAGGACGAAATGCAGAGCAGAAAATTCTTGCGGCGAAGCTGGCAAGTTCGGAACCTGAATTGATTGCAGTTTATGGTCGGCGTCGGGTAGGCAAAACTTATCTGATTCGCACTTATTGTAAGAATGAAATAGTATTCGAATTTACCGGTATTCACGGAGCCTCTTTAAAGAAACAGCTTGAAAACTTCAGTCAAACGCTTCAAAAATTTACGCAAAGTTTATTGCCATTAGCAGTGCCAGAGAGTTGGTTACAGGCTTTCAGAATGCTTGATAACTATCTGGATATGCTTCCTGCCGATAAAAAGGCTGTTGTTTTTTTCGATGAGTTCCCATGGATTGAAACACGTAAAGCTGGCTTTTTACAAGCTTTTGATCATTGGTGGAATTCATCTGCTTCCCAAAAGTCGAATTTAAAAGTGATCATTTGTGGATCTGCAGCTTCCTGGATGATCGACCGTATAATCAATAACAGGGGTGGGCTACATAATCGTGTAACACAAATTATTCGGTTGCTTCCATTTACATTAGGAGAAACTCAGGCATATCTGAAAAGTAGAGGCGTACTGCTTGAACCGTATAGTCAACTCCAATTATATATGGCAATGGGTGGTATTCCGCATTATTTGAGAAATATTAATCCAGGTGAAAGTGTTGCACAAATTATTGATCGGCTATGTTTTAAAAAAGATGGACCGCTAAAAGTAGAATTCAACAATCTATATAAGTCCTTATTTGCTCATTCTGAAAATCATGAAAAGGTAGTTCGTGCATTGGCTAAGAAAGGAAGCGGTCTATCCAGAAATGAAATAATAGATGTATGTAAATTCACTTCAGGTGGTACTACTTCCAGAATATTAAAGGAGTTGGAAGAATCGGGTTTTATTACATCTTACATACCTTTTAAGAAGAATTCGTATGAAAGCATCTATAAGCTATCAGATGAATATTCTTTGTTTTATTTAAAATTCATAGAACATGCGAAAGACAATGAAGATGGTGCATGGATCAGAATGTATGGAATGAATTCCTACCTGCTTTGGAGCGGATTTGCTTTTGAATCCGTTTGTCAGAAACATGTATTGCAGATAAGACGTAAGCTTGGGATCGAGGGAGTAGTAACACATATTTCAACCTGGAGGCACGTACCTGCAAAAGATGAAAATGGTGCACAAATTGATCTGCTCCTAGATCGTCAGGATCAATGTATTAATATTTGTGAAATAAAATTTTATAATGATGAGTTCATGATTGATAAAAATTATGCAGCTCAACTGGATTCAAAAGTTAATGTTTTCAAAGCTCAAACCGGAACCAAAAAAACTCTGTTCCCAACATTAATAACAACTTACGGAACAAAAAAGAATGAATATTATCTGGGGCGGGTACAAGCTGAAATTGTAATGGAAGATTTATTCTTATAAATTTATAATTGTATAGCCTGTACTACCAAATAGCTTACTTAGTATCAGCAGTATCCGTACCCAGGTCATAAATTTCACGAATGGATTCCAGAGCTTTGTCAAAGTTGATATTCAGATCAATCAGCGATCCGGTATGGATATCAAATACCAATGCATGCATCTTGGGATACCCTTTGGTGAGATAGGATTTTTGCCAGGCGGCCATCTTGATAATATTGGTGCATTGTTCCTGTACATTGAGTTCTACTAGCCGCCTGTAACGGGCTTCCTCATCCGAAATGGATTGCAGTTCTTCGCGGTGAAGCCGGTATACATCACGAATGGTACGTAACCAGGGGTTCATCAATCCCAGATCCAGCGGTTGCATGGCTGCTTTGATACCCCCGCAATTGTAATGTCCGCATACTATAATATGTTTCACATCGAGATGCCGGATCGCATATTCAACTACAGCACCTGAATTGTTATCATTATTGGGCACCAGGTTGGCAATGTTCCGATGTACAAATACTTCTCCTGGTTGAGCACCCATCAGGTCTTCCGCGGTAACCCTGCTATCACTGCAGCCGATAAAAAGAAAGGCGGGTTCCTGCCCAACTGCCAGGTCACTGAAGTAGGATGGATTGTTTTTAGTCTTTTCTTCAATCCACTTTTTATTCTTCTCGAAAATTTCTCTGTACTGGATCATGGTAAAAAATTATGTTGAAGGAATTTGTTTTGAAAGGTAGAATGGTTGTAGTAACCTGACTTTTTCTTTCCGTTGGTACCAGTCGTTGGATACCAGCTCAAGTGTACCAACTTCCTGTTTGCCAAAAAAATGATCCTGGTATTCACGGATCTTGTGAATCCAGGCGGGAATATGTTCTATCGGGTACTGGTATCGAACTACGGTGGAATGTGCTGTAAAAATTGTGTACCGCGCATCAATGGAATGTAAGAGCTTAGATGCCCGGAAGGCACTGCGCAATTGTTCCCGGATATGGTTCAGTTGATCATTGACGAGATGGCCGCGGATCATCACTGCCCCTGATGAAAGCGTAACACCACGAAATTCCAGCTCAAATGCTGAACAGTTTTGAAGTGTATTTGTAATAATCCGGATATACTCGGCAGGGTTAACCTGGTTCAGTTCAAATCCTTCAAAGCAGGAAATGATGGAAAGCACGGTAACATGAATATCAGAAGCGGGGTAGTAATATTGATTGGGATCAATGCTTTTCAGGGTATTGAGAAAATCCTGAATGGCGGAACAGATAGAAGGATCAGGCCGGATAAGCAGGGTAATGCCATAACGGGAATCATCATCGGAAAGCAGGTAGGGATCAACCCGGTAATTGCCGGTTTCCAATTGAGTAATACCAGTTTCCAGCGACTGGTCATACCATTCCTCCGCCTGTTGAATCGGATGCATAGTTAAAGGTAAAGTTAACCAGTTTGCATTTGAATGTTTTATTACTTATATGATAAATTAAAGCTGCTTCCATGAGGAAAATAGTATTCCTGTTGCTCTTATGTAATGCAACAATGCTGTATGGGCAGGAGGGAAAAAGGCGGATAACCTTATCCGTGGCACCGGCCTTTCCATTGGGTAAATGGGCGGAAAAGGAAGCGTCAGTGGAATCTGCCGGATTTGCTGCCTCCGGACAATCCTTTCACTTGCGTTATTCCAATGATTTTTCTGCAAACTGGGGATGGTTTTTGATGTTGAAGGGCCAGCGGAATCAATTGAATACGGATAAGTTGAGCAACTATCACAATACGCATCCTTTTCCGATTGAGGGAATGGTGGTGGGGCCCGGACCAGTACCCCCGGCAGAAGTGGATATAGAGAATTGGTCGTTTAAGAAGAAAAACTGGATGACTGCTACGGCGATGGGAGGTTTCTACCGGATCATACCTGCCGGAAAGCGATCCGTCTTTTTACCAGAATTGGGCCTGGGATTGATCTACGCCAAACTGCCTGATTTCCTGGGAACTGCACAGGAGCAGAGCCGCAATGCTTCACTTACGCGAAAGGGTAAGCATAGTATAGGACTGGCCTATTCAGTTGGACTAAGCGCCAGGCATTCGATAAATACTAAGTACGATCTCTTCAGCAGTCTGGCCTATTTTGGCTCATCTACGGTACGTTTTAATGAACTCAGCACCACCCGATCCTATTCAGATGGCGAGAGGTTTACTCAGTCGGTGCTGAATCACAGCTACAGCCAGGTGTTTTCTTCCCTGAACTTGTATTTAGGAGTGGGGATGAAGTTGTAGCTGATTGCTCCCATTTGCTTTATATCTCCAGTGGTGGCCCTACTACTATCATTTCATGATCAGCAAATAATTTGGCTCCTTCTTCCGGTGTGGGCTGCCCTTTGAAAGTAGCAAGCTTTCTGAAATAGTCTTCCATTTTTCCCGCTGGCTGAAACATAAAGTACATCTTTCCTTTTTCGGAGGTTTGGGCAAAAGTATGAGGTACTTTTCTCGGTAAAAAGATGGTGTCTCCCTTAGTGAGGTTAACTATTTCATCACCTACCTTAAAGGTGTAAGTACCTTCAACTATAAAGAAAATTTCATCCTGTTTGGGATGGATATGTAAAGGCGGACCACCCTGAACATTTCCAGTATACTCAAATAAACTTAACTGTCCATCTGTGTCTTTCCCGGACACTTTGATGTCATTGGGGCTGGTACCACCAAAAAGTACCGTTGTTTCCTTAAATCTGCTTTCATTGGCTTTTACAACAAAGCCATGATCGGTTCGGCTTTCCCGGAAATTCAAATCACGCCCAAAAGCTATGGTAGGAATGGCTGCTGCCGTTGTGGCAATAAAATTTCTTCTTTGCATAAAGTAATAGTTGTGTGGTAATGCAAAGAAAGAGGGCATGAGGGCCTGACTGGTGGTACAAACCCGACAAATTTTAGTAGGTATCTGCTTCTCCGAACAAGCGCTCCGGAGCGTTGCTGTCTATTTCATGAAACAGGTTGGGGGAGAGTCCGGTTAAATCTTTGTAATCTCTGGCCAGATGTTGGTAATCATAGTATCCACAGGAAATAGCAATGCTAAACCAGTCTGCCTGCGGATTTTTATTTTTCATTCTAAAGGCATTTTCAAATCGCATCACTTTTAAAAAGTATTTTGGAGAAACGCCCATCCGCAGTTTGAATTGTCGCTCAAATTGACGGGTCGACAGGTAGGATGCTTTTGCTAATTCGTCCACTCCTGTTATGAAGTCGGTAGAGAAAAGATTTGTAGTGGCTATATCTATGGCATGTATAGCTGAAGCGGATCGTTTAAATTCCCGGATCAAAAAATCTTCTACTACCTGAATCATTTCAGTAAACCCTTTACAATCATTGATTTTATCATTTACGTAGTTGATTTCCTTCGAGAAAATTGTATGTGCATCGATGTATTGATTGGTTATGTAATGTGATGGTATCCCTGTCAGCCGGAACAATGCGCCAGGTTTGAATACCACCTGAATTAGCAGAAAATTATTGCCTACAAACCGATTGGTTACTTCTGTCTGTTGTCCAAACAAAACAGTGGATAAATTTCCGGTTTTTGTTCCGGTATATTGATATTCCACTGTTTCACAATCTCTCGCATAGAAACTCAGGCAATGTTCCGGCCTGGGTGGATAAGCTTTTAAAGGGAGCGCTCCGTCTGATGTATAGTTGTAGTGTACCAGCCGGATAGTCCGAATGAATTCAGCAATAGTTAAAC
>CAZJNY010000153.1:0-9086 GCA_964547405.1 uncultured Flavihumibacter sp. | reverse complement strand
ACTGACTGGCCAGCTGACAGGAACCTACTACCTGAAGTGAAGATTGCTTCGCCAGTAACAGGGATAACCCCTCCAGGTACATCTCATGATCATCAACAATAAAAACCCTGGTCATTGCTTGCATGCTTATTTGATAGAACTTGATTTACAGATATTTCATCTATTACAAAGAAACTATATTTTAACCTTACCTGAAAACGAAACGCCGGATTAACTCCGGCGTTTTCGATAAATGCTTACAATATGTCGTACACACTTATAAATTTTCAATAATACCTGCAATTCCCTGTCCTCCGCCAACGCAGGCTGTTACCATTCCATATTTTTTATTGAGCCGCTTCATATCATGAATAACCTGAATACTTAGTTTGGCTCCGGTACATCCCAGCGGATGTCCTAATGCGATAGCCCCTCCATTAATATTTACTTTTTCAGGATCCAGTCCCGCTTCTCTGATAACTGCCAGCGACTGACTGGCGAAGGCTTCGTTCAATTCAATCAGGTCTACCTGGGAAAGTGTTAGTCCGGCCTGCTGCACCGCTTTTGGAATAGCCGCCACCGGTCCGATACCCATGATCCGGGGATGAACACCCGCACTGGCACAACTTACCAGTCTTGCCATTGGCGCTAAGCCCAATTCTTTCACCATCGACTCACTCATCACCACCACAAAAGCAGCTCCGTCACTGGTTTGGGAAGAATTGCCGGCAGTTACCACTCCCCCGGCGGCAAAAGCGGGTTTAAGTTTCCCGAGCGCTTCCAGGCTGGTATCTGCCCTTGGACCTTCATCCGTATCCACGATGTATTCTTTTTGCTGCTTTTTCCCATTGGCATCCAGGTATACCTGCTGCACCTTCATGGGAAGAATGCCCGGTTTGAAGAACCCATTTTCAATGGCTTTCATGGCTTTCTGATGGCTATTGAAAGAAAATTCATCCTGTGCTTCCCGGCTTACGGAAAACTCTTTGGCTACCGCTTCGGCAGTCAGGCCCATACTCAGGTAATAATCCGGATTCTCCGTTGCAACGCTGTATGCAGGAACCGTTTTCCAGCCCGCGGTAGGAACCAGGCTCATGCTTTCCGTACCACCGGCAATAATGCAGGAAGCCTGACCGGAACGGATTTTGGCGGTTGCAATCGCAATCGTTTCCAAACCACTCGCACAATACCGGTTGACGGTCATACCAGGCACTTCAATACCCAATGCACGAACTGAAATCATTCGTCCCACCTGTAAACCCTGTTCGGCTTCCGGCACCGCATTTCCAACAATCAGATCATCTACCCGCCGGGGATCCAGTTGCGGCACACTGGCCATCAATCCTTTTATCAGGTCTACCGCCAGGTCATCCGGCCGGTAAAACCGGAATCCTCCACGTTTCGACTTGGTAACTGCGGTTCGAAATCCTGCTACGATATAAGCGTCTTGCATGATTTAAGATGTAAGATTTGAGATGTAAGATTTAAGAAATAAGATGTAAGATTTAAGATGTAAGATTTGGGTTGAGTGGTTCTGTTAACCCAAATCTTACATCTTAAATCTTAATTCTTAATTCCAAATGGTTGCATAGACAACCTTCTCACTCAAATTTAAGAGAATCCGGGTAGATGAAAAAGATTTTTTTGCAATGCCCCGGCAATGGTTTTTTTTTGATTTATGTATTCGCTTATTCGAACCTTGCTTTTTTGGTTACCGGCTGAAACCGCGCACTATTTTTCGATGAACAGCCTTCAGTTGCTTTGCAACATCCCCTTTTTCAGAAGCCTGATCCGGCGGAATTTTTCAGACCCGGAGGCCAAACAGGTAAACCTGTTCGGACTGGCATTTAAAAACGGGGTGGGACTGGCAGCAGGATTTGATAAAAATGCCAGGTACCTGAGAGAACTGGAACTGCTGGGATTCGGATTTGTTGAAATCGGTACAGTTACCCCCCGCCCGCAGGAAGGCAATCCCAAACCCCGTTTGTTCCGTTTGCCCAAAGACAAGGCACTTATCAACCGTATGGGATTCAATAATGAGGGAGTGAAAGTAGTAGCAGACCGACTGAAAAACTGGAAACTGTCAACCGCCTTCAGCCAAGCTTCCGGACCCCGGCTGATCGTTGGAGGTAATATTGGTAAAAACAAGACAACTCCCAATGAAGAAGCCTGGAAAGATTATGAATCCTGCTTTCGGGAATTGTTTGATGTGGTGGATTATTTCGTGGTGAATGTAAGTTCCCCCAATACGCCCGGCCTGAGAGCGCTGCAGGAAAAGGATGCCCTGCACAAAATTCTGTCTCACCTTCAAACCATCAATGCCCAACAGCCTCACCCAAAACCCCTCTTCCTGAAAATAGCACCTGACCTTACGCGGGAACAGGTAGATGATGTGATCGACCTGGCCAGGGAAATCCAGCTGGATGGTCTGGTGGTAAGCAATACTACCATTTCCAGGGAAAATTTACTGACCGGCTCAAAAGAACTGGAAACAATCGGAGCCGGTGGCTTAAGTGGTGCCCCGTTAAGACAGCGGGCAACCGACCTGGTCGCGTATATCAGCAGTCAATCCAATGGAGAAATTCCGATCATCGCCAGCGGAGGAATTTTTACCGGTCAGGATGCGCGGGAAAAACTCAATGCAGGGGCTTGCCTGGTACAGGTCTGGACCAGTTTTATTTATGTAGGCCCAACTATTGCAAAGCAGCTTTGTAAATCCATTTAAGAATATCATTCACCTAACCATTAACGGAACATGGAACACCTCTTAACTTCTGAAAGTATTATCAGTTTTATCATTCTGGTTGTTTTGGAAGTAGTACTCGGCATCGATAATGTCATTTTTGTGAGTATCATCATGAATCGCCTGCCCGATGAAAAAGACCAGAAAAAAGCAAGGCGGTACTGGATGATTATCGGCATCATCATGCGTAGTGCATTATTGTTTGCCCTGACCTGGTTATTGGGACAA
The DNA here is from genome assembly GCA_964547405.1 of uncultured Flavihumibacter sp. GTDB lineage: Bacteria > Bacteroidota > Bacteroidia > Chitinophagales > Chitinophagaceae > Flavihumibacter. The sequence continues at coordinate 6,136 of CAZJNY010000153.1, read as the reverse complement.
AAAGGGAAAAACCTTTTTTCCATCGGTTCCAAAGGATTTGACCTGGCCAGCCTGGTAATGCTGTTTGGTGGATTGTTCCTGATCTATAAATCGGTGAAGGAAATACACCATAAGCTGGAAGGAGATGATCCCACAGAAAAAGCAGAAAAAAAAGCAGGATTGGGTTTCGCGCAGGCAATGGTGCAGATTGTAGTCCTCGACGCCGTGTTTTCTTTTGACAGCATTCTTACCGCTGGTGGTACGGCCAAACATATTGAAATCATGATCGCGGCAGTAATCATTGCCATGTTTGTGATGTTTCGTTTCAGTCCGAATATTTCCGGTTTCATTCATAAACACCCCACCTTAAAAATGCTGGCATTATCCTTCCTGGTAATGATCGGCCTCAGCCTGGTGATCGAAGGTTGGGATAGTGAAGCGGCCCACCAGCTGCACCTGAAAAATTATATCTATTTCGGTATGGCTTTCTCAGTGGGAGTAGAAATGCTGAATATGGCCATGAGAAAGAAAACCAAAATGGCACCGGTTTCATTAAGGGAACCCCGGCTTGAAAAAGGCCAACACGCCGACGGCTATTCCGATATGGCGAAATAAGTCAGGAAATACTTAAAAGAGTGGCTCCCACCACCCCGGCGGTTTCCGTACGCAACCTGGTATTGCCAAGGGTTACCGGCATAAATCCGGTTGCCATAGCCTGTTCGATTTCTTCCGGCGTAAAATCACCCTCGGGACCAATCAGCAGCAGTTGCTGCTCACCGGGAACAGCCGCCGTACGCAGGGATTGACGATCCGTTTCCAGGCAATGTGCGATCCAGCGCCGGGTATATCCCTGCTGTTGAATCAGATCCGTGAAACGCATAGGGGCGGTTAATTCGGGTAACCATGCCTGTTGGCTCTGCAACATGGCACTGATGAGTATCTGCTGCATGCGGTCCTGGCGGAACTGTTGCTTTTCCGTCCGGTGCGCTAGCAGGGGTATAATTGTTCGGATACCGATCTCCGTTACTTTTTCAAGAAACCATTCAAACCGTGTCAGATTTTTAACAGGAGAAATCGCAATGGTAACCTTCGCCCGCAGATCAGGCTGCTCCGTGCTACTGATTACCTCTACGCCCGCTCTTTTTTTATGTGCTTCGGTTATACGACACCGTAATAGCAGGCCGTTTCCGTTTGTCAGCAATAATTCCTCGCCTTCCTGCATGCGCAGTACAGCGATGGTATGCCGGGAATTGGTTTCATCCAACTGAAACCTGGAAGCTCCTGTATAGTCGCGGAGATAGAAAAACGGAAGCGCCATCAGAAAGGTGTTTCATCATCGTCGAAAGGAACATCATTCATTCGGCTACCTATCTGGCGATAGCCGCTACCCATGTCGGGAGCAGGTCCCATACCACCGGCGCCTGGAGAGCCGATCGGTTTCCATCCGGCGGGTAATTGTCCCGCTGGCGCACCATCCCCCCCTTCGATACCTTCATCCACAAATTTCTGAATGTGCAGCATCGCGCGCAGTTTGATGGTTTCCAGTGAACCGTTCCGGTGTTTGGCGATCCGCACATGGGTTTCGCCTTTTACACTTTCACCGTTTTCATTGGCGTTGAGGTCGTAATACTCCGGACGGTAAATGAACATTACCATGTCGGCATCCTGTTCGATGGCACCCGATTCCCGGAGATCACTTAATTGCGGCATCTTATTGCCTTCCTTACGGGTTTCTACTGCCCGGCTCAACTGGGACAGCGCGATAATGGGCACTTCCAGTTCCTTGGCGAGTTGTTTCAGTGAACGCGAAATCTGGGAGATTTCCTGTTCCCGGTTGGTATTGCCACCTGCACCACTCATTAGCTGCAGGTAGTCGATAATGATCAGGCCGAGGTCGTGTTTATTTTTCAATCGGCGGCATTTGGCCCGCAATTCGAAAATATTCAGTGCGGCCGTATCGTCAATAAAAATTTTAGCTTCCGACAAACGCTGAATGCCTTTGGCATACAACTGCTTCATCTCATACTCTTCGAGTTTACCCCGGCTAATTTTTTCCAGCCAGATTTCTGATTCCGCAGACAGGATACGTTGTACCAACTGGCCTGCACTCATTTCAAGACTGAACAAGGCCACTGCAGTTGGACGGGTCGGACTCAGCGCCGCATTCCGGGCAAGGTTAAGCGCAAATGCCGTTTTACCCACAGCGGGACGAGCAGCAAGAATGATAAGATCGGTTTTCTGCCAGCCATAGGTCACTTTATCGATACTGGGGAAACCGGATGGAACACCGGAAATATCCTCAGTCTGGTTACGCAGGTCTTCAATCCTCGCAACCGCCTGCACCAATACCGAGTCAATGGAATTATAATCTTTCCGCAGGTGATTATTGGTAATATCAAAAAGTTTGCTTTCCGCTGCATCCAGCAGGTCGAATACATCTGTTGAATCTTCATAGGCATCTGCAATGACCTCACCGCTGATACGGATCAGTTCACGCTGGATGAATTTCTGAAGAATGATACGGGAGTGCGCGTCAATATTGGCGGAGGATACTACCGTGTTCGTCAGCTTGGTTACATAATACGGGCCTCCAACCATTTCCAGTTCTTCCCGCTTGCGGAGTTCCTCCACTACGGTCAGGATATCAATGGGCTGGCTCTTTTGAGACAGGGCCTGCATCGCCCGGAAGATGCGCTGGTGTGAATCCACATAAAAACATTCGGGCTTCAATATTTCCACTACGGTATCGAAGGCACTTTTTTCCAGCATAATGGCACCCAGAACAGCCTCTTCCAGGTCTTTGGCCTGGGGCGGTACTTTTCCATATACCATCGTGCTCAGGTCAAGTGTTCCCTTGCGCCTGTTTTTCCGATCCTTATTTAGATTAGTAAGATCCATTTGAACTATACAACGTTACCAGAACATTAAGAAATCATGAATCAGGTGTTAACACCCTTCATCAGGACGGCGAATATAGACCCCCACCCTACTCCGAAAAAATTTTTTAAACCGTTTAGTTTTGCTAAAGTAATACAGGGGCTTATCCACAGCAGAGAGACGGTTATCCACTTCTTTTGGTGGTATATACACAAATTAAAAAAGTTTTCCTTGATCCGCGGAAGTTTATTCACACCGGTTGTGAACAAAGATTTAGGTCTGGATTGTTGGCCAGATACTAGAATTACCAGGATGGCGTTTCCGGCGATTTAGCCAGTTTAAACACGCCTGCAAATCCTCTCAAATCAAAGCAGGAAGGGCATTGTACGGAAACTGATTTTTTTATGAACCGACTCAAATACAATGCAGCAAGCTGTTTCACGCGATTCAAAATCAAGGTGAAATCACTGTTTTTCCCGAAACTGCCGGTTTCACTACTGTTTCACGTTGTTAGCAATCAGGCTTCTGCAGTTGGTGGAACATAGCGAAGAAGTACAGAAGTATGCCTGCACAATCTGTTATATTTGCGTTCTTAATTGATAATTACCTACATGACGATTTCTTATAACTGGCTGAGTGAATATTTACCCGTTTCCGTTGATCCGGAGCGGTTGTCGCGCATTCTTACTTCAATAGGACTGGAAGTAGAAAACATGTCTTCTCATGAGTCTATCAGAGGTGGATTAAAAGGACTGGTAATCGGAAAAGTGCTGGCCTGTGAACGCCACCCCAATGCAGATAAGCTAACGCTCACGAAAGTAGATACCGGCGGTGAAAGCCCTCTTTCCATTGTATGCGGAGCCCCCAATGTGGCGGTTGGCCAAACGGTGGTGGTAGCTCCTGTTGGAACAACTATTTTTCCTTTCAACGGCGATCCGATTACCATGAAACTGGCAAAGATCCGCGGTGAAGAAAGCCAGGGTATGATCTGTGCCGAAGATGAAATCGGACTTGGTCCTGATCATGGTGGCATCCTCGTTTTACCTGACCACCTGAAAGCAGGTACTCCTGCCAGCCAGCATTTTCCGGTGTATACGGATATCATCTACGAAATTGGCCTTACCCCCAATCGTATGGATGCCATGAGTCATATGGGCGTGGCCAGAGATGTATGTGCCTACCTCACCCATCACGATAAAAAGGAATTACGGCTGCGGCAGGTTTCTGTCAACAGCTTTAAGGCCCAGGACCAGTCGCTGCCAATCCAGGTGGAAGTCCTGGACACCGAAGGCTGCCAGCGATATTCGGGAGTAAGCCTGACCGGTATTACCGTAGCCGAATCTCCCCAATGGCTGAAAGACCGGTTGCTGTCTGTTGGCTTACGTCCCATTAATAATATCGTTGACATCACCAATTTTGTGCTCCATGAAACCGGACAACCGCTGCATGCGTTCGATGCTTCGGCGTTGCAGGGTGGCAAAATTGTGGTGCAGCAGGTAAAACAGGACACCGTTTTTGTAACGCTGGATGGTAAGGAACGCAAATTGGACGCCGCAGATATCATGATCTGTGATGCCCTGCAGCCGGTTTGTATAGCGGGTGTATTTGGTGGACTTGGAAGCGGTGTAACCAATGACACCACCACCATATTCCTCGAATCAGCCTGGTTTCATCCCAGCCGAATCCGGAAAACTTCCTTCCGTCATGGCCTTCGTACCGATGCAGCTACACGTTTTGAAAAAGGAGTTGATATTTCCCAAACCCTCTATGCCCTGAAAAGAGCGGCTTTGCTAATTAAGGAAATTGCAGGTGGCACCATTTCCTCGGATATAGTGGATGTATACCCCAACCAGGAAGAAAAAAAACAGGTGGCTATCAAATACCATTACCTGAAAAAACTGAGTGGGAAAAATTACCATCCGGATACGGTTAAAAAAATACTGGAGGCATTGGGATTTGAAGTGGTGAAAGACAGCATTGATGAACTGCGCGTGGCAGTTCCCTATCACAAACCGGATGTTTCCCTGCCGGCAGATATCGTAGAAGAAATAGTTCGGATCGACGGTCTGGATAATATTGAAATTCCGCAAGCCATCACTATTACTCCTTCCGTTGAGAATGATGTGGATGGCAAACTGAAAGAAAAAGTAGCCCAGTACCTCGCAGGTTCCGGTTTCCGGGAGATCCTGACCAATTCCATTACCAATAGTGCCTATTATTCAGAAGCACAACTGGAAGGAACGGTCAAAATGCTGAACAACCTGAGCGCTGAACTGAATATTTTACGTCCCTCCATGATGGAGACCGCCCTGGAAGTTATTTCGTATAATCATAACCGTAAGAACGATCAGCTTCGTCTGTTTGAATTCGGAAAAACCTATTCGAGTTCCGGAGTGGGCGCCTACCAGGAGCAGATGCATTGCTGTATTTATCTGAGCGGACAGTTTGCCGAAGCCTCCTGGAGAACTGCTGCGCAACCGGCCGATTTATATGTTTTGAAAGGAGTGGTAACCAGACTGGCGGAATCACTCGGACTGAATTCACTTAAGGTACAGGAAGCGGAATTGCCTGGACTGCAACCCGGATTTGAACTTTTTGCCGGAAAAGAAAAAATCGGTCAGATCGGACAGGTTTCCAGATCTCTTATGAACCGGTTTGATATCAAACAACCGGTATACCTGGCAGACCTGGATTGGGCTGCGGTGGTGCGGTTGGCCAGTTCCAAAAAACTGGTATTCCGGGAACTGCCCAGGCAGATACCGGTTGAACGGGACCTGGCCATGCTGGTCAATCGTTCGGTGGCATATAGCACCATAGAATCGGCCATCAAAAAAACAAATCTGTCAAAGCTGACCGGATACCGGCTGTTCGACCTTTTTGAAAGTGATAAACTGGGAGCAGATAAAAAATCGGTTGCCATTAATTTTTCTTTCCTGGATGAAGAAAAGACGATGACCGATAAGGAGATTGATGCCCTGATGCAAAAACTGATTCAATCCATCGAAAAAGAAACGGGGGCTGAAATACGAAAATCCTGATGCAGCCACTAATTGACCATATCAACCGGATCCAGGAAAAACTGGCTGATCTGCAAAAGCAACAGGCCCTGGCTAAGAAAGACCAGGAGCGGTTGCAACAAACCTTTCAGCTGCTGCAGGAAAAAGACCGGCTTCAGCAGGCGCGGATTGAAGAGCTCGAGCGGCAACTGGAAGTAGTAAGGGCTACCCGTCCGGCCACTATGAAGGAAGCAGACCGGCTGGCACTCGAAAAGAGAATCAAT
>CAZJNY010000152.1:0-9100 GCA_964547405.1 uncultured Flavihumibacter sp. | reverse complement strand
GCTTTATTTTTAAAATACATGCCAACCTGGATCCCAAACACCGCGACCGGATTGCCTTTTTACGCGTATGCTCCGGAAGGTTTGAACGCAATAAATATTTTCACCATGTGCGGTTGGATAAGGATGTTCGCTTCAACAACCCCTATAGCTTTCTGGCCCGCAGCAAGGACGTAATTGAAGAAGCCTTTCCGGGTGATGTGGTGGGTTTATTTGATACCGGTAACTTTAAAATTGGCGATACGCTAACCGAAGGAGAAGAATTTTATTTTACCGGGATACCATCTTTCTCGCCTGAAATCTTCAAGGAAGTTATCAATAAGGATCCGATGAAGACCAAACAGTTGGAGAAGGGCCTGATGCAATTGACGGATGAAGGAGTTGCACAGTTGTTTACCCAATTCGGTGGTAACAAAAAGATCATTGGTTGTGTGGGAGAACTGCAGTTTGAAGTAATCCAGTACCGGCTGTTGCAGGAATATGGCGCATCGGTTGAATTCCGCGCCCAGCCTTATTATAAAGCTTGTTGGATAACCAGTAAGGATCCCGAAAAACTGAAAGAATTCACCCGTTTTAAATCAGCGAATATTGCCGAAGACAAAGATGGGCACCTGGTGTACCTCGCACAGAGTGAATGGTTCCTGAATACAGAACGAACGAATAATCCGGATATTGAATTTCACTTCACTTCCGAAATCCATAAAACAGAATAAAGGCAACGCCCGGCTACTAGTAGTCGGGCGTTTTTCCTGTATAATTGGAAGGCGAAATCGCCAGTAATTCCTTTTTCAGTTCGGAGCTGATTTTCAGGCTTCTGATAAAACTATGGATTGCTTTTTTGTCAATGGCAGCCTTTCCTCTTGTAAGTTCTTTTAATGCCTCATAGGGGTTGGGATAATTTTCCCTGCGCAGAATGGTCTGAATGGCTTCTGCAACTACCGCCCAGTTGGCTTCCAGATCATCCTGGATTTTCTTTTCATTCAATACCAGTTTGCCCAATCCTTTTTCGATGGATTTCATGGCAAGAATGATGTGTGCAAACGGAACACCGATGTTTCTCAGCACGGTTGAGTCGGTCAGGTCGCGCTGCAGACGGCTCACAGGAAGTTTGGCCGACAGGTGCTCCAAAATAGCAGACGCCATACCCAGGTTGCCTTCAGCATTTTCAAAATCAATAGGATTGACCTTATGCGGCATGGCGGAAGATCCGATTTCTCCTTTTTTGGTTTTCTGTTTGAAATAATCCATGGAGATATAGGTCCAGACATCGCGACAAAGATCCATCAGGATAGTATTGATGCGTTTGAGTGCATCAAAATGAGCCGCAAGGTTATCGTAATGTTCAATCTGTGTGGTGAATTGCTGACGTTGCAAACCGAGAGATTCTACAAACTGATTGCCCAGCTGCAGCCAGTTTTTCTTCGGGTAGGCAATATAGTGAGCATTGAAATTTCCGGTAGCACCGCCGAATTTGGCGGAGTAGGGAACCTGAACCAGCAGTTCCACCTGGTTTCTGAGTCGCTCTACAAAAACCATAATTTCCTTACCCAGTTTGGTAGGACTTGCAGGTTGGCCGTGTGTACGCGCCAGCAGGGAAATATCTTTCCAGTCAGTTGCAAGGGAGTGCAGGTTATTGGTCAGATTGAGCAGGGCAGGCAGGTATTCAAATTCCATCGCCTGTTTCCAGCTGAGGGGGATAGAAGTATTATTGATATCCTGTGAGGTGAGTCCGAAGTGCACCCATTCTTTCAGGTCCTGCAGTTGCAGAGCTTCCAGTTTTGATTTGATAAAATATTCAACCGCTTTTACATCGTGGTTGGTAATTTTTTCTGTTTCCTTAATCGTGGCAGCATCTTCCAGGCTAAAATTTTCAGCGATTGCTTTCACGCCGGCTCTTGCTTTTGCAGGAAGTTTAAACAGGCGTGCATCTGCCAGGAAAAGAAAGTATTCGATTTCAATCCATACCCGGTATTTGATCAGGGCATATTCGGAAAAATATTCATCCAGTTGCTGTAACTGGTTTCTGTAACGGCCATCAATGGGGGAAATGGCAGTGAGTGCTTGAAGTTCCATGGTTGTTTATCTAGGCCATTCCAAACTGGAATTAGCAGTACATTTGCGAAATTAAATCAAAGCGAGTGGACAGAAAAATCAGAGTGGGCGCGGTGCAGTACCTGAATACAAAACCCTTGATTTATGGCCTTGAAAAAGGCATGATGGAAAATGAGCTGAGTCTGGTCATGGATTATCCGGCCAATGTTGCCAATATGCTGATTGAGGATAGAATTGATATTGGCCTGGTGCCGGTAGCTACAATTCCCAGGTTAAAAGAATATCATATCGTAAGTGACTATGGAATTGCCTGCGATGGTGAAGTGGCATCTGTTTGTTTGTTTTCAGATGTACCCATGGAAGAAATTACTACTGTATTACTCGATTATCAAAGTCGCACTTCGGTTCGGCTGGCGCGTATACTGATGAAAGAATTCTGGAAAATTGATCCGGTATTGATAGATACGAGGGATGATTTCCGGGGCCAGATTAAAGGAACAACGGCTGGAATTGTAATAGGGGACAGGGCATTGGAGCAGCGGACTGATTCTGCCTATGTATTTGATCTGGGACAGGCATGGAAAGAGATGACCGGATTACCGTTTGTGTTTGCGGCCTGGATCAGTAATAAAGAAATTGACCCGGAATTTCAACAGTCCTTCAATGAAGCCAACCGGTATGGACTGGAGCGTTTGGAGGAAGTAGTTGCCAGGCATCCCTATCAAACATATGATTTAATTACCTACTATAAGGAAAACATCGACTATTCCCTGGATGCGAAAAAGATGGAAGGGTTACAACTTTACCTGAAATACCTCACCCAATTTGGATTGTAGGCTTTTTTTTATATTTTGTTGGCAAATTATTTTTTGAATGAAAAAAGTTCTTGGAACCTTATCCACCTTCCTTACCCTATTACTCATTACCAGTTATCAATTTACAGCAAGTTCCTGCTCAAAAGAAACTGAAATTATCAGGGATACAATAACAGTTACTGACACCCTAAGAGACACCGTAGTTGTCAGGGATACTATTTTGTCAGAAATGGAAAAAATCAGAAAGACTATTAATGAAGGTTTATGGGCGTATTTCCCAATTTGTGGCTCAACCTTTGATTCCAGTGGAAATGGCAGGGAATTAAACCTTGCTACAGGGGCTGTTCTCTCTCATGATCGTTGGGGAACAACTGGTGGTGCTATAAATTTTGATGGCATTTCCGGTTATGCCACTATTCCTCAGGGAGAGCAATTTAACAGTCAGAATTTTTCTGTATCCTTTTATGTGTTGACAAAAGACTATAAGGGACTGATGTTCGGAAAACAGGACTATTCAACAGCCAATGCAGCCACTTTCAATGTTGGCTATGATGCTGCTATTGATGGAGATAAAATGCGTTTTTCTGTTACGCAAAACCAGGCTGCTATTTGTAATGCAGAAGCTGCCGGAAGTTTCAAAGCAAAACAAAAGGGGGTACTGAATTATTACCAGTGGTATCATGTTGGTATTACCCATGAGAATAAAAAAATGAAACTGTATATTAATGGTGTAGTTGTTGACTCCATTACACATACAGCTGAAAATCTGAACTTCTGTAGCAACGGAGAGTTTGTGCTGGGTTCCTGGTGGAATGGCGATAAACAGGCCTTTAATGGTAAAATGGATAATATCAGAATCTATACCAGGGCATTATCAGCGAAGGAAATGAATTATCTGAGCGGTTGTGATAAATCCGTTAGTTATGTTGAAAAGTCCAAGAAGGACCTGCTCACATCCAAAACCTGGATTTATAACGAATATTATGATCAGGTTGGCACACCCAATGTAAGGTTGCTGTATAAAAGAGGAATGCCTACCAATTCTCTGAATTTGTCGGGCGACTATATCAATTTCAAAGCCGATGGAACTTTTTCAAGAGTAGATCTTTATGGTATTAATCGTACCGGTACCTGGAGTTTTGTAGAAAATGAAACGAAAGTACGCTCAGTAGAAGATGGGCAGGTTCATACATCAACCATCATAGCATTAACAGAAGATCAGTATGTCTTTTATGATGTTGCCTATGGCACTTATGGTGAGATGATTCCGAAGTTTTAACTTGAATAAATTAATCAGGAATAGCACTCCGCAACAAGATTGTTGGAGTGCTATTTTTTTATTCGGGAGAGGATGGATCGAATGGTAGAATTAATCTCTTCCGAAATAGCAAACCGATAAACGACTGGAATAAACAGCAGCATAAAGACCACGGAACGGACAACTGAATCTAAATACAAATTTGCAAGGGATGGAATGATATAGGCGATAAGTCCGCATACCACAGCGATTAGCACCACCAGCAGATTTTTCCAGGTATAGGGCTGAAGCTTGAATTTATAATAGAGAAATCCAAACCGCATAGCATTATAAAAGCTGATAGAAATCAAAGATGAATAAGCAGCCCCCCTGATTCCATATTTACTGATCAAAATATAGTTTAATGGAAGAGCCAACAGGGTATAAATAGCCGTGGTCATAAAATCAACTTTCCAAAAACTGGAAGTACCGATAATCTGCGTATTGGCACCTGTTCCCAGATCAACCATTTTCCCTATTCCAATTATCAAAATTGCAAATCCTACCCCATAGAATCGTTCTCCCAGAAAGGTTTCCAGGTTTCTGCTGTTTAATATAAAAAGGATGAGCATGGCCAGTCCGATGACCAGGAGATTGCTTACACTTTTGTTATAAATGCCAGATATTTTGCCCAGGTCCCGGTTTTTCCAGGCCTCCGCCAAAATAGGAATGGTTACCGCGTTAAGACTGCGTTGTGGCACTTCCATTAAGGTAACCACATAGGTAGCGATAGTGAAGATTGCTGCGTCTGCCAATCCGCCACTACTAACCGAAGCCAGAATAAAAGTATCAATTGTACGGGCCAGTAAACTCAAAAAATGTGCACCGAAAATGAATAATCCAAAATTGATCATTCTTGGTTTTAGTCGCCTTGTAACATTGGAAATAGAAAGGCTAAAAGAAAATCTTCCGGTTTTTCGCAATGAGCGGAACAGGAATATTGCAGACAGGCAATAGGATAGGGAAAAGAAAAGGAGATACTGGGATTCAGCCAAAATGGAAACAGACAGCAACAAGGTAAGAATAGTAAATAAAACGCGGGGTAAGATTTCCCTTAAACCATTGGTAAGTACGCTCAGTCTGAACGACCATCCAAAGCTTTCCAGCCACATAAATATCAACATAAAGAAACTGAAGGGGTAAACCAGGTAACTGTATTGTACAAATAAGGGAGATTTTTCAGAGTATTTACGAATAATAATATCCTGACTAAAATAGCCCGCAATACACACAAGAATAAAACCTCCCAGACAAACTAATCCGGTTAAGGCGGGTAGGTCTGTTTTTTTCGATGGAAGGTATTCGTTATAAAAAGGAAAAAACTTGTAAATAACAGGAATAGTTCCTATAGTTGAAAGGGTAGCCAGCGTAATACCTGCATCGGTGATAATCCGGGTCAGGCCCAGCAATTCTGGTCCCAGTATCTTAGGCCCCAGAATCAACATATTCACTGCACCAAATGCAAATCCGATATAAATAAGGATGGAAGACCGGATGCTTTGTTGTTTGATTAAACCCATTCAGTTCAACTTAACTGCTAATAAATTCGCTAAAGTAAACTAATAAGTGAAGCTGACTTAAGAACTTCCATACGGTTCTAAAATTGAATTTATAGAAAGTTGAATGTTAATTGGTTACACTAATTTTACGGAATCGAAAGAAGTGCCTGGCAATGCTTTCCACCGAAAAAATTGATAATCCCCGGTAAAATGGAATTTATTTCAAACCAGACTGTCGGAAATTCTTAGAACACCCGTAATCTTGTAAACGATTTACCAATATATATTAAAATATATTATAATGAAGGTAGTGATTTTTGCAGGAGGATTAGGCACGCGGATTTCGGAAGAAACCGAAACCCGCCCCAAACCAATGGTTGAGATTGGTGGCCGGCCTATGCTATGGCATATTATGAAAATTTATGAAAGCTTCGGTTTTAATGAATTTATCATCTGTCTGGGATACAAAGGCTATGTGATAAAGGAATATTTCATGCATTACTACCTGCATAATTCAGATATCACTATTGAATTAAAAAATAATAATGTAGATGTTCATTTTACGAATGCCGAATCCTTCAAGGTGACTTTGGTAGATACTGGTTTGAATACGAAAACGGCGGGAAGGCTGAAGCGGATTCGTCAATACCTCGACGACGAAGATTTTCTTTTAACCTACGGCGATGGACTGGCCGATATCGACCTTCAGCAACTGGTAGCTTTTCATAAATCACATGGAAAGACGGCAACAGTAACCGCCGTTCAACCGGAAGCAAGATTCGGAGGTATGACTATTGATACGGGCGGCAAAGTGATGAATTTCAAAGAAAAACCAACCGGTGATGGCAAATGGATCAACGGCGGCTTTTTTGTTCTCAGGCCTTCGGTTTTTGACTATCTGTCAGGAGATATGGACAATGTAATGTGGGAAGATGCACCTATGGAAAACCTGACACAGGATGGAGAACTGGTCGCCTACCGGCATACCGGTTTCTGGAAATGTATGGATGCATTAAGAGATAAAATTGAACTGGAAAATCTTTGGGAAACGAAAAATGCGGCATGGAAAAAATGGTGACCAATAAACTGAATGAACTGTTGGCTTTTTATACATCCAAAAAGGTATTTATTACCGGTCATACCGGTTTTAAAGGTGCCTGGTTATCTCTCCTGCTTGCCCAGGCAGGCGCAACCATTAAAGGCTATTCGTTGCACCCAAGGTATGAAAATGGACTTTTTCAATATTTACCCTCCAACCTTTTTGAAGCATCAGAAATCAATGATATCCGCAATGCAGCGGCACTCGAACATTCTATAGCATCATTTCAGCCCGATATCATTTTTCACCTCGCGGCTCAGCCACTGGTTCGTGCTTCCTATGACAATCCATTGGAAACCTATGAAACCAATGTAATAGGTACTGCGAACCTGCTGCAAAGTATTCGTCGTGTGCAATCCAAATGCGCCTGTGTGGTAATAACTACTGACAAAGTATATAAAAATAATGAGGATGGACGATTGTACCGGGAAGAGGATCCCCTGGGTGGATATGATCCCTACAGTTCAAGTAAAGCCTGCACGGAAATTCTTTCTGAATCATTCAGAAGTTCTTTTTATAATCCGGCGACTTATGCCCATCATCAAAAATCGATTGCAACTGCCAGAGCCGGTAATGTATTTGGAGGGGGCGACTGGAGTGAGGACAGGCTCGTACCGGATATTGTAAAAGCCCTTCAGGTAAACAGAGAAATAGAGCTGAGAAACCCTGCCTCAATAAGACCCTGGCAACATGTACTTGAGCCGGTTACCGGATATCTAATGCTTGGGCAAAAATTGTATGAATCACCCGAACAGTTTTCGGATGCGTTCAATTTTGGACCGGAAAAGAAAGATCATTTTACGGTAGGGGAACTTACCAGTTTATTTGTGAATTCCTGGGGGAATGGCACCTGGACTTCCATTGAGAAAGTCCCTGAAAAACATGAAGCCCACTTGTTGCAGCTAGATATTTCGAAAGCCAAATCCTCTCTGAACTGGAGTCCAAGATTATCAGGAAAACAGGCTGTGGAATGGACAACAGAATGGTACAAAGCAGCCGAGGCAGAAAAACTTCCACTGACACGTAATCAAATTCTGGAGTATACTGCATTATGGAATTTATAACATCCTCCTTATCTGGTGCTTACCTTATTCAGCCAACTCCCAAATCGGATTCAAGAGGCTGGTTTACCCGATTTTTTTGCAAAGAAGAGTTCGCTTCCATTGGACACCACAAAGAATGGGTTCAAATGAACCATTCTTTTACGACAAAAAAAGGGACCATTCGAGGCATGCATTATCAAAAAGTTCCACATGCTGAAATAAAACTGGTGCGCTGCATAACGGGTAAAATTTGGGATGTGATAGTTGATCTTCGTCCGGATTCTCCCACCTACCTGCAGCATGCCTCCTATGAATTATCTGCTGAAAACAAACAGATGCTCTATATACCAGAAGGCTTTGCCCATGGCTTCCAAACCCTTGAGGATAATACTGAATTGATTTACCTTCACTCCAATTTTTACAACCCTGAATTTGAGGCAGGTATCAGGTTCAATGATGCAAAACTAGGCATCAACTGGCCTCTTCCGCTGTCTGCTATATCAGACAGGGATAAAGAATTTCAGGATTTTTAAGAAAAACGATTCAACAATGAACTGCAGATTTTGCAACCACCCACTTTCCGATATATTAATTGACCTGTTTCATTCACCGGCTTCCAATTCCTTTTTAACCAGGGAACAGCTTAATGAACCTGAAACGTATTACCCGTTGAAAGTATTTATCTGCAATACCTGTTACCTGGTACAGATCGATGAATACAAAAAATCAGACGCCATCTTCAACAACGAATACGTTTATTTTTCTTCCTTTTCCAAAACATGGCTGGAGCATTCAAAAGCTTATACAAATTTAATGGTCCAGCGATTTGGATTGGATCGTCAGTCAAATGTGATCGAGATTGCTTCCAACGATGGGTATCTGCTGCAATATTTCAAGGAATTAAATATTCCGGTACTTGGTATCGAACCAACCGCCAATACTGCCCAGGTAGCTATTGAAAAAGGAATACCAACAATTGTTTCCTTTTTCGGACGTAAACTGGCACAGGAACTTAAAAACGAAGGCAAAACAGCAGATCTGGTGCTGGGAAATAATGTACTGGCACATGTTCCGGATATCAAAGATTTTGTAGGAGGCCTTCAACTGATTCTCAATCCAACCGGTGTTATCACCATGGAGTTTCCGCATTTGATGGAACTCATTCGTAACAACCAGTTTGATACGATTTATCATGAGCATTTTTCCTACCTTTCTTTCCAAACGGTAAGAGACATTTTTGATTCACTCGGACTGGAAATTATTGATGTTGATAAACTTCCAACCCATGGCGGGTCCAT
>CAZJNY010000151.1:0-9118 GCA_964547405.1 uncultured Flavihumibacter sp. | reverse complement strand
GACTGGATGGAAGCGCAGATATCCGGTAAACGGTCTTGTATAAACGAAGGTGTTTCTTTTTGATGCTCCTGGATAAAATAAAGGATAGCAGTTTTAAGTCCGGAGAAACTGAAATTCAGTTCCGGTATCTGTGGTTCCGGAAACCGGAACGCTTTGGGATTTCCTTTCTGAGCATACACATCAATCAGGGGTCCGCCCGGATAGGGGAGTCCGAGTAGTTTTGCCGATTTATCAAATGCTTCCCCGGCAGCATCATCGATGGTTTCACCAATTACCCGCATGCGCGTTGGAGATTCCACCACCACCAATTGTGTATGACCACCACTGACGGTGAGGCATAAAAAAGGAAAATCGGGGCGGGGTTCATCAATCAGGTTCGCCACTACATGGGCCTGCATATGATGTACCGTGATCAGTGGTTTATCAAGTGCAAGCGCCATCGACCTGGCAAACTGGGCACCTACCAGCAATGCGCCGATCAGGCCGGGGGCCTGGGTAAAGGCAATAGCATCCAGCTCTTCCGCTTGAATGCCGGATTCCTGGAGCGCCCTGTTTACAACCGGAACAATATGTTGCATATGAGCGCGACTCGCCAGTTCAGGCACAACGCCGCCAAATTGCTCATGTACCTGCTGGGTAGCGATGATATTGGAAAGTATTTGTCCGTCCTTACATACTGCTGCTGCCGTTTCATCACAGGAGCTCTCAATGGCTAGTAGTACAGGCATAGCTTTATTTACTTCGGATGGCCACCACCGGATCCATTTTGGAAGCAATGGAAGCGGGAATAATTCCGGCTAATACGCCAACAAGGATACAGATCGAGACGGCAATGGTCATGATTTTAAAAGAAATGGTAATGGGGAAACCGAGGGAGCTTGAAATAGCCAGAGTCAGGAGGAATACCAGCAGCAGGCCAATCATTCCACCCAGAATACAGAGGAAAGCCGACTCCATCAGAAACTCCATCATAATGGTCATCTTTTTTGCACCGATGGCTTTTTTGAGGCCGATCTGGGGAGTCCGTTCCCGAACGGTTACGAACATGATATTCGCCACCCCGAACATTCCGACAAAAAGGGATAGAATCGCAATAAAAAATCCGCCCATATTGATACCGGAAAATATACCGGCGGCGAATTCACCAAACGCATCTACATCATTCAGGGAAAAATTATCTGCCTGTGTCGGTTTGAGTTTACGGATAGAGCGCATGGCGCCGGTCACTTCATCCCGAAGGGCTTTCATGGGAATGAGTTCTTTTCCCTGCAGCATGATAACGGGATCGGAATATTCTTCGCGTACCAGTGTTTTCATAAAGGCGTAGGGGAGCAGTACACAATTGTCAAATTCCCAGCCACCGATAATAGACGATCCCTGTTTCTTGATGAGGCCTACAATGTTCACATTCCGGTCGTATATGGATACCATTTTTCCCACCGCGCGTTCCGGTTTTCCAAACAGTTCCTCGGCAACTTTGTAACCAATTACAATTGAATTCGAAGCATAATCAAAATCAGCCTGTTGCAGGTAGCGGCCATCAATCACTTCAATGGTCTGAATATTGGAAAAGTCTTCTGAAATTCCATACATCCGCACATTATCCAGTTTTTCATCCTGGAATTCGACTTTGTCCATCCGCTGCAAAGCGAAGGCAATATTGGCTGCTTCCGGTACCGCTTTCCGCAGCAGTCCCATTTCATGATACTTGGGAGAAGGACGGTTTAACAATTTCCAGTAGGGAATCTGGCCGCTGTAATCCCATTTGTCTATAAAAATGGTATTACTGCCAAGGGCCTTGATATCCTTTTGTACATTTTTTTCCAGGCTATTGACTGTGGCCAATACACCAATGATGCAAAAGATACCAATGGTGATGCCAAAAAGGGATAGAAAGGTTCGGAGTTTATTGGAACGAAACTCTCCGAGTGCCATTTTTAAACCGGTTCCCAGAATTTCGAGGGTTTTACGCATAAATCAAAAATACTGCTTCCTGATGCAACTGGTATGAAAAAAGAAGCTTAAATTAGAATAGATCCAGTTGCCCCGAAAACTATCTGTACCAGCGTTGAATCAGAGGAAAGTATTTCATCACTTAAATATAATTCCAATGGTTACTACAGACATTTCCCAGTTGGTTGGAGAGTGTGCTTCCTGGATCACTACTCTCCGTTCAAAAAGAGCCCGGTTTACCACGCTCCGTGACAAACTCCAGCAGCTTTCTACCAATCTCCAGGACCGGGAAACCCTCAAAGACCTGGAACATCTTCAAAATCAGTTTTACATCCAGCAGATCAACATCCATGACCTGAAACATGCCATCAAAGAGCATGAACAAATTGCCCGGTGGGAAAAAGAAAAAAAGGGACAGGTATCCGACGCCACCATTTCCGCACATGAAGAAATCCTGGTTCAATACGAACAACTGAACGATACACTTGATCATGTGGAAGATGAATTCCATCAGTTTGTGCGCAAAATCGAATGATAGAGATGTAAGAATTAAGATTTGAGAATTAAGATTTGGGAATTAGGAATTTTCACGTCTCACGTCTCACATCTCACGTCTCACATTTTTCACCTTTCACCTCTTCTTCCATGCCTGCAGAATTCGACACCTCACACGTCAAAAACATTGTCCTGCTCGGCCACGCTGGTTCCGGCAAGACCACCTTAGCGGAAAGTATGGTATTTGAAGCGGGACTGATCCCCAGGCGGGGAACGGTTTCCGCTCATTCCACCCTGGGCGATTACCACGACCTGGAAAAAGAACGGGGTAACACTATTTTTTCCAAGCTCCTGCATGCCCGATGGCGGGGCTATAAAATCAATATCATAGATACACCTGGCTACGATGATTTCTGCGGGGAAGTCATTGCCTCTCTGCGCGTGGCAGATACCGGTGTAATGGTGCTCAACGCCGCCATGGGAGTGGAGGTTGGAACGGATATTATCTGGCAATACACGGAATCGTTCAAAACACCCATGCTCTTTGCCGTTAACCAGCTGGATCACGAAAAAGCAGATTTTGATAAAACCGTGCAGGAAGCAAAAGATCATTTTGGTTCCAAGCTGGTAGTAGTTCAATACCCGCTGCAGCAGGGTGCCGGATTTCATGAAATTGTGGATGTACTTCGGATGACACTGTATAAATTTCATGATACCGGAGGTAAACCTGAAAAACTACCTATTCCGGAAACGGAAAGAGCAAGAGCGGAACAGCTTCATAAAGAGCTGGTGGAAGCCGTTGCCAGCAATGATGAAACACTCATGGAACATTATTTCGAGAAAGGAGAACTGGATGAAGAGGAGATGAAAGAAGGCATGAAAAAAGCGATGATCAACCACGATCTCTTTCCGCTTTTTTGTGTATCCGCCGAACGGAATATGGGCTCCGGACGCATCATGGGCTTTATTGATAATGTTTGTCCCAGTGCCAATGAAATGCCCGCCCAGCAAACTGTTCAGGGAAAAGAACTGCCCTGTCGTTCAGATGCGCCTACCTGTCTCTTTGTTTATAAAACGGTTTCAGAACCACATGTGGGCGAACTCTCGTTTTTTAAAGTGTATTCCGGAGTCGTAAAATCCGGAATGGAACTCGTGAATCCGAATACAAGAGTCAGTGAAAAAATCAATCAGCTTTTCATAGTTGAAGGCAATAAACGAACCGCTGTAAATGAACTGGCAGCGGGCGACCTGGGTGCCACACTGAAACTGAAAAATACGCATGTAAACAATACACTGTGCGACAGATCCAGTCTCATTGAACTGGTACCCATCCGGTTTCCCGCACCCAATCTTAGTGTGGCCATTGAGCCGCAGGTGAAAGGGGAGGAGGAAAAACTTTCCCAGGCATTACATACGCTGGTGGAGGAAGACGCAACAATCCGGGTTGAAGTATCCTCCGAATTAAAACAGACGCTGTTGCATTGTATGGGCGATATGCATCTTACCGTCATCAAATGGAAACTGCAACATCAGTTCCGGCTGGATGTGCGCTTCTCAAGACCCAGAATCGCCTACCGGGAAACCATCCGAAAGGCGGCAGATGCCCAGTACCGGCATAAAAAACAATCCGGAGGATCCGGTCAGTTCGGTGAGGTACATCTCCGGATTGAGCCCTGGTATGAAGGCATGCCGGAACCCAATGGATTATCCGTCCGGAACAGGGAGACTCATTCCCTTCCCTGGGGGGGCCAGCTCGTCTATTACAATTGTATTGTTGGTGGTGCTATTGATACCCGTTTTCTTCCTTCCATACTAAAAGGAGTAATGGAAAAAATGCAGGAAGGTCCTTTAACCGGAAGTTATGTCAGGGATATCAGGGTATCCGTTTACGATGGAAAAATGCATCCGGTTGATTCGAATGATATTTCTTTTAAACTGGCAGGCTTACAGGCATTTCGCCAGGCCTTCCAACAGGCCGATCCACAATTACTGGAACCCATCGGTAAAGTAGAAGTAGTTTGTCCGGATGATCTAACGGGCCCGGTTATGGGAGATTTACAAACGCGGAGAGCCCTAGTGGAAGGCCTTGAATCCGAAGGCCATTTCTCCCGTATCAGAGCACAGGTTCCACTGGCGGAGTTGTATGAATACGCTTCCTCCCTGCGTTCCATTACGCAGGGCAGAGCAAGGTTTAGCGTACAATTCGATCATTATGCACCTGTCCCTTACGAATTACAGAAAAAACTTATGGAAGAATACAGCCGGCAGACAGAACTGGTGGTATAGCTTATCGAAGTAGCTTTTCGATGAATGGAACAATGATTTTATTTTCAGCATCGTTTAAAGATTGTTCCGTTTTTAATCGTCGTACCCATTGAAAATTTCCACACCTATGAACGAACAGTTGTATTTCAACGACCAGGCACATATTGCCGAAAAGTTTCAGTTGATCCAGGAGCACTTGCAGGATACCAGTAAAATGGCCGTTCTGAAAATTCGCAACTGGAAATTAGTGGAGCATCTGCCCGAGACCAGCCAACGCTACCAAAAGCATATGCATCAGACACTATTCAACATTGTTCCCAACGAATTTCTTCTTTGCGAGGTGGGGTATTATTTCTCCCCGCTGAACAACTGATAAAAAAGGGCCGATATGACGGCCCTTTTTTATCTTTATGACATGCCCAAACTCAACCAGATCTTACTCTTCATAGTACTTAGCTGTATCATTTTATATGCAGGCCGCTCCTTATTCATACCGCTGAGTTTTGCTCTCTTAATCAGTTTTATACTCTACCCCATTTGCAAGTGGTTGGAACAAAAAGGAGTTTCCAAATCACTGGCGATTCTGCTCAATCTTGTTTTTTTATCCATCTTACTCGGTGGCATTGTTTTCCTGCTGGTGAACCAGCTAAAACAATTCGGATCCGAATGGCCATTATTGAAAGATAAAATTACCCAATCGATCACCCGGCTCTCCGTTTACCTGAACGATGAATGGAAAATAGATACCGCCACCCAGCAATCCTATACAGATGAATTTCTTCGGAATACACCTGGTTATCTGTTCAGTTTTTTGCAGAAAACAATCATGAGCTCCGCTGTTTCCCTGGTGCTGTTATTCCTTATTCCCATTTACAGTTTTCTTATCCTGTACTATCGGAGCCGCTTAATGAAAGCACTGGTTTTACTGATACCTGTTAAATACCGGCCACGTATAACCGAAATTGTACAGCTTGCGATTCAATCCTATTATAATTTTATCAAAGGAATGCTGGCAGTTTACCTGATTGTTGCTGTTTTAAACAGCGTTGGTCTGCTGCTGCTGGGTGTACCGCATGCCATCCTTTTTGGAGTAATTGCTGCCATTCTTACGTTCATCCCCTATGTAGGCATTCTTGTGGCCTCACTTTTTCCGATCACTTTATCCTGGGTTACCTACAATTCTATCTGGTATCCTGTTGGGGTAATTGCTGTTTTCGGCGTCGTTCAATACCTCGAAGCCAATATCATTTTTCCCTGGGCTGTTTCCCGGAAGCTGGAACTGAATACCCTTTTTACCATCATCGCAATCATTCTTGGCGGACTTCTATGGGGAGCCGCCGGCATGATCCTCTTTGTTCCCTTTGCTGCCATTCTGAAACTGATCGCGGAAAGGATAGACGGAGGAACTCCGCTCGTAGTTTTACTGGGAGATGATAAATAGAAAACTATCAACTGTTAGTATCTGAATTCGTTTCCGTATTTTCGTTCATTAACTGATAATACCATATGAAGGAAGTTTATATTGTTGCTGCCGTACGTACCCCTATGGGAAGTTTCGGGGGAATGTTAAAAGATCTGAGTGCCACCCAACTGGGTGCTATTGCCATTAAAGGTGCATTGGAAAAAGCCGGTCTCCCGGCTGATAAAGTAGAGGATGTACTGATGGGCGCTGTATTGCAGGCCAACCTCGGACAAGCACCCGCCAGGCAGGCGGCCAAATTTGCCGGCTTATCCGACTCCGTTAATTGTACCACTGTCAATAAAGTTTGCGCAAGCGGAATGAAAGCCGTTGCATTTGGAGCGCAGAGCATTTTATTGGGGGATGCCGGTATCGTTGTTGCAGGCGGTATGGAAAGTATGAGCAATGTTCCTTTTTACTCGGACAAACTTCGCTGGGGAAATAAATACGGGAATACCTCCTTCATAGACGGGTTGGCAAAAGATGGGTTAACGGATGTATACGATGGGCAGGCCATGGGCAATGCAGCAGAAAAATGTGCCAGGGAATGTGGCATTAGCAGGGAAGATCAGGATCAGTTTGCTATTGAAAGTTACCAGCGGAGTCAGGCTGCCTGGACGAATGGAAAATTTGATGCGGAGATTGTACCCGTTCCCCTTCCGCAGCGAAAAGGAGATCCCATCCTCGTTTCAAAAGATGAAGAACCCTGGAATGTTAAATTCGAAAAAATACCCGAACTCAAACCTGCTTTTCAAAAAGAGGGTTCTGTTACAGCTGCCAATGCTTCTACGATGAATGATGGTGCCGCTGCACTCATCCTGGTGAGTAAGGAAAAACTGGATGAACTCGGGCTGAAACCAATTGGCCGGATTGTATCGTATGCAGATGCAGAACAGGCGCCGGAATGGTTTACGACCAGCCCTTCATTAGCGATTCCGAAAGCTGTAGCCAAGGCAGGATTAACCATGCAGGATATTGACTACTGGGAACTGAACGAAGCCTTTGCGGTGGTGGGTATTGAAAACAGTCGCCGTTTGCAATTGGATCCCGCTACAGTAAATGTACATGGTGGGGCTGTTTCGCTGGGCCATCCCTTAGGTTGCAGCGGTGCCAGAATTCTGGTAACCCTTCTTCATATTCTGAAAGACAAAAAAGCCCGGTATGGGGCAGCCGGTATTTGCAATGGTGGAGGTGGTGCTTCTGCTATGGTAATAGAAAATCTGGCCTAACTTGCTTTCATGAACATATTGCCTGTTGAAGAAGAACATAAAAGTTTACTTGCCGATTTAAGCCAGCAAACTTTTGCAGATACTTTTGCACCTTATAACAGTCCGGATGACATGCAATTATTCCTGGAAACCCAATTTACCAGGGAACAACTAATGGCAGAACCGGACCTTCCGGACAATCATTTTTTTATCGCCTGGCAGGAACAGCAGCCATTGGGATACATGCGCCTTCGGTATTGGGAAAAGGCACCATATGCTTGTCTGCCTTCAGGTCCCTCTCTTGAAATAACGCGGCTCTATGCAACAACCAGTGCTATTGGAACAGGTGTAGGAAAAGCGATGATGCAATTCGCGCTGGATTTTGCCCGAAAGGCTGGTGTAGAAAATGCCTGGCTGGGTGTTTGGGAAAAAAATGAAAGAGCTATCCGTTTTTATGAAAAATGGGGCTTTGTCCGCCGGGGCGAACATGATTTTTTATTGGGTAAAGACCTGCAAACCGACTGGCTGATGGTAAAAGAACTAAGGGATTTGGTTAAAATTTGATCCAAAATCCCATATTCTTGCTGAACAGAGGATCTAAAAGTGAAACTTAAACGTAAATTGAAAATAAAATCCCATATGAAACGCATACTGTTGCTATCTCTGATGGCGGGTTGGGTATTGGTAGCCTGTCAGAAAAAAACGGAAGATCCGGAGCCAAACCCACCCGGACCAACACCTCCCACGGCAGAACAAAAGCTGAAGGACTCAGTAATGTTGTATACTAGGGATATTTATCTCTGGTACAATCAGATCCCTTCCGCCTTCAATGCGCAGAACTACGCTGATCCTGACAAGATAATGGAAGCGATCCGCCCATATAGTAAAGAAAGCGGATTCACCAATCCGGTTGACCGCTGGAGTTTCGCTATCAAAAAAGTAGATTGGGACAATGCCAGCAGTGGTATTGCCGCCGATCTGGGTATGGGCATCTTTTTCAGGTCCAATAATGACCTGCGGGTTACTTATGTGGAAAAGGAAGGAGCGGCCGGAAAAGCAGGAGTACAAAGAAGCTGGCGTTTATTAAAAATTAATGGCAACAGTAATATCAATACCTCTGACGCCAGTATTGATTTTATCGTGAATGCCATCTATGGTGGAACTGCCGCAACCGTGGAATTCCAGAAACCGGATGGTACCACACAGGAATTGAACCTGAATCCCATCACCTACCAGGAGTATCCGCTGGCACTTGACACTGTCTACACCAATGGAGGAAAAAAGATCGGTTATGTTGTGTTAAACTCTTTCCTGGGAGATCAGGAGCAGATCAAATCAGCCATGGCATCCACCTTTGCTGATTTCGCTGCCCAGAATGTTTCTGAACTGATTGTTGACCTGCGTTACAATGGCGGGGGATATGTTTCCTTATGGGAAGAAATGGGCAACTATCTTGCACCTACTTCTGCCAATGGCAAAGTGATGTATCGCCAGAGTTTTAATAACAAGTACTCATCGGAAGATGAAACTGTGAATTTTGATAAATTAGGAACGGTTAATCCTACCAAAATCGTGTTTATCATTTCTCAGAATACCGCTTCTGCCAGTGAAGGATTGATCAATAGTCTCACGCCCCATACAGAAGTAAAAATTGTAGGTCCAAGTGCTTCCAATGGTAAACCGGTAGGTTATTTCCCGATTCCTCTCGGAGACTGGTATATTCTTCCGGTTAGCTTCC
>CAZJNY010000150.1:4275-9337 GCA_964547405.1 uncultured Flavihumibacter sp. | reverse complement strand
GGACGGTTGAATCCCCAGTAATTCCGGGTTCTCTGGCGACTGCCGGCACGATGATAAACCTGGTGAATGAATTCTCTCCAGCCAATGATTTGCCGGATAAAACCTTCGAGAGAGTTGATCGGAATCTGATTTTCATCCGCAAAAGAAAGGGTCTGCTCCACCACCTCCCGGGGTGTAATCAAACCCGTATTCAGATAGGGGGTAAGTACACTGTGAAAGAGATGAGATTCTTTTTCAACCATCGCATCTTCATAAGCACCGAAATTTGCCAGGCGTTGTACAAGGAATTGTTGCAACTGATAACGGGCATCTGTATGCGTAACGGCGTAGTTGAAATGGCTGGTTGTGCCGGGGTTATCAGGAAAATTAGTTTCGCAATAGTGGGATGCTTCATCAATAAAGGCATTGGTTGGAGTAAGGGGCAATGCAGGTATTTTGAGACCTTTGGGAATTTTTTCCCTGTTCTCTGCATCAAAGCTCCATTTTCCACCGACCGGTTGTTTTTTTTCATCCAGCAGAATGTTCAGTTGTTTGCGATGCCAGATATAAAAATCGGTTTGAAAAAAACTACTGCGTTTGTTGAAATGAAGGTCGGCATCAGCAGGTTGGAGTAAAAAGCCTGGATTTGAATACCAGTGGAGGATTATCCTGTTTGTTTGAGCTGTTTGTTTGATACGTTTTTCTGCCCAGTTATCTGCAGGATAACATAGATGCAATTGCGTTACCTCCTGTTTTTTCAACTCCTGGTGCAGGTACTTAAGAGAAGCGGATTTTTCTTGGGCATTGATGTAACAGGTTGAATAGCCTTTTTCTTTCAATTGTTGTTCAAAGGCTTTCATGCTGGCGCGATGAAACAGGATTTTCTGTTGATGAAAGGCGTATTGTTTAAAGAATAATTCTTCTTCCAGGAAAATAATCAAACGGTCTTTTTGAAATGCCGGGTGCTCTTCAAAAAGATGATTCGGTAATAGCAGGACTGCTTGCTTTTGCATGCTGAAATAAACAAAAACCAATACGCATTGTTGGTAGGAAAAACAGATTCATGGAATCCATAAAAGGGAAATCAGTATTGCTGGCGGGTGCTACGGGTGGAATCGGTCAGGCGCTTGCAAAATTGCTGGCAGGTTCCGGTGCGCAATTATTTCTGACTGGCCGTACCGCCTCCAAATTGAAAACCATCGCCGAAGCATTGAACCTGGATCAGGGGCGATGGATCGCAGCTGATCTTACCAATCAAGCGGACGTAACAAAACTATTCGAACAATTTTCTTCCGTAATGCCTTCAATAGATGTATTGATCAATGCTTCCGGGATTGGCATAATCAAACCTGCGGAGCAGCTGAGTGAGGAGGAATTTTTGCGTACGCTGCAACTGAATCTCTATGCTCCATTTATGTTGCTTCGCAAATTTCTGCCGGAGTTCAAGGCAAAGAAAAAAGGCCTGATCATTCATGTGCCAGGTATTCTGGGCAAAGTGCCCATGGCAGGCGCAGCTGCGTACAGTGCATCGAAATACGGACTGGTAGGCATGCTGCAAAGCATTCGGGAAGAATTAAAGCGTACGGATGTGCGGGTTACCAATCTTTTCCTGGGAGGAGTTGATTCACCGTTTTGGGACCATATAGATTTGCGGGTTCAAAGAGATAAAATGGTTACGGCTGAGGAAGCAGCACGGGCAATCTGGTTTCTTTGCCAGCAGCCGGCAAGTGGGGTGGTAAGTGAAATGGTGCTCCAGCCATTCAATCACCAGGCGATCTGAATTTGCCTTATTTTTGCGGCCTCAATGTAATGGCATGGATCCAAAGCCCCTACTGTCTTTCGACAATACTGAAAATGCGTTTGCCTATAAAACAGATAAAGCCTTAAAAAAAGCGGCTTTTCTTTTTGGCTCCATGGGGTTTGCCCCCCTGGTAAAATTGGGCACCTGGATCACTCCCTGGGCGATCAAATCGGGATTACCGGTTAAAGGAATTATAAGAAACACCTTATTCGAACAGTTTGTGGGCGGTGAAACGCTGGAGGAAACCGCCAGAGTCGCCAATCTGCTTGGAAAATACGACGTGCAGGTAATTCTGGATTATGGCGTCGAAGGCGGTGATTATGGCGAGGCTGGGCTTGATCATGCCTGTGATGAGTTTCTGAAAGTTGTCAATTATGCGGCCACTCAAACGAATGTGCCTTTTATGAGCATCAAGGTAACCGGACTTGCAAGGTTTGGCTTACTCGAGAAACTGGATGCTGCAGCGCAGGCTAAAAGTGGCTTTGAAGGGAAGGTTCACACGGAGGTGCTCAGTGCATCAGAAGTTGAAGAATGGAATCGGGTAGTGGTGAGAATGCAACGGATCTGTGAAGCTGCTGCCAGCCAGAACGTAGGTGTATTAATAGATGCGGAGGAAAGCTGGATTCAGGATCCGGTAGATGCCCTGGTGATGCAGATGATGGAGAAATTCAACAGGGACAAAGCGATTGTATACAATACAGTGCAGTTGTACCGGCACGACCGGCTGCAGTTTTTGAAAGACAGTTACCAGCAGGCGGAGAAAAAAGAGTTTATTCTGGGTGCCAAACTGGTGCGTGGTGCCTATATGGAAAAAGAGCGAAAACGCGCGGAGGAAATGAGCTATCGGTCGCCTATCCAGCCTAATAAGGAAGCCTGTGACCGGGATTATAACTGGGCGGTAGCCTTTTGTATAGAGCATCTGGAACGAATTGCTACGATTGTTGCCTCACATAATGAATTCAGTAACCTGCATGCTGTTCAATTGCTGGATCAGAAAGGATTATCACACCATCATCCTCATATACATTTTTCCCAGCTCTTTGGGATGAGTGATCATATCACCTTTAACCTCGCAAAAGCTGGTTGCCCGGTAAGTAAATACCTGCCTTTTGGTCCCATTGGGGATGTTATCCCATATCTGATGCGAAGGGCGCAGGAAAACAGTTCGGTAGCCGGACAAACAGGAAGAGAATTGTCCCTTATTCGCAAAGAATTAAAGCGAAGGGCGAAAGGTTAAAATCGATCCTGGCCTGGAGGTAGTTATCCACTTTTTATTGCTTTGGTACCATAGTTGATGCGTTGAAAGAAGCATGGGTTGACTTCTACGCAAAACAAGTTTTCTATGATTCAGTTACTGGCCGTTACCACCTATGAGGTGGGACGATACGCGCAGGTTGTAGTTATCTGCAGCATTCCCGTAATCGTACTTACTGTTATTGGTGTACTATGGTTGCATTTCCGCCGCCGTAAACAACTGGATCCACAGGAAGCGAAGCTGCGCGAAACCATTTCTCAAAACATAAAAATCCACGCTATGGAGCAGGAATTCAAACAATCAGAAACAGATGTCCGGTTTTTGCAGGATATGCTGCAGGAAAAACAATTACAGATCGAGTTTTTGCAAAACCAGTTATCGCAGCGAATCCGGAACTATCATGAGGTGGAGGCCAGGGAAGAAGGCATCCGGCAGGAATTGCAACAGAAAGAAACCGCATTACATGAATTAAGACAGGCCGTGCAGGCAAAGGAAGCAGAGATGCATCACCTGCAGGATCGATTGCAACAACAGGCCCGGTTCCTTTCCGGTTTGCAGGAGCAACTGGTCCAGGGGATGGAACGGCTGCAGGGGCATCGCGAAACACCCGCTCCGCTGGTGGCGGTTGGTTGATTTTATCTGTATCCGGTGATAAGCGGCAGGCAGATTACTGCAAAAGGGCAACGATTTCTTCGAGAAAACGGCGGTCGGTTTCATCGAACTGACTAAGTTCTGCACTATCTGCATCCAATACGCCATAAACCGTTTCATTCCGGAACATCGGTACTACAATTTCAGATTTAGATAAGCTGCTGCAGGCGATATGTCCGGGGAATTTTTCCACATCGGGCACAATCAGTGTACGCGCTTCTTTCCAGCTGGTGCCGCAAACGCCACGGCCCGGTAGGATGCGTGTACAGGCAACCGGTCCCTGGAAGGGTCCGAGTACCAGTTGTCCGTTTTTCACCAGGTAAAATCCGACCCATAACCAGCCGAACTGCTCTTTCAGCGCGGCTGCAACATTGGCCAAATTGGCGATTTCATCCGTTTCTCCTTCCAGGAGTCCTTTTATTTGCGGAATCAGCGAACGGTATTGGTCTTCTTTACTGCCGCTTAAAATCTGTAAGTCTTCTGCCATCCCGCAAAATTAGTCATTTTGGCTGCACCTATTTCACCCGACCGGTGCCACCCGACCGGTGCCACCGGTCGGGTGAGGGAATAAATCTGTAAATTGCGCGCATGCAACAGTATCATCAGTTATTGCAACATATTCTGGACAATGGGGTGGAGAAATCCGATCGCACGGGAACGGGAACCATCAGCAGTTTTGGCTACCAGATGCGGTTTGACCTGGCCAAAGGCTTTCCGCTGGTTACCACCAAAAAAGTGCACCTGAAAAGTATTATTTACGAATTACTCTGGTTTTTGCAGGGCTCTACCAATATTGCCTATCTCAAGGAAAATGGCGTGAGCATCTGGGATGAATGGGCAGACGAAAATGGGGAACTCGGTCCAGTTTACGGAAAACAATGGCGTTCCTGGGAAGGGAAGGATGGTAAAACAGTTGATCAGATCAGTGACCTGGTGAAGCAGATCAAAAGCAATCCGGATAGCCGGAGACTGATCGTAAGTGCCTGGAATGTGGCTGATTTGCCCGAAATGGCCTTAATGCCCTGCCATACCTTATTTCAGTTCTATGTAGCAAATGGAAAACTGAGTTGCCAGTTGTACCAGCGTTCGGCGGATGTGTTTCTGGGCGTGCCTTTTAATATCGCTTCCTATGCATTGTTAACCCTTATGCTGGCGCAGGTTTGTGACCTGGAGCCGGGTGATTTCGTACACAGTTTCGGGGATGTGCATATTTATAACAATCATCTCGAGCAGGTAAAACTGCAGTTAAGCAGAACACCTTATCCCTTGCCGCAACTGAGGCTGAATCCGGCCGTGAAAGATCTGTTTGGGTTCCGTTATGAAGATTTTGAATTGGTAGGATACCAGAGTCATCCGGGAATAAAGGCGCCGGTAGC
>CAZJNY010000150.1:0-4175 GCA_964547405.1 uncultured Flavihumibacter sp. | reverse complement strand
GTAAAAGACGAGTATATGAAAATAAGTTTAGTGGTAGCGGTGAGTGAGAACCAGGTGATTGGAAAAGACAATCAATTGTTGTGGAGACTGCCGAATGACCTGAAGTTTTTTAAAAATACGACCTGGGCGATGCCGGTGATCATGGGCAGAAAAACCTATGAAAGTCTGGGTAAACCGCTTACAGGAAGAACGAATATCGTGCTCACTACCCGAAATGACTGGGAGGCCGAAGGAGTGGTAATAGTGAACGACTGGACTACTGCGCTTACTGCTGCCCGTGAGACGGATGCAAAGGAAGTTTTTGTAATTGGTGGCGGTGATATTTATAAGCAAAGTCTGGCTTTTTGTCACCGTGTCTATCAAACCCGTGTACACACAACTATACCAGGCGATACTTATTTTCCCGTCCTGCCGGAAGACGAATGGCAATTGCATTCCCGGCTTGATTTTCCGGCAGATGCCAAACACGCATATCCCTACAGTTTTGAAATCTGGGATCGCATAGGAAATGATCCGAATGAAGCATAAGCCGTATAGTTCAGTTGAGTTAGGAATTAAATA
Source organism: uncultured Flavihumibacter sp. (assembly GCA_964547405.1). Lineage (GTDB taxonomy): Bacteria > Bacteroidota > Bacteroidia > Chitinophagales > Chitinophagaceae > Flavihumibacter. The sequence goes on along the minus strand of CAZJNY010000150.1, from coordinate 3,614 downwards.
TCTGCAATACTGGATACATGCCGGTAATGGGAAAGGGCATGGTATTCATTCACCCTTTGTCTATTCCCTGATCCGGGATGTGCTGAATGATCGTGGTGAATATTATGCCTACTCGTCTATTGAAAAACTGCGGCTGCAACTGGAGCAGACCCATGAACGTATTGAACTGGTAGATCTTGGTGCCGGAGGTAAAGGAATCCGCCAGGAACGCATTTCCACCATTACCAAACGCACATCAAAATCGCAAAAACTGGGCAGGCTGCTTTTTCGCTTGTCTAATTATTTTCAGCCTGCTACCATTGTAGAGTTAGGTACCTCGATGGGGTTGTCGGCGGCTTATCTCTATGCCGGCCATACGAAATCGGAAGTATATACATTGGAAGGAGCACCAGCAGTAGCGGAGCAGGCCAATAAAAATTTCAACCAGCTCGGGTACTCCGGTATCAACACCATTACCGGGAATTTCGATGAAACGCTTGAACCTCTATTAGCGAAACTTGAAAAAGTTGACCTTGCTTATATCGATGGGAATCACCGCTATGCTCCCACACTGCGTTATTTTGAACAGCTTTTGAAAAAATGCCAATCCGGCAGCGTGCTAATATTTGATGATATTCACTGGAGTGAAGAAATGGAAGCAGCCTGGAAAACAATTCAGCATCATCCGGAAGTGCGCTGTACAGTTGATCTTTTTTTCATCGGGCTGGTATTTTTTTCAGATTCTTTTAAAAGTCCGCAGCATTTTACCATTCGCTTTTGAATTAATTCCTATAACGTTCTTAAGTATCCGTAATAAAACTTAAATTCAGGGAGAAAAATCGCTCCCTTATGACCATTGGCGTATTGAAAGAGCCCGCTTCAGAAGCCAGGGTCTCCATCTTACCGGAGGCTGTAATTGCCTTAGTAAAAGCTGGTCATCAGGTATGGGTGGAACAGGATGCAGGAGAACTCGCCTTTGCTTCGGATGGGCAGTATGAAAAAGCAGGTGCGCAGGTGTTGCATCGAGAAAAAATCTGGCAGGCCGATTGCATCTTATGCATTCAGCATCCGGAAGAAATGCCAATGGAGCAGCTCAGGCAAAAGATTCTGATCGGAGTTTACCAGCCGCTTTATCACAAGACATTGATGGAACAGTGGGCCACAGCAGGCATTACCAGTTTTAGTCTGGATATGCTGCCACGTACCACCCGTGCGCAATCCATGGATGTTTTGAGTTCGCAGGCCAATATTGCCGGATACAAAGCTGTACTGTTAGCTGCGGCTACCTATCCCCGTTATTTCCCCTTATTTATGACAGCAGCCGGAAGTATTGCTCCGGCAAAAGTATTGGTGCTGGGAGCCGGCGTTGCCGGTTTACAGGCGATCGCCACCGCGCGCAGGTTAGGGGCAGTTGTGGAAGTTTTTGATACCCGTCCGGCTGTAAAGGAAGAAGTAAAAAGCCTGGGAGGAAAATTCATTGAAGTGGAAGGTGCTGCAGATCCCAGTCAGGCTGGTGGTTATGCCGTTGAACAAACGGAAGAATTCAAACAGCGACAACAACAGAAAATTGCGGAAAGTATCGCCAAAGCAGACATTGTTATCACTACTGCGCAGATACCTGGTAAAGCCGCGCCGGTATTGGTTACGGACTACATGTTGGACGCGATGCGGGATGGATCAGTGATCGTTGACCTCGCAGCTGCAACCGGGGGTAACACGACTAAAACAGAAAATAATAAAACGATTCGATACAAAGGCGTTACCATTATCGGCAATTCCAACCTGGCGGCCACGCTTCCTTCAGATGCGAGCAAATTGTATGGAAAAAATATCCAGCAATTTCTGGCGCTGATAACGGGAGAGGCTGGCGTGGTAAAACTGAACTGGGAAGATGACCTGGTAAAAGGAGCCTGTATCACCCATGATCAGGCGCTGGTACACGAGCGTGTAAAAGCGTTGTAAACTATTAAGAATGGAAACACTACTGGAAAAAATCGCCTTGCACCAGGATTATATCTACATCGTGGTGCTGATGATCTTCCTGGGAATAGAGGTGATCGGCCGCGTGCCCAGTGTATTACACACGCCGCTGATGAGTGGAGCCAACGCTATTCATGGGGTAGTAATCATCGGAGCTATCATCGTAATGGGGAAAGCGGATCCGTCCAATTACCTGGCATTGGGGCTAGGTTTTCTTGCTGTGATACTGGGAACACTCAATGTGGTCGGAGGATTTGTGGTAACGGACCGTATGCTGGAAATGTTCCGGCACAAACAAAAATGAATCATTAAGATTAGCCTATGTTGCTCACCGTTATATACCTGCTTGCTTCGGTAAGTTTTATTCTGGGGTTAAAGATGTTGTCGAACCCTGCATCGGCCCGGAAAGGCAACCTGATTGCGGCAGCAGGTATGGGACTGGCAATCCTTGGAACCATTTTTCTTTACGAGGAATCAGATGGAACAAAACTTGGCAACTATGGATGGATCTTTGGCGGATTGATCATCGGAACTGTTATTGGCACACTGGCGGCTAAGAAAGTAAAGATGACTGCCATGCCGGAGATGGTGAGTTTATTTAATGGGATGGGAGGTGCCTGTGCAGCGCTTATCTCCATAACCGAATTCAATCACCTGGCAGAAACCCTGCACCAGCCACACGATGTTCAACTGGGAGAGATTTTCCCGGCAAGTGCGGCCTATAGTGCCTGGGTAGGAAAATCAATTGTGATTTTAGCGGGACTGATTATCGGATCGGTATCTTTCTCCGGCAGTGTAATAGCCTGGGGAAAACTTAATGGAAAGATTCACGATTTCGCATTCAAAGGCCAGCATCTGATAAATGGGCTTTTGTTCCTGGTGTTATTGGGGTTGGCAGGCTGGATTGCAGGTGTTCATGAAAATGCAAATACAACGGTTTTCTATGTGTTGTTGATTTTGTCCTTGTTATACGGGGTGTTTTTTGTGTTACCAATAGGCGGAGCGGATATGCCGGTAGTGATTTCTTTGCTGAATTCTTTCACAGGTGTTGCCGCTGCCTGCGGAGGGTTTTTATACAATAACAAAGCCATGCTGACGGGTGGCATCCTGGTAGGAGCAGCGGGTACCTTGTTGACAATACTGATGTGTAAGGCGATGAACCGCTCCCTGCTGAATGTACTGATTGGTTCCTTTGGTGGCCATTCGGGAGGCCCGGCAGCGGCTAAATCCCAGGGCAATTATAAAGAGATTACGCTGTCTGATACCGCCATTCTATTGACTTATGCGCACAAGGTTATGATAGTTCCCGGGTACGGACTGGCAGTAGCACAGGCGCAGCATGCCTGTCACGAGTTGGAAAAACTGCTGACTGAAAAAGGGGTGGAAGTGAAATACGCCATTCATCCCGTTGCGGGCAGGATGCCCGGACATATGAATGTATTATTGGCGGAAGCCGATGTAGATTACGATCAGTTACTGGAGATGGAAGCAGCCAATGAACAATTTTCCACTACGGACGTGGTGCTGGTATTAGGAGCGAATGATGTGGTGAACCCAGCTGCCAAAACGGATCCTGCATCACCCATCTATGGTATGCCCATATTGGAAGTGGAACTGGCAAAAAATTGTATCGTGAACAAGCGCAGTATGAAGCC
>CAZJNY010000149.1:4062-9348 GCA_964547405.1 uncultured Flavihumibacter sp. | reverse complement strand
GGGATGAACAACTGCTGTTCTATTCCGCCAATTCCAGCTTGTATTGTATTGATGCGCTCACGGGAATGCCTGTCCGCAGTTTTGGTAAGGCCGGAAAAATTGATTTGCGCGAAGGTCTGGACCGCGATGCGTCCGATTTGTATGTGGCAGGCACGAGTCCGGGTATTGTGTACAAAGACCTGATCATTGTAGGCATGCGGGTGGCAGAGGAATCAAAGGCAGCACCCGGACATATACGCGCCTATGATGTTCACACCGGTAAACGGCGTTGGATCTTTCATACCATTCCACAACCAGGAGAAGCGGGATTTGAAACCTGGGAAGATAGCCTGGCTTATAAATACGTAGGGGGCGCCAATGCCTGGGCCGGTTTCAGCATGGATGAAAAAAGAGGCATTGTGTATGTTCCAACCGGATCTGCTGTGTATGATTTCTATGGTGGAAAACGATTGGGAAATAATCTGTATGCTAACAGTATCATCGCCCTGGATGCAGCAACCGGAAAGCGCCTCTGGCATTACCAGACTGTTCATCATGATGTATGGGACCGGGATTTACCAATAGCGCCGGTATTGCTGACCATTGAAAAAGACGGGCGACAAATTGATGCGCTGGCACAAGTCACTAAAACCGGTTATACCTTCCTGTTAGATCGCGTAACCGGTGAACCGGTTTATCCAATTGAAGAAGCTGCTGTTCCGGTGGATTCCGATTTAAAAGGGGAAGTCCTCTCTCCTACCCAGCCCAGGCCGGTTTTCCCTGAACCCTTCGTACGGCAAGGAATAACCGAAAAGGACCTGAATGATATAATACCGCCTGCCTCAAAGGATAGTATCAGAGAACGATTTCTTTCCACCCGTCATGACCATATGTATGCTCCACCTTCCAAACAGGGAACGATTATTTTTCCTGGCTTTGATGGGGGTGCTGAATGGGGCGGACCTGCCTATGATCCAACATCTGGTTTGCTTTATGTGAATGCCAATGAAATGCCCTGGATTTTGACTCTGATTGATAAAAAACCAGAGCCGGCTAAAAAGGAAACCCTTTGGGAAGCGGGCAACCGGATTTACAATGGCGCCTGCATTGCCTGTCATGGTGCAGACCGGAAAGGCGCTGGAAATTATCCTTCCTTATTGGGCATAGAAGCCCGGTATAAGGAATCAGATTTGATAGCGCTCCTGCATTCCGGCCGGCGTATGATGCCTTCGTTTGCGCATCTCAGTGAGTCGGAGAAAAAAGCCGTGTCGGTTTATGTATTGGGAGATAAGCAGGCGGGCAGGACTGTATTTGAAACAGCTGCGGAACCTGGCGACGAGTATTATAAGCTGCCCTATGTTGGAACCGGTTATCATAAGTTTCTGACGCCGGAAGGTTATCCGGCGGTATCACCACCCTGGGGTACCTTAAATGCGATTGATTTAAACACCGGAAAAATTGCCTGGAAGAAACCATTGGGTGTATATCCTGAACTGAAAGCAAAGGGGATTGAAACAGGCACAGAGAATTATGGAGGTCCGGTTGTAACAGCAGGCGGACTCGTATTCATTGCCGCCAGCAGCGATAGTAAAATCCGTGCGTACAATAAAAGAACCGGTGCCGTACTCTGGGAAGCTGATTTGCCGGCACCAGGTTTCGCCACACCATCAGTTTATATGGTTGGAGGAAAACAATACCTGGTCATCGCCTGCGGTGGAGGCAAGCTCGGCAAGAAGGGGCATGATTCGTATGTTGCGTTTGCACTCCCCTAACTTCACCCGACCGGTGCCACCGGTCGGGTGAGGATAAGACAAATACTACCGAAATGTAGTATTGCAGGAATGTTGAAAGCTTTGTTTCTTGGGAGATAAAACCTAAATGGCCGATATCATATGCGGATGTTTTTAGCCTTGGTAATTGGATTCTTTTGTTTTAATACTAGCACTTTTAGCCAGCTTGCCTCAAGAGAACTTATTTTCCAATCAGGAGTAACTGAAAGAACTGAATTCAGCAGGACTAATGGGCAAGAAAGCGTTACCAGTCGACCTCAACTCCATATTCTGGCAGGTTATGGATACAGAAAACCAATAGATAAAAACTGGTCCTGGCAAACCGGTATTCAAATTGGATATACGAGAGCTGCTGTATCAACCAGCGTGGATCTTTATGCGCTTAATCCAGCGTATGGTGATAGAGTTGAGAAATTGACGAATAAACAAAACATACTTAGTTTGGAAATTCCGCTATCCCTAATGGTGGAAACAGATCGGGTAAAAGAAGCAGGAGCTTATTTCCAGATGGGTGCTTCCCTCTCGTTTAATTTGGCAGCTAATGCCCCGATAGAGAGCCATTTTTACGATAAAGAAAATGGCGAGCTGATTAAAGTTTTTGAAACAGATCCTGATAAACAAAAAGGAGTATGGCCATCAACAAGAGTTGCTGCGGGTTTCAGAAGGTACGGGAATCAATCCTGGCGACTGGGAGCCTATGCAACACTCCCGCTTAGGAAGGTAGTCGTTGGAAATTATACTACCGAACTTCCCGCAACAGGGATAACAACAGGAGTGTTTTCCAATCGCCTGGTTGGGTTCGGCATTGAAGCGATATATTCACTTAAGAGAAATTCCAGGACCCGCATAAGAAACAACCATAGCTCAGTAAGGGAAGTGGAACCAGGCAGCGCTGAAATAAAAAACACCAGGGCCATCCTCCTGACAGCAGGCAGCGTGTATTCTTTTGCAGCAAAAACCAGGGTAACGACTGGCAGAAAGGAATGGGACGCGAATGCATGTTTCGGCTTTGGCATTCAGACAAAACTGAATCTGCCTCTTACACAATCTGTTTCCATATTGACAGGGATCGGTGCTGTTTTAACCGGTAGAAATTTTTCCCTTGAGAAAAGCAAGACTGAATTTTCACCTCCCCTGCAGCAATCTATTTCCCTTAAGAGAAGAGCAACACAGGTAAATGATCTGGTGTTGGTATTACCACTGGCTATTGAAAAAAGATTCAGCAACAGACTAGCCTCCTATTATTCTGTCAGTTCGGGATTACAATTGAATTACAGTACAGCCGCGGACCTGGAGTTTCATGATATTCTGGAACCGGATGTTCAGGGAAACAATAGAAAGGTTGCGGAACAAATACTCTATCCTAACAATGACGCACAACCGTGGATTTCAGTCAACATAGATATTGGGCGTACCTGGAAACTGAAAAATAACCGGCTGATGAGGTTTTTCGTTCAATACAATGCCTCTTTCAGTGAAGTAATAGATGGTGAATACACTGTCTACAACCAGGCTGGAATTAGCAGCAGTGGAACCTACGCACATAATGGATCCTACCTGTTTGCGGGCTTGAGTTACTATTTCACCCGACTGGTGGCACCCGACCGGTGAAACTAAGACACTTTCATCCTTCGGCGGATGCGGCTGAGTGATTCGGGTGTAACGCCCAGGTAGCTGGCGATATGATACAGCGGCACCAGTTGAAACAATTCAGGTTTGGTTTCAATGAGGTTTTCATAGCGCTCTTCCGGACTTGAATCCAGGTAATGATGCAAAGATTTTTTAAAGCGGGAGTATTGCTTTTCCGTTTCCATCCGGCATAAGGATTCCAACCTGGGAAAACGACGATACATTTCCTTTTCCACTTCATGCGTAAATACCGATACAATACATTCAGAAACGGTTTCCCAATTCACGGAGCTGGGATCCTGGTTCAGTTTATCACCACCATCATATAAACTCTCGCCGGCGGTATAAAAGCCGATGGTTTTTTCTTCTCCGTCTTTGTTATAGAATTCGCGGACGCAGCCTTTGAAAAGATGATAGGAACAAAACAGTCGCTGTCCCTGGCGTATCAGGAACTCTCCTTTTGGAACACGCCGGACTTCAATATTTTCGGCAAAAAAATCTTTCTCTTCCTGGTTGTTGTAGGGCGATTGCAGCAGCGATTGCTGAATCGCTAACAGCTCCTCATCTACCTGATTGGCAGAGTCTGATTTGGATGAAAAATTTACAGGTTGCATGGGTCATAACTGATACTGTAAAATTAATCAAAGCGAATGATAACATTCCCTTTCTTCTGACCGCTCATCACATAACTAAAGGCTTCTGAAATATCATCCAACAGATAGTTTCGGTCTATCAATGGCCTGAATGCTCCTTTTTCTATCATTTCGTTGATGAATTGCAGGCTTTTGTTGATAGATAAAGGCACTGGAAACCGTACTTTTTTTCCAGGCATCAGCGGAGCAGCCAATGCTAATAAAGGATTTTGCCAATACTCCCCTAGTTCGGAAGATAGATACACTCCAATGGGCTTCAACAGCCGCTTGCACTTGCCGAAACTGCTTTTCCCCACCGCATCAAAAACCGCATCAAATTTTTCATCGAAACGGGTGAAATCTTCCTGCGTATAATCAATAACATAATCGGCTCCCTGTTTGTAGAGATAATCTACATAGGCTGTTTCGCAGGTAACCACCACGCGCACCTGTTTGTGTTTCAGAAACTGCAGCGCAGCATTCCCAATGGCGCCGGTTCCACCATTAATGAGCACGGAATCACCAGCTTGAAGTGGATGTTTAAGCAAAAAATAATAGGCATAATGGGCGCCTTCCAGGCAAGCTGCTGCCTGTTCAAAAGTGATGTGCTCCGGTTTTTTTAGGATGGCTTTCGAAACCGGTACAGCAACATATTCCGCATGGGTAGCCAGACCTGTGTCAAAAAATCCATAGACCATATCACCTATCTGAAATTGTTCCACCTGCTCACCTTTGGCCACTACAATTCCGGAAAAATCTGTCCCTGTGATAGGTTTGATGGGTTTAAATAACCCCGAAAACAGGCGAATCGCATAGGGCTTTCCGGTGAGTACACCACAATCGGTTCGACTGATAGTGCTGGCTTTCACTTTTACCAGTACCTCATCGGCACGTATAGCAGGAATCGGTACTTCGCGTAGTGTCAGTCCATTTGGCGGACAATAATGATTTCGTACAGCAGCTTTCATTGTTGAATATTCATCAAGTTAAAAATAAATGCGATAGAGCAGGTTGGGAAAGGCGGATGACTGGCGCATATAGCCTACAGAACCGGTCTCGGACGGATCATAAAACTCCGTTAAGCGGGCCCTGTTATTGGTGATATTGTCGATGTTGAGAAAGATTTCGTGGGTAGTCCGGCGGATATCAATTTTATAACTGAACGAAATGGTCAGGTGATACAAATCATCCAGCCCGTTTTTATAAGCCCTGGAATAATCATAAAATTGATTGTTGGCGGGATCCACTGTAAGATT
>CAZJNY010000149.1:0-3962 GCA_964547405.1 uncultured Flavihumibacter sp. | reverse complement strand
TTAAAAAATCGTTCCAGTGTAAGTTCAATACCGTAGTTGCTTCCTTTTCCTTTATTAACCAGATCTACATATTGAAAATCGAGCCCTTCATTGATAGTGCTGAAAAGATTGGTGTCTGAATTGGCAACCGGCAGGTTATATAATTGCTGGTAATAAGCTTCCATTTTGATCAGCAGATTTTTGCCTAGTTTTCTTTCGTAGCCCAATACAAAATGATTGGCCTTCAGTAAGCCAAGGTCTTTATTGGGTTCGGTTGTCTGGCCGCTTTGGTTTTCAATACGGGTGAAATAGTGATGTATACTTTCCATCGCACTGTGATTGCCATAACCCAGGCTCCAGGTGGAAGTGCGGTTGGGTTTATAGTTCATAGCAAAGCGCGGTTCAATGGTTGATTTTTTATTCAGCAAAACATTCATATTGTGAACACCGGCAACGGTGCTGAATGCTTCATTGATTCTGAACCTCCAGTTGATGAAATTCCGAATGGTGGATAAGTTATCAGTAAAATCAACCAGGGTCGAACGAATGGAAGAACTGTCTTTCAACATCGACTGGTTGAAATCATACTGCTGTAATCCGTATTTGGTACCCAGTTGAATTTTATGACGGGCATTGAATTTGTGGTTATAGGTCATCTCCGCCCGGTAGGTTGATTTTTTTATTCCTCCGTCAAAATTCAGCTGGTTCTTTCGTGTGGAATCTTTGACATAGTTTCCATTATCATCATAGACCTTAAACAGGAAGCTTTCATAAACGGCATCATCAATTCCTTCGCTTGAATAGGTTAGGGCAGTGAACAAATGGCTGTTTCGGTTAAGGGTAAGTGTGTGATTGATGCCCACATTGAGCAGGTGCGATTTCTTTTTGAAATCTTCTCCTGTTTTATTCCGGATAAACCGGTTACCGGGCGTTTGCCAGAGTGCCGGAGTCACATCATTAAACCGAAAATTACTGATGCCGCCCAGTCCATAAATAGAAAAGGTGCCGAGTTTATTGGTCGGCAGCACCAGTTTGAAAGCAGCATCCTGAAAATTCAGTACCCCATCAATATCATTAAAGAGTCCCAGGTTGTCCAGCAGTGAAACAGTAGAGTAGCGATAGTTCACCAGGAAGGAACCTTTGTAGCCTTTTTTAAATGGCCCTTCGAAAGTCAGGTCTGTTCCGATAATACCAATACTGGCGATGGATTCAAATTTCTCATTGTTTCCTGCCCGCAATTTAACATCGTACACACCGGAGAGTGCATCTCCAAATTCTGCAGAGAAGGCACCGGTATAAAAATCGGAAGTGGCAAGCAGGTTATTATTGAGGGTACTGATGGAACCACCCACAGCGCTCTGATCAGCAAAATGGTTGGGATTGGTGATTTGTACACCTTCCAGTCGCCATTGCAGGTATTTGGGAGAATTGCCTCGCACAATAATATCATTGCTGCCATCCTGCGTATTAGCAACACCCGCGAAATTGGAAAGGATCTTGGAGGGATCATTGAAGCCACCAGCATACCGGTTGGTTTGTTCGGGTGAAACAGACCGGCTGCTGACCAGCGACATATCATTGGATGCCTGTCCCTTGTTTTTGTCGATGGTAACCAGTACTTCTTTTAATGCTGTGGCGGCTTCCTGGAGGCTGAGTGAAAGCACCAGTTCCTTCCCTGCCGTCAGCACCAGGTTGGGAAGCACCAGTCTATCGTATCCAATAGAACTGGCGGATAAGGTATAACGGCCAATGATCAGTGCTTCCAACCGGAAATTTCCCTGGGCATCAGAAACGGCGCTAATTGTTTTGTTATGCTGTTCAAGCTGAATGGTAACTCCCGGCATGGGTAATTTGCTGTCTGTATCGATGACGGTTCCGCGGATCGTTTGTTGGGTGTTTTGGGCGATGCTTGTTCCTGCCACCAGTAATAGCATCAACAGCGCTAAGATGTTTTTCATGAAAAAAGGTTTAAAAAATTGTCACACAAAACAATTTCTTAAACCGCAAAAATTCCTTGACGTTGGGTAAGATCGAACCGGAGAGAAAACGATTTATTTGCTCAATCTTTGAGAGAATTCGATAAACTGTTGCAGGAATTTATCGAGCCGTTTGGAATAGGATTCGTCGGTCAGGTTTCCCTCTGTATCAAACAGCGATTGCACTTTTGGTGTCAGGAGAAAAGCCGGCAGTAGGTAGCCGCCAACTTTCAAACAAAAATGTTGCAAGGCCATGGCGGCATTGATACCGCCCAGGGCTCCTGCAGAAACGGCGATAATACCCATTGGTTTGCTGTTATATTCCTCATAGAAATGATCGAGTGTGTTTTTCAGGGCGCCGGAATAGCTGCCGTTGTGTTCGGGAGAAACGATCAGAAAAGCATCCGCCTGATCCAGTTCTTTTTTCCAATGATGCATGTTTTCAGTGGGAGCCGGATGATTGCGATAAATGGACTCAAGCAGGGGCAATGGATTTTCCCGAACATCCAGCAGGGAGGGTTGGATATTTTCAATATCCTCCAGGCGCTTTAGAACTTCCAGTGCTATTTTATGCGATTGCCGGTTGGGGCGGGCACTGCCCGAAATAATGGTAACTTTCATACTTGTGTTTTACATATATCGTACCAGCAGAATTGTCGTAAACTGCCTGGCAAATGGCAATATTACCCCTCCTGAAAGAAACTATCAACCTTTAAGTTTGTAATCAAACCTTTTATCCATGATCGAATTACAACCAACTACTGCACCAAAAGCTACCCGAAAAGACTGGCTTGGATTGCTGGTGATTGCGCTTCCCTGTATGGTCTACTCGATGGACCTGACAGTACTGAATTTAGCGATACCGGAACTGAGCGCAGATCTGCATCCAAGCAGTGAGCAACTGCTCTGGATCATGGATATCTATGGTTTTCTCGTAGCCGGTTTCCTGATTACCATGGGCAACCTGGGTGACCGTATCGGGAGAAGAAAACTGCTGCTGATTGGCGCTGCTTTTTTTGGTGCTGCATCCTTGCTGGCTGCTTTTGCCAACAGTGCTGAAACCCTGATTGCCGCCCGGGCCGTTTTGGGGATTGCCGGTGCTACCATTGCGCCCTCAACCCTATCGCTGATCAGCAATATGTTCCAGGTTCCGGAAGAAAGAACCAAGGCGATTGGCATCTGGGCATTGGGCTATGCAGCCGGTGGTGCGCTCGGTCCGCTTGCCGGAGGGTTGCTTTTACAATATTTCTGGTGGGGATCTGTTTTTCTCATAGCCATTCCCGTTATGCTCTTGCTGTTGCTTACTGGTCCCAGCCTGTTACCGGAATTTAAAGATCCGCAGGCACGCAAGCTTGATTTACTCAGCGCCTTTTTATCCCTGGCGGCGGTACTGCTGATCATTTTTGGCTTGAAGGAAATTGCAACCTATGGCATCAGTGGGGTTGCCATCGCATCCATCCTGGCGGGTGCAGGTATTGGCCTTCTCTTTATCAAACGCCAGGCAAAACTTACTGATCCGCTGATTGATATCGCACTCTTCCGTATTCCCAGTTTCAGCAGTTCGCTTACGCTGTATGGCGTTGGTTGTTTCGTGATGTTTGGTTCCTTTTTTTACACCTATCAATATATGCAACTGGTACTGGGACTCACACCTTTGGTTGCCGGCTTATGGGCATTGCCTTCTTTTGCAGGGTTCATGCTGGGAGCCACACAGGGACCGAATCTGCTGAAGCGATTATCACATGCGCAACTGATGGCGCTATGTTTGTTGCTGGCTACGATTGGGTTTATCATCATAGCGCGACTCGATGCACAAAGTTCCGTACTATGGACAGTCGTAGCCATGTTCTTCACCTCCGTTGGCTTTGCGCCGGTGGTTACCATGGCTACCGATCTCGTAATTGGATCCGCGCCACCAGAACGTGCCGGTGCTGCCAGTGCGATATCAGAAACCAGTGCAGAATTTGGTGGAGCTACCGGCATGGCCGTACTCGGCAGTTTGGGAAC
>CAZJNY010000148.1:0-9350 GCA_964547405.1 uncultured Flavihumibacter sp. | reverse complement strand
ACTTCCGAACGGACAAACACACCCAACATGGAATTAAGGCAGGACCACAAAATCAACCGGTATTTTTTTCTGGCTATTATCATCGTGTTCGGTCTGATGCTCCTGTACAGCCTGATCCAGTTTTTTACTGCTTTTCTCGGAGCGGTTATGTTTTATGTATTAAGCAAACCCACTGTAGAATACCTCATTAAGAAAAAAGGATGGGGAAAATCCATCACCGCCGTTTTCGTCATCCTGATGAGCCTGATCATAATTATGGGGCCCATGACACTGTTTGTTACGATGGTGTACAAAAAAATCGGCGGCTTTCTCGAAAATCCGGACCTTATTTTTCAGACCCTCAAAAAATTTGATACACAGGTTACCAAGCAGACCGGTGTTCAATTATTGTCGCCGGCCAACATGGAAAAAATTCAGACCACCGCTACCAACCTGATGACGGCAGTACTGAATAACAGTCTGAATTTTTTCAGCACCATCACCATGATGTATTTTTTTCTGTACTTCATGATCATGAATGTTAACCGGATGGAAGCAGCTATCATTTTTTACCTTCCTTTCCCCCGGCAAAAAATAGAAATATTCGGAAAAGAACTGGTGGCACAAACCTTCAGCAACTCGGTTGGCATACCACTTATCGCCATTGCACAGGGATTAACAGGTTACGCGGCCTATAAAGTGGTTAACCTGCCGGAAGCCGGCTTCTGGGCAATCATTACCGGATTTGCCTCTATCATTCCGATTGTCGGATGCGCCATTGTGTGGATTCCTGCCGCCATTTATCTGATGGCAACTGCTCATGTGGGACAAGGCTTTTTTATTGTAGGTTGGGGTGCAATCATTATGGGCAGCGTGGATAATGTGGTTCGTTTCCTGCTGGCTAAACGTATGGCAGACACGCACCCTGTTGTAACAGTATTGGGCGTGATCATGGGGTTGAAGTTTTTTCAGTTACCCGGACTTATTTTTGGTCCATTGCTGATTTCCTATTTTCTTATTTTGTTAAAAATCTATTATTGGGAGTATCAGCAAACCACACCTGTAGTAAAAAGAAGGAAAAATAGACCTGTTCGTTTTAACTTGCCGTTTTTAGGCAGGGATCAAAAATGAACAATAATGAAAATTGTACAGGTAAACGATCCGGCACTCGCCAGGGCATTTCTAAAGGTTCATCTGAAAATAAACCAGGACAATCCTGATTTTGTGCAACCTCTGAACCAGGATGTGGATGCGGTGTTTGATCCAGAAAAAAACAAATTATTTCGTCAGGGACAGGCGCGCCGATGGCTCCTGCAACAGGAAAATGGCAGTTATGCCGGAAGAATTGCGGCCTTTATCAATCCAAAATACAAATCAAAAGGAGATACCGGACCCGTGGGTGGTTTTGGTTTCTTTGATTGCGTAAATGACCAGCAGGCAGCCAGCTTACTATTTGATACGGCATCTGCCTGGTTGAAAGAAAATGGCATGATTGCCATGGACGGGCCCATCAATTTTGGAGAACGCGATAAATTCTGGGGCATGCTTGCCGAAGGTTTTCAGCCTCCTCCTTATGGCATGAATTACAATCCGCCCTATTACAAACAACTCTTTGAAAATTACGGATTTCAGATTTTTTACAACCAGCTCTGTTATCGTATGGACGTAGCCGGTAGTGCCACCCAGTTGCAACCAAAATTTTACGAAGCTCACCGCAAATTTGCCGCTGACCCTGCTTTCAGGGCCCGCATGGTGGAGAAAAAAAAACTTGAAAAATACGCGGTTGATTTCTGCAAAATTTATAACGAAGCATGGGCTAAGCACGAAGGGAACAAGAAAATGGCGGAGCGCCAGGCCATCGCTCTTTTCCGCAGCATGGAATCCATCATGGATGAAAAGATTGCCTGGATCACCTATCACAACAATGAACCTGTTGCCATGTGGATCAATATTCCGGATCTGAATCAGATTTTTCGTCATTTCAAGGGGGAATTGAATCTGCTCAACAAACTTCGGCTGCTCTATCACCTGAAAACCGGAACCTGTGATCGTTTTATAGGTATCATCTATGGCATTGTGCCCGCCTTCCAGGGATCAGGGATTGATTATTTCATGATTGTTGAAGCAGAAAAAGTGATTAAAAAACAGGGGCGTTATAAAGAGCTGGAGTTGCTCTGGCAGGGCGATTTTAATCAGAAAATGCTGAATATCTCAAGGAACCTGGGCGCTACAGAAAGCAGGCGGCTTATTACCTGGCGTTATATGCTGGATCCTGCTCATCCTTTTCAGCGGCACCCATTTTTAAACTAACCCATCCCAAAACTAACCTGCGTATTTACTCATGACAATTGAAAAAGTTCAATCCGCTGCTCAGATTCAAGAATTCCTGACCCTGCCGCTCCAAATTTACGCGAAGGAGCCGAACTGGATCCGTCCACTGGACAAGGATATTGAAGCGGTATTTGATGAAAAGAAAAACAAGGCATTCCGGCATGGACAGATTATCCGGTGGATGCTCTATAACGCACAGCATCAACCGATCGGACGCATTGCCGCCTTTGTAAACAAAAAATACAAAAACAAGGGCGATGATGTACCTACTGGCGGGATTGGCTTTTTCGAGTGCATTCATCAGCAGGAGGCCGCCAACATGCTCTTCGATACAGCCCGCAGCTGGCTAATTGAGCAGGGAATGGAAGCAATGGATGGTCCAATCAATTTTGGAGAACGCGATAAATGGTGGGGACTGGTTACCCGGGGGTATCAGCCCCCGCTCTATTGCATGAATTTTAATCCGCCTTATTATATCGAACTTTTTGAGCAGTATGGGTTTCAGCGCTTTTACAACCAGATCTGCTTTGGCATGCATCCCCATGAGCCGCTTCAACCGAAATTTTACGAACGGCATGCAAAACTGGAAGCAGACTCAAATTTCACGGCGAGGCATATACGAAAATCGGAGTTGAAAAAATTTGCGGAAGATTTCTGTACCGTCTATAACAAAGCCTGGGCAGGACATGCGGGCAATAAACAAATGAGTAACAGCCAGTGCCTGCGCTTATTTGAACAAATGAAACCGGTGATGGATGAGAAGATCGTCTGGTTTGCCTATTACAAGGAAGACCCCATTGCCATCTTTATTAACCTGCCAGACCTGAATCAATGGTTCAAATACCTCAACGGGCAGTTTAACCTGTTGGCCAAACTGAAGTTTTTATGGATCAAAGCAACCAAACCCAATAAGCGCTTTGTGGGAATTGTTTTCGGTGTTGTGCCGGAATTTCAGGGCAAGGGAGTGGACAGTTTTATAATTGTTGAGTCGGCGAAAGTGATACAGTATAAACTGCCGTATGATGCCTATGAAATGCAATGGATCGGGGATTTTAACCCAAAAATGATCGCAGTTGCGGAAAACCTGACCGAGGAAAGAAGCCGGATCCTGACCACCTACCGCTACCAGTTCGACCGCAGCAAACCCTTCCACCGGCATCCACCCGTCGGGTAACCGTCGGGTGGCGGGAATTCTGTAATTTAGCGGCCGTATGGAGCAGTTTATAGTATCAGCGAGAAAGTACCGTCCCCAGAACTTTTCAACGGTGGTGGGCCAGGCACATATTACCACTACCCTCAAGAATGCGATCCGCAACCAGCAACTGGCGCACGCTTTCCTGTTTTGCGGGCCACGTGGTGTAGGCAAAACAACCTGTGCCCGAATCCTTGCAAAAACCATTAACTGCGAACATCCCACTGCGGATGGCGAAGCCTGCAATAGTTGCCAGTCCTGCGTTTCTTTTAATGAAGGCAGTTCCCTGAACATCCATGAACTGGATGCCGCCAGCAACAACTCGGTAGACGATATCCGGTCACTGGTAGAACAGGTACGTTTTGCTCCTCAGGCAGGAAAATACAAGGTCTATATTGTGGATGAGGTGCACATGCTCAGCACCAGTGCCTTTAATGCTTTTCTGAAGACACTGGAAGAGCCCCCTCCTTATGCAATATTTATCCTGGCCACAACGGAAAAACACAAAATCCTTCCGACCATCCTTTCGAGATGCCAGATTTTTGATTTCAAACGGATCACAACCCAGGATACTGTAGACCATCTTGCTGAAATCTGCCAGAAAGAAGAAATCCAGGCAGAGCTACCTGCCCTCCAGGTAATTGCACAGAAAAGTGAGGGCTGCATGCGCGATTCACTCAGTATCCTGGATAAAATCGTCAGCTTTACAAATGGTGAACTAACCTATAAAAACACGCTGGAACACCTGAATATTCTGGATGCAGAATATTACTTCAAGCTGATGGACTGCATGCTGAAACAGGATCTCTCGGGGGCCTTGTTGTTGTTTGAAGACATCAACCGGAAAGGTTTTGAAGGAGATCTGGTACTCAACGGATTTGCGGAGTTCATTCGGAACCTGCTTCTTAGTAAAGATCAAAAAGTTGCCAGCCTGGTAGAAGTGGTGGAAAGCTTCAGAGCACGTTACCAGGAAATGGCCGCCTCCTGCAGCACCGGTTATCTTATCAGCACCCTGAATGTACTGGCGGAAGCAGAAATCAACTATAAAGCTGCGCGCAACAAACGCCTGCATGTGGAACTGGCTCTGATCAAACTCTGTTACCTGCAGCAGGCATTAACTGTGGTGGCAGATGCTGATAAAAAAAAACAAACGGATCTGAGACCCCTTAATTTTCGGGTACTCCAGCCTGTTAGAGTAGTTGAACAGCCCCCCGTTCAGACAACTCCCGTTCAGGCAACTTCCGTTCAGACTCCTCCGGTTCAGACTCCTCCGGTTCAGCCCGCAATTAAAGCTGAATCAGGTCCAAAACTGATCATCGAAGATCAACTGATTGCGGAGAAAAAAACAGGTACCGGCAAACTTGGATCCCTGCAGAAACTGCGACAGCAGGTGAGTTCTACTACACAATCCAGCAAGAAGCCTTCAGCCATAATTGTTACTTCAGAATTATTACAGGCCGCCTGGCAGGAATTCATCGAGCAACTGAAAGTCAACCGGAATCCGGCCGTACAGAGTTTTGAACTGGCAGAACTTCGGGTCGTGAATGATGAACAGTTTACCGTTGTTGCACCCAATAATCTGCAGCAGAAATTCATAGACGGCGAACGCATTGCACTTACAGAGTATTTGCAACAACGCTTTCACAACCGCCGCCTCTCTTACCAGGTTGTTGTAGAGCAACGTGATGACCTGACCATCAAAATTGAAGCGCCGCTCAATTCAAGGGAACGGTTCCAGCAACTGGCCGAGCAGTTTCCCCTGGTAAAAGAATTGAAGGATCGGCTGAAACTGGAGCTAGACTATTAAGCAGGTTTACCCGTGGGGTAAATTGTACCCGTCGGGTTGATGACTTTGTTTAAGCGGATAGGATAAAAATAGTTTCCGGAACTTAAAACACCTCTCAGCTTCGGAGCAAAACCTGTTACCTTTGCGCCAATGAATACTCCACTTCCACACGATACCATTGTACCCTTTGGTGATGAGAATAAAAGCAAAAAGGAACAGGTGGCGGAAATGTTCGATCAGATCGCATTTCGGTATGATTTCCTCAACCGGTTTCTGAGCGGGGGAATTGATGTGCGATGGAGAAAAAAAGCCATCCGGGAATTGCAGTCCATTCAACCCAAAAAGGTACTGGATGTGGCAACCGGTACGGCCGATGTGGCATTAATGACCTATAAATACCTGCAGCCGGATGAGATCATTGGTATTGACATATCCAATGGCATGCTGGAAATCGGCCGGCAGAAAGTGGCCCGGTTGGGACTTGAAAAAATAATCACCCTGCAGCAGGCCGACAGTGAGGCCCTGCCCTTCCAGGATAATCAGTTTGACGCCATTACGGTAGCTTTTGGGGTACGGAATTTTCAGCAGCTCCGCGTAGGCCTGGCTGAAATGCTGCGGGTCCTGAGACCCGGGGGTAAATTAGTGGTGCTGGAATTTTCCAAACCCAAAACGGTTGGGTTCAAATCCCTTTACAAGTTTTACATGAACCTGGTTACTCCCGGCATTGGCAAACTGATTTCCAAAAACAAAGCGGCCTACCAATACCTGAATGATTCCGTCCAGGCCTTTCCGGAAGGAGATGCATTTCTGGACATTTTAAAAGAAACAGGGTATGAGGCAACTTACCGGAAAGCCCTTACCATGGGCATCAGCACCATTTATGCAGGTACTAAAGCAATGTTATAATCAGGAACTCCGGCAATAGATCCAATTTTTGGCCGTTTATTTGATTATTGAAGCAGAAACACCAGCCTATCGTGTGATTTTTACTTATGTATGCAGCTAAGAAGGTACGCCCGTTCAGTATTTCGGGTGTTTGTTTTTCATTCGTGTTCAGTGTAATCTTCCTGTTTCAGGCAACAGAAAGCCAGGCGCAGTTGCGCAATACCATCAACCTGCCCGACAATGATGACAAATGGTATCATATCGGGATTGTGATTATGGGCACTTCCAACCGTTTCCAGTTCAACCAGCATCCCCGTTTTTTGCAATATGACAGTGTAATGGTCAGCAATCCGAATAATAGCTTCGGCTTTGGGATTGGCGGTATGCATACCTTCCGGATCAATCACCGTTTCGAAGCAAGAGTCGTATTCCCTCAATTGTTATTTGTAAACAAATCCATCAATTACAACCTGAAATACCCCAATAGCAGCAATGATGAAACACCGGTTATGAACCAGCAGGTGGAATCAATTTTGCTGGGCGTGCCCATTCAGCTGAAACTGAAATCAGACCGGATTGGCAATTTTCGGGTATACATGATGGGGGGCGTTAAATTCGAAACAGATCTTACTTCCAAAGCCAATAGCCGCAATGCTGAAAACTTTGTGAAGCTGAAAAAAGCCGACATGGGAATTGAAGCCGGCATCGGGTTTAATTTCTACAATAAAATGTTCATTTTTTCTCCTGAAATCAAGATCAGCAATGGCATCAGCAATGTGCATTCCAGAGATGCAGACCTGAAATTCTCCAATGTGATTGACCGCATTCAAAGCCGGCAGATCATTTTTTCTTTAATCTTTGAAGGATAAGGGAGCATATTTTTTTTACTGCTTCAAATACCTTAATTTACCAATACAAACTTTACTGGTATAGCAGGTATCTACATAGAAAATCAAACCGTTGGCCTAACCAACGGTTCTTTTTTTAAACCCAATCAGAACCATCCATGCTTCTGCCCATTTCAGACGACAATAGCGACCGGCACATAACGCCTTTTATTACCTGGGGACTGATCGCCCTGAATATTTTTGTCTTTGTTTTTTGGCAGGGATTGGGGTCCAATATTGATTTCACCTATGCATTTTCGACCGTTCCGGCAGAAATTCTCACCAATAATGACCTGGTAACGGAAGGTAAACTGATCCGGGATGCAGCCAGTGGACAAACCTACCAGGTACCTGGTCTCCGGCCTACTCCTATTCCGGTTTATCTTACGCTGCTCACCTCCATGTTCATGCATGGTGGCATTGCCCATATAGCCGGGAATATGCTCTATCTCTGGATCTTTGGAGATAACCTGGAGAACCGGCTGGGACATGCCCGATACCTCCTATTTTACCTGCTTACCGGTGTCATCGCTTCTCTCGCGCATGTATTCTTTACCCAGTTTGCAGGCGCAGACCCAATGATCCCGAGCCTTGGTGCTTCCGGAGCTATTTCTGGCATAATGGGTGGTTATTTATTACTCTATCCAAACCGCAGAGTAAATGCATTGGTGGGCTGGTTTATTATTGCCATTCCATCCTGGGTTGCTCTGGGCATGTGGATCCTGTTACAACTGATCAGTGGGTTTGGAACCCTGTCGGGTCAGTCAGATGGTGTCGCCTACGCGGCCCATATCGGCGGATTTGCAGCCGGCTTCCTGCTGATTAAATTTTTCGCCCGTGGCAGACCGATTCCTCAAAAGCCTGGCGAACAGAAATGGTTTTACCGAAGAAGATAGCCGGCTTTTATCAGAAGCTCACGCCGCTATTGATCCTGCTTAATAACTGCTGATAGGTGGCCCTGATCAACTGGTCTGCCAGCTGTTCGCGGGTGGGTGGGTAATCATCCCAGCGATTCGAAAGCAAGGCAATATCTGCTGGTTCCAGCGCCCGCCGGTCGCCGGTGTAGCGGGCCCGCTCCTGTTTCCAGTTAATCCGTTCGGGGAAACGATCGTACAAACTGTTCTGATTGCTCAGCCGGTCATAAATCCGGCATTCGAGAGTGGCATAGCTGGTCATGTATTGGCGCTCCAGGAAAACGGTTGCTTTTACCGTAGTATACACGGGTTTGGGCGGACTGGATTTGGTTTCACCGGTTTTGATATTTTTTACCCGCTCGTATTGTCTGCGTTCCGCATGTACCCGGTCAACAAATAACTCAACAAAATTCAGATCCACAATTTTATCCGGTACCAGTTGTTGGGATCTCAATTCCCATTCTGTAAAAAAGCGAACATTCCGGAACGCTCTCGCATTCAGGTCCCGAACCATCTGCTGCTGCAGCCAGTCGTTCTGCAGCCCCCAGTAACCGAATCCATACCGGTTATAGTTTACCGGATTCACCAATACCCGGGTAATTGCGCGTTCTGCTGCCAGTTGTAACTGCTGGCCAACATCTTTATAGCCAGGCCATGCTTTATTGGCCTTTTCAAAAAAATCATAGGCCTGTTGCGCCTGCTGCCTGGTATTATACCCCATATAGGCTCTGCCCGCCTGGTAATACTGTTCGGCGGCCTGCTGCCGTACCTCCTGCTCCTGGGGCCGCGGATCGGGAAGATCGGGGATTAGTTTGACTACCTGGGGAATTGCCTGAATCTGCTCATACATTTGTCCCACTACCTGCCATTCCCTCGCCAATTGCATAAACTGATCCCCGGCCTGATAACCGCCATAAGGCTGTTGCATGCGTGCCCTTTTCTGAAAAGCAGCCTCATAGGCGTCTTCCAATAAACGAATGGATGCTTTATCACCCTGCTCCTTTTTAACCTGTGTAATCAATTCAAAAACAGCCTTGTCTTCTTCTGTATAGTATTTGGAAAGCCGGCCGGAACCACCACAGCCCAACAAGAAGGAGGTTAAAAAAAGCAGGATAAACCAGCGAGCATTCATATGATTTTTTTTTGACCTATTCAAATTACAACATATCAGGCACCTTTTAGAATAATTCAATTTCTGGCATGAAAATTCGATTAAATTCCGGCGATTTGTTTCCTGGCTGAATATATCGCAGTTTTTGAAGATACCTTTACCATCCTCCAGAATCTTAAAATCTTACCTATGGTTTCTGTTGTAATACCTGTCCTGAATGAAGGCGCCACCATTCGAAAGGTGATCAAAACCATTCGCAAATCAA
>CAZJNY010000147.1:0-9376 GCA_964547405.1 uncultured Flavihumibacter sp. | reverse complement strand
CCCGGATTTTATACTTAAGGGTGAAACGGCTCCCATACTCCCCTTTAATATGAAGCTGGGCGATCAGCTACTCAAATTTGCTACTGCCCAGCCACTCGCCAAACTCGGTAATGGAAAAAAAACAACATTTGTGTTTGTTGCCCTACCGGGAGTGATGCCAACTTTTCAATTGGAAGATCCGATAAGAAAGGTGCGACAGGAGTTTATGCTGGAACAGGGTTCCTCTAAGGTACTGCCTGCTGTAAATGGCAACCAATTGGAATTAGTGGTCATTAGTAAAGAGGATGCCTTGAAAAGCTGGCGATTTTCAAAGGACAATAAGCAATTCCTGTTTATCTCTTCTGCCAATCCGGAACAGGTACCGAATGGTATAGAATGGTATGCCACAAGTACTCCTGCTTTTTCTTTCCGGGTTTATCCAGCCGGATTATTAAAGCCTGTTATTTCGAATAGCAGTCAATTCAAATTTGGTTTTGAGAAAGGAGGCGACCTACTATCTGCCAGCATTGCACCCTATTCTCCCGGTATTAAGATAGATAGCAGTTTGTCGGATCAATGGAGTTTTACCCCACCTGCACAATTGCCCCGCCAGGTGACGGATATCCTAACATCTGCAACTTATACTGGTTCCAGCGCCCGGTTGTTATCCGCTGATTCACTGATTTCCGATCATTTGGCCAATGGATTGGATTGGAAATTCTCACTTCAGTATTTAAAAAGAGGTAAAACAGCCAGCTTGCAGGTAGCAGATAAGGGGCGCATGAACAGCCTTCATTTTGATCCCGTTTACCAGCTGCAACTTTTTTTTAAAAACGACTAGCCCTCTTTGTTTAGTTAGTTGTCAATTCATAGGATATGTCAAGTCAGGAACTTATACGATTATTGGAACGATATGCTGCCAGGGAAACTTCCACAGAGGAAGAAGACCGGCTGGTGGAACTGTTTTCCAATGAAGAATACAGGGAAATCATACTGGAGTTCCTGGAAAAACACTGGTCCCAGGATTCCGGTCAACGCCTCTTTCCTACACCTGTTTCAGCAGAAAAAGCCGACCAGCTATTCTCCACTATTGCAGTAGCGGCTCATGAGCAAATGCATACTAAAAGAGCACGGATAGTATTCTTGAGATGGACTGCTGCGGCGGCTGTTGTTCTGATGCTGGCGATGACCTGGCTGCTCTTCAAGGATTCAGCCAGCTCAACAGATCCATCCACCAGGCTGGCTCTTACCAATAGTAATGATGTGGCGGCTCCTGACCGAAACCTCGCTATTCTGGCGGCGGAAGATGGAAGCAAGCTACCACTTCATTCCGTTGAACCCGGTTCCACCGACAACCATGAATTTGAATTGCGTCAGCAAAATGGAAAACGAATAGTGGATTATACAATTGCGACTGCTGCGCCAGTAAATACCTCCAATCATGAATTGCTGAATCCAAGAGGATCCAAACAGTTGATTCTTTTTTTATCAGATGGTACCAAAGTGGTATTAAACGCAGGCAGCAGAATCCGCTATCCCAATTATTTTACCGGTACCACCAGATCCGTTGAATTAGAAGGGGAAGCCTATTTTGAAGTGGCGAAAGACAAACAACGTCCCTTCCTTGTACAGGCAAAAAATGCTTCTATTGAAGTGCTGGGTACACATTTTAATGTAGACACGCATGAGCAGCAGGATAAGGTTGAAGTAACCCTCCTGGAAGGTTCTGTGAAAATAAGTAAGGAAGGGTCGAATGATATTCTGCTACCCGGACAAAAAGCAATTGTTTCCAAAGCCATTGATATAATGAAAGCAGATACGGCTCAGGCCATCGCCTGGACCAACGACCTGTTCAATTTTAAAGGCATGGAGCTGAAAGAAATTTTAACTCAGGTTTCCGAATGGTACGATATAGCTGTAGACGAGAACCTGCAGTTTCCGGAAATGAAATTATCAGGCATTATCAGCAGGGACTTACCGCTGTCTAAAATTCTTGAATTGATATCGATGAGTAGTGGATTAGAAATTAAACTAAAAGAAAACAAGATCATATTGTTGAATCAGTAGCCACATAAAAAAGCAGGGAGTGTTGGTACCACTTCCCTGCGGAATTTGTTTGGCTTTAGAACAACTCTTTCGGGGAATTATTTTTTTAACCAAAACAACACAAATGTATGCATTTTAAAGCTACAGCCTGCTTGTTCCGGCGATTGCCGGAGGCACCACCAAAACTGCTAATGTATATGAGAACAACTGCCATCCTACTGCTGGCAACTGCGCTGCAGGTTTCGGCTACGGGATTTGGACAATCCGTCTCCCTGTCGAAACGGAAAATCAGTATGGAACGGCTTTTTACAGAGCTGAACCGACAAACCGGCTATAATTTCATTTACAACGATGCACTGCTGAAAAAAACAAAACCGTTTGCTATTCAGGTAGACAAATTACCCTTGAAGGAAACCCTTGAAATGGTTCTTGGCAAACAGGGTTTGAGTTTCAAAATAGTTGATAAAACCATTATTCTGCGTCCGGCTGCGGAATTGGTAAACACGCCGGTTGAAAAAGATCCGTTTGAACTGGCCGCAGTTCCAGTTAAGGGTACCGTTACAGATGCAGCCGGTATTCCGCTCCCTGGTGTTAGCATCGTTCAAAAGGGAAAGGCTTCCGGTACCACTACCGACGAAAATGGAAACTTTACCCTCGAAGTGGATGAAAACTCCACCATCGAAATCTCTTACGTTGGTTATGAGAAGCAATCCATCAAAGTTGGAAAGCTAACCAGTTTTAATATTACCCTGGAAAAATTACCCAATGATCTCGGTGAAGTGGTGGTAGTGGGTTATGGTACTACTACCCGCGGTAAAAATGTAACCTCCGTTACTACCTTAAAGGCGGATAAAATTCAGAACCTCGGCGCTACTTCTGTTGGTGAAGCATTGGCAGGCAGGGTTCCGGGTTTGATTGTTACCGCCAGTGGTGGTGGTATTGGGAAACGTCCAGCCATTTCAATCAGGGGTGGTGGTACTCCTGTATTCGTAATCGATGATATCATTTCTTCCGAATTTCAGTTCCAGACCCTGAACATCAATGATATTGAAAACATCTCCTTCCTGAAGGATGGTCCGGCTACCGCTATTTATGGAGTAGCTGCCGGTAATGGTGTGGTACTGGTTACCACCAAACGGGGTTCCAAAGGAAAAATGTCTGCCAATTATACCTTTGGCCAGGATCTTTCACAACCTACTTATCTGCCTCGTAAGCTCAACTCTTTTGAGTCCGTTAGCCTGATTAACAAGGTGGATCAAAATGAAGGAAACCCTGGTCGTTATTCTCAGGAAGATGTTCAAAAATACCGGGATCAGTCAGATCCACTTAACTTCCCCAATAGCGACTGGCAGGCATTGGTATTGAAGAACTATGCACCAACTTCGCGTCATAATCTTTCTATATCAGGAGGCAGTAAACAATTGCAGTACTTTGCTTCCCTGGGGTATCAGAATCAGGGTACACTGTATAAGTTCAATACCAACTGGATGAAGCGCTACAACTATCGGTTGAGCGTTACCAGTGAATTTGAAAAGATCGGATTGAAGGCTACCGTAGCTTTATATGGTACTTCCGAAATCCGCCGGGATAATCAGAGTGCTTATGGTACCGGTTATTTTTCTATCTGGAGCCATATTCAAAACGCTCCTCCAATGGATCGCGCTTTTGCAGATCTCGAAAGAACCAAATATGCCAACAAAGGTGATCACCCATTGGTTGAAATTGATCCCCGTAGCGGTTATGTGAGAGATGAAGACCGCGATAACAATGCCAACGTCATCCTGAACTGGGCTGTGCCTGGTGTGAAAGGACTGTCTTTCCGCGCCAATGGTAATTTCCGTCAATCACAATATTATGGTCGCTCCTGGAATGCAACAGCGCCCCAATATGCGGTGGGATCTGATATCCCAACTGTTGCCAATGCCCCCAATTTGCAGAACCGCACCTCTACCGGTTACAACTATGTGCTGCAGGGATTTGGTGAGTACAACCGGAATTTTGGCGAACATGGTATCTCAGCTTTATTTGGTTATGAAGAAGCCTACTCCTATGGCGAAAACTTCAATGCAGGCCGTAATGCTTATGTATTCAATATCGATCAGTTGTTTGCTGGTCCGCAGGCTTCTGCCACCAACAATGGATCTGCAGGTGAAGAAGTTAGAAATGCCTGGTTAGGAAGATTGGCCTATAATTTCAAAGAGAAATACTTCCTCGAAGGTAGTTTCCGCTATGATGGAAGCGATTTGTTCCCTGCAGGAAGACGCCGCGGTTTCTTTCCCGGTGCCGCACTGGGATGGGTGATCAGTAAAGAAAATTTCATGGGTAAACTGGATGATCTGAATATCATCAACTACCTGAAATACCGGATCTCTTATGGAGAAGTGGGACAAAATTCCGGTGTTGCCAGGTTCCAGTATGTGCCTGGTTATACACAGGGTGGTGGTTATGTAGTGGGAGGCGTATTGCAGCCTACCCTGAACCCGCCTTCGATTCCTAGTCCGGATATCAGTTGGTACGATCAGCAAACCTTTAACACTGGCTTTGACTTTGCTTCCCTGAATAACCGGATCAGCGGTTCACTTGATTATTTCTATTTAAGAACAACCGGTTATCTGGCATCGCCATCCGGACAAGGATATACCGATCCATTAGGTACCTCTCTGCCAACACTGAGATCAAACGGTGCTTTCCGCAGAGCCGGATTTGACTTCACCGTAAGGTATTCCAATAGCATTGGTAAACTTCAATACACCATTGGTACCAATTTTACCAAGTTTGATCAATTGTGGGAAGTGAATCCGTTTGAAGACAGCGCAACGCTGAAGAATCCCTATACTACTTCCTACCATCAGGTTGGTTTCCTGCAAACCGCCTACAGAACAGAAGGATTATATCAGAATTCCGCTGATATCATTAACAATCCTCGTCGCAGGGCCTCCAATATTGCTCCAGGTGATATCATCTATGCCGATGCAAATGGAGATGGAAAGATAGACGGCGATGATTTCAGAAGAGTAGGAAAGAACGGATTTCCCAGAACCAACTATGGCTTCACAGCAGATCTGAAATACGGCGGCTGGTTTATGAATATGTTATGGCAGGGAAGTGGAAAGAGAAGTATTTACCTGGGAGATGTGTTTCAAAGTAATTATTCTACCAGCATACGGTATGAATTTCAGACTCAGGATCGTTGGGAAGCCGGTAAAGGGAATAACGCTGATGCACTCTTCCCAAGACTGGTTTCAGGAAGTGGGGTGAATGGCGGACACAATGCTGTTACTTCTGATTGGTGGATTATCAATGCGGGATACCTGAGATTAAAAGCCTTACAAGTCGGATATGATTTCAAAAAACTCTTAGTGAATCGTTTTGGATTTGTACAGGATTTCAGAGTAACCCTGAGTGGTACCAATCTGCTGACTTTCTCGGAAATCAAGAAGTACGGACTGGATCCTGAAACAGGAAGCAGTAACAACTATGATTACCCATCCCAACGGGTATATTCTCTCAACGTGAATATTGGATTTTAGTGAAACAACAAAATGATTGTATGAAAAAAACATATAGTAAAATAGGGCTCTTCCTCTTGCTAATGATGGTAGTAGGAGTGTCCTGTAAAAAATTAGATGAGACCCGGCCTTTTGATAAGTTCGACGAACTGGCCGTATGGAGCTCAAAGAACAATGCAATGGTATTTGTAAACGGCACCTATGGTGATGTATTGAATTTATATACCAATTACGTGGCAGATGAGGTTTGGACCAATAACATCATCGCAAGTGATGGGAATGGCTTTACAAGAGACCAGATTACCCGGGATGATGATTATGGCTTCAACCAGTTCGGACGTATCCGCAGATGTAATATCATCATTGAAAAAGCGGAAAGTTCAAACCTGACGCCTGCCGAGAAAGCGGAACTCGTTGGACATGGTAAATTCCTGCGCGCAATGACTTATTTCTGGTTAGCCCGTCGTTTCGGCAGGGTGGTATATGTAGACCGCGTATTGACAGAAAGCGAAGAAAATTTTGCGCTTCCCCAAACAGACAGTCCTGCGGAAACCTACACCCTGATCATGCAGGATATTGATGATGCCATTGCTGGATTGCCGGAGACAGCCCCATCCGGACTTGCTTCCAAAACAGCAGCCCTGGCATTGAAATCTGAAGTGGCATTGCAGGCGGCTGCTTATACAGGTGAGAATGCCTATTACCAACAATCCATTGATGCAGCGGATGCTGTTATCAACAGTGGCAAACATGCACTGCAGGCTGATTACGAAGGGATTTTTAATGAGAAGCAACGCTTTTCTTCTGAGGTAATCCTTGGTTTTTACAGGGATAAATCCAATACGGTAGTATCCTCCATGGCTGACATGCAGGAAGCGCTTCCCAATGTCAACAATGATGACCTGAACCTTCGCGGAGGAACGCCATTATTCAAGCAGGATAAAGTGTTTGAAAACTGGGGTCGTTATTCACCTACCCAAAATCTGCTGGATGATTATCTGGCAATTGATGAAGCAGATCCTACCAAAGCAGTTAAATGGGATGAAACCTCGCAGTACACGGCTAATATTTCCAAACGAGCTTCTTCCTTTGCAGACAGTGCTGTGATTACCGGAAATGGTTCAATTAACAGTATCATTTACAACAACCGCGACAAGCGACTGGCGGCTTCTATTGTATATGATTCAACGCAATGGTACGGTGAGCTGGTTACTACCAATAGAAACGGAAACCTCCACCGGCTTATTAAAGGGTCTCTTAATTCTTTTTGCTGTACACAAATCACCAATACCTTTTTCCGCAAGGGGATCTACAGCAATATAGCACCCAGACCTTTCTTCAATGTGAATACGGATTACCATTGGGTGATCTTTAGAATGGGGCGGGTATATTTAAACAAAGCGGAAGCCTTGCTGCGCCAGGGTAAAATCGCGGAAGCTGTACAAACTTTCAATATTACAAGAGAGTTTCATGGCGGACTTCCTGCATCAACCGCAACCAGTGCTGCCCAGGCATGGACGGATTATAAAAGAGAACGACGGGTGGAATTATTCAAGGAGAAGGATTATTACTGGAGCCTGCTGCGCTGGGGCAAATACGGTGGTGATGCCAACCATGGCTTACCTGCTAACAGCACGATTCCGGAACTGGAAGAAGCACCCACCTTCATGGAAATAAACACCAACCGGAACGGATATCGCATCGAAGTAATCAATTTCAATCAGAATGATGTTCGTGTCTTTGATGAAACCAGAAGGTATTTATTACCCATCCAGAATTCACAAATTATTCGGCACGGTAGCTTAGAACAGAATCCAAACTGGTAACTCTTAAATGAATCTATGTATGAAAAAATTGTATAGTATCGCATTAGCAGGGCTGCTGCTCTCTTTGAGTTCCTGTCTCAAATCGGGACTGGATGATAACCTGCCGAAATTCAAGGATGCTTTCATAACCGATGTGTTTATGGAATACCGGTTTGAAGATCCTGCTGCTAGTTCTGGTGGTAGTCCGGTTGTCAGAATTGTAAACCTGAATATTTCAGCCAAGCAATTTAAACGCCTGGAAGACAATCCCGGCGCGGCAACTGATTCTGCCATCTTTGATGTGCAGGTTCCTGCAGCCAGTGGATCGTTTAACGCGGCAGAAAGGGATAAAGTAAATCTTACAAATCTTGTATTTATGTCCAATATTTCAACAGCAGCAACCATGTCTGCTATTGAAGGAGCTCCTCGTCCCGGTGTACCGGGCGATTTCTCCCAGGCTCGTAAATACCAGATAAGAGCGGCTGATGGTTCTGTAAGAACCTGGACCGTTCGGGTGAACCAATTGATCAAATAAAAATGGTTCTTTTCTCATACACCAATTAGCAGTTGGTTTGGTTTCCGTCGGCTGCATCTGCAGCCGACTTTTTTTTATTATGCGCAGTATATTTTTTTATAGCATCGTTTTGTTTCTTGGTTGGGGATGCCAGTCTGTGTCCCGGCCAACCCTGTTTCAATTGCGAACAACCAGCCAAACCGGAATTGATTTTAACAATGAAATAGACCCCTATGGAAAGCCCAATATTTTTGATTACCTCTATTTCTACAATGGCGGTGGCGTGGCAGCAGGGGATATCAATAATGATGGACTGGATGATCTGTACTTTGTATCCAACCAGCAGGGAAATAAATTGTACCTCAATAAAGGAAACCTGCAATTTGAAGATATTACGGCAACAGCCGGTGTGGCTGGTTCCGGTAACTGGAATACCGGCGTTACCATGGCAGATGTGAACAGTGATGGCCTCCTGGATATTTACCTGAGTTCAGTTGGCGGGTTGCTCAATTTTGAAGGGCGCAATCAACTCTTTATCAACCAAGGTAATAATCAGTTTAAAGAAGAAGCTGCGTTGTATGGTTTGGATATAGAGGGGTTAAACACACAGGCATTATTTTTCGATTATGACCGCGATGGTGATCTGGACTGTTTTATTGTCAATCATTCTGTTCATTCAAATGCCAGTATGCAGGATTCCTCCATGCGTTATAAAACGGATTCAGCAGCAGGGGATAAACTATTACGGAATGATCGGTCGAGGTTTATTGATGTGAGCCAGGAAGCAGGCATCTTCAGCAGTTTAATAGGTTATGGCCTAAATGCTATTACAGCTGACTTCAACAGAGACGGATGGCCGGATATTTATGTCAGTAATGATTTTCATGAAGAGGATTATTATTACCTCAACCTGGGTAATGGCCGTTTCCGGGAATGTAATAAAGAGGCATTTGCGCATGAGAGCCGCTTTTCCATGGGCGCTGATGCCGCGGATATCAACAACGATGGATATCCGGATTTGTTTACTGCGGATATGCTACCGGCAACTGAAAAAATACTGAAAGAATCCTTGTCAGATGATCCCCTTTCCATTTATGAACACAAACAACGGCAATGGGCCTATCATCCGCAGTTTTCCCGTAATGCGGTTCAGATAAATATTAACAAAGGAGCCTTGTTTGCTGATATAGGTTTGTATGCAGGAGTAGCAGCAACAGACTGGAGCTGGTCGCCGCTCCTGGCAGACTTTAATAATGATGGCTGGCGGGATCTCTTCGTGTCCAACGGAATTGTAAAACGTCCAAACAATATTGATTTTTTAAAATACGCTTCCCACCAGGCCAGTTTACACAAAGCAGAGGAAATGCGTTCCTATGATCGCGATAAACTGGAAAAAATGCCTGATGGTGCTGTTCCAAATACCATATTTGAAGGCGTGAATGGTTACCAGTTTCTCGATCGTTCTTCGGATTGGGGATTTTCTCTACCTACAATTTCAACCGGTGCCTGTTATGCAGATTTGG